>JAEDKA010000041.1 GCA_016296065.1 Kiritimatiellia bacterium
ACGCAAGGGGGTGAATGAAGATTTTTGAAATAATTTTTTAAGTTCCAGAAAACACGCGAAAAACGCGAGATAATGGCAACTATTTTCGGCTTCTGCATGCCGCCTAGGCGGTCTCCCCTTTCCCGGCGAGACGATTCCAGATGACGCTCAGCGTTGAGTTGGCACAGAAAATGTCCTGCCGCACATATGGCAGGTGATGTCGATCTTCGGCGGAAGCGTCGCGCGCTCCTCGGGCGAAAGCGCCGCGAGCATTGCGACGGCGCGGTCTGGCGAGCATCGGCAGGCGAACGAAAGCGGAGTCGTCTTCCTGAGCTCCGCACCCTTGAGGCCGAGCTTCGAGAGGATGTTGCGCGAAGAGACGCTAAGCGCGCCAGAGCGGGACTTGCCCAGAAGATCGACGGACAGCACACCGGTGCCGCTCGCGTCGGGCATCTCCTCGACCATCACGCCGCGAGCCTCGAGTATCTCGACGTCGTCGCTTACCGAGGCCTCGGTGTAGATGACGGCCTTGCGCTGGAGCGAGCCCGCGAGGTAGCCGTCGAGCGAATTGGATATTCCCTGCGAAATGATGCGGCCGGGAACGGAGCGCGTAACCTGGACCTGGCGCTTGCCGACGACCTTCCTCAGGTCGGGCGTGCCGAGTCCGTCGAAGTCGTCGAGTATCTTCTTCTCCGTGTAGCCCCTCAGCGTTCCCTCCGCAGTGCACTCGACGTTGAATCCGCCGAGCGGCCCCTCGCACTTCATCTGCAGGATGAGCGTCTCGTCCTTTTCGGACATTTCGGCGCCGAGCAGCGCGGCGGAGGCGAGCGCCCTCGACAGGACGTACGCGCTCGTCGGACCGCACAGGTGTCCGCGCACGAGCGACTGCGCCGCCTCGGTGACGTCAACTATCGTGACGGCGACCTTCAATTCCTTGTCGTACCACTCTTCGCGCTGGTTTTTCATGGCGTCCTAGAAGAAATACTGCAATCCGGCCGAAAGCGAATAGACCGTCTCCACGTGCGTGTCAAGTCCGAGCGTGGCTTCGGCGTCGAACCTGAGAGCCCACTCGTCCGTCAGGTAGTAGAAGGCGCCCACTCCGGCGGAGGGCCCGACTTGTCCGTCGTGGAACCAGCCCTTCGCGCCGGCGGAGAGGAACGGATCGAACCGCTCGTATCCGAACAGCATGTCGAACTCGTCCCATCCGTGCAGGTGCCACACGGCGCGCGCGGCGAGCGCGGCGGAGTTCTCAAGCCATGCAGCCTCGCATTCCAGCGCGAACGACTCCGTCAGATAGCGCCCGACGCGCGCGGCGCCTCCGCCGAGGCGGCGCATGCGCGAGCCGCCCTGCGGGAAGACGAGCTGCGCGGCGCCGCCGGCGTACCATTCGCCTGCATAGTCTTCCTCTTCCTCGGCGCGAACGCCGAGGGAGAGGGTAGAGGCAAGCGCCGCGACGATCAGCAAGCCGCGCTTCATGACTGCATCAGAGCTGGACTGGCTGGACGTGCCAGATGTCGCGCGCGTACTCCATGACGGCGCGGTCGGACGAGAAGAAGCCGGAGCGCGCGATGTTCACGAGGGACATCTGGTTCCACTTCTTCGCGTTGCGGTACGCGGCGTCGACACGGTCCTGCGCCTCGCTGTAGGAGCGGAGGTCGGCGAGGAGCATGTAGTAGTCGTTGTACTCGAGGAGCGAGCGGAGGATCGGCTCGAAGAGCCCGGGCTCGAGAAGCGAGAAGACGTTCGCCTTGATCATGTCGAGCGCGGCCTTGATCTCCGGATCCTTATTGTACCAGTCCTTGGAGACGTACGTCGGCCTGAGCTTCGCGACATCCTCGGTGCGGAGTCCGAACAGGAACATGTTATCGTCCCCCACCTCGCGGTGGATCTCGACGTTCGCGCCGTCGTAGGTTCCGAGCGTAAGCGCGCCGTTCATCATGAACTTCATGTTGCCAGTGCCAGAGGCCTCCATGCCGGCGAGCGAGATCTGCTCCGAGACCTCAGAGGCGGGCATGATCTTCTCCGCGAGCGAGACGCGGTAATCCGGAAGGAACGCGACGGAGAGCTTTCCGCGCGTCTTCGGATTGCAGTTGACGACTCCCGCGATGCCGTGGATGAAGCGGATGATGAGCTTCGCCATGTAGTATCCGGGCGCCGCCTTAGCCGCGAAGATGAACTGGCGCGGCACGGGGTCGTACTTCGAGTCGTTCAGCAGGCGGTTGTAGAACATCACGATGTAGATCGCGAGCATGAGCTGGCGCTTGTACTCGTGGAGGCGCTTCACCTGGACGTCGTAGATCGCGTCGGGGTTGAGCTCGATGCCGAGGTTCTTGTGCGTCCAGTTCGCAAGCTGGCGCTTGTTGCAGGACTTGATCTTCGCGAGGGCGGAGAGGAACGCGGAATCCTTCGCGAACTTCTCGAGCTTCCTGAGGTCGTCAAGGTGGGTGATCCAGTTCTCGCCGATCGACTCGGAGATGAGCTGCGAGAGGGACGGATTCGCCTTGAGCAGCCAGCGGCGCGGCGTGATGCCGTTCGTGACGTTGTGGAACTTCTCGGGCCAGAGCTCGTAGAAGTCCTTGAAGAGCGTCGACTTGAGGATCTCGGTGTGCAGCTCGGCGACGCCGTTGACGGAGGACGTGCCGACGATGCAGAGGTTGGCCATCCTGACATACCTCTCGCCGCCCTCGTCGATGAGCGACATGCGCTGGAGCTTCTTGATGTCGCCCGGATAGAGCGAGCTGATCTCCTGCAGGAAGCGCCCGTTGATCTCGTAGATGATCTGGAGGTGGCGGGGAAGGAGCCTCTCCATCATCGGAACCGGCCACTTCTCGAGCGCCTCCTGGAGGATCGTGTGGTTGGTGTACCCCGTCGAACGGCGAGTCAGGTCCCACGCCTTGTCCCAGTCAAGACCCTCGATGTCGATGAGGATGCGCATGAGCTCGGGGATGACGAGCGTCGGGTGCGTGTCGTTGAGCTGGATGAATACCTTGTCGGGGAGCGCGTCCCAGCTGTCGTTCGTCTGGCGGAAGCGGCGGAGGATGTCCCTCAGCGAGCACGCAACGAAGAAGTACTGTTGGCGCAGGCGCAGCTCCTTGCCCTGGGTCGTGTTGTCGTTCGGATACAGCACCTTCGTGAGGTTCTCGGCGAGCACCTTCTGCTCGACGGCCTCGACGTAGGAGCCCTTGTCGAAGTCCGCAAGGTCGAAGTCGTCGACTGCCTTCGCGCTCCAGAGACGGAGCGAGTTGACCGCCTTGTCGTAGCCGACGATCGGGAGGTCGTACGGAACTCCCTGCACCGTCTCGGCGGGGATCCAGTACCACTGCTGGCGGCCGTGGTCGTTCCTGCACTCGACATGTCCGCCGAAGTGGACGTGCTGCGCGTATTCGGGACGCGCCATCTCCCACGGATAGCCGTCCTTGAGCCAGTGGTCCGGCTCCTCCACCTGGCTGCCGTTGACGATGCGCTGGCGGAAGATGCCGTAGTCGTAGCGGAGTCCGTAGCCCATTCCCGCGAGGTTGAGCGTCGACATGGAGTCGATGTAGCACGCGGCGAGACGCCCGAGGCCGCCGTTGCCGAGTCCCGCGTCCGTCTCGTAGTCTCGAAGGTCGTTCCAGTTGATGCCGTAGTCCTTGAGCGCTTCGCAGCAGAGACGGTCGGCCTTCAGGTTGATGACGTTGTTGCCGAGGAGGCGTCCGATGAGGAACTCGAGCGACATGTAGTAGACGCGCTTCGTGTTCTGGTGCGAATACTCCTCCTGCGTCGATATCCAGCGCTCCACGAGGCGGTCGCGCACCGCCATCGCGAACGCGGTGTACCTGTCGCGGTCCGTCGCCCTCTCGTCGCCCTTCGCGAGCGAATACCTGAGGTGCCAGGCGAAGTCTTCCTTAAGTCCCTCCACGGACATTTCAACGCGGCGGTCCTTGTTCTTTTTCTGGGTCTTCTTTTCCATTTATCGTCTCTGGTTGTGGGTAAAAGTAAAGTTGAAAAGTTGGAAGGGACGATTACTTGAACAAGTCCTTAAGCCCGTCTCCGGCCTCCTTGAGGCTCTTCCCAGCGTCCTTGAGCGCCTCCTTCGCGCCGTCGTTGTCTCCGGACTTCACCGCATCGAGCGCCGCGCCGACAGCGCCCTTGCCGACATCAAGCGCGCCCGCACCGATGTCGACCGCGCCCTTGCCGAGGTCGCCGAGCGTGCCGCCGACAGCGCCTGCCGCCGCGAGGATCCTCTGCCACACGAGCTGGATGACCTCCTGAATCGAGGCACCCTCTTCGGAATCCTTGCCGATGTCGGGGATATCGATGTCCACGGGGATCTTGAGCGGAACGAGCCCGTACTTGACCGTGACGTTCTTGATCGTCAGGCGGTCGATCTGGAGTCCCTTGCCATGCTCTTCCCCGGCCGGCTTCGCTTCCTCTGCCTTGGGCTCTTCGGCCGAGGCGTTCTCCTCCGCAAGCTTCGCGACCTCGCTCTTCTCCTCAGGCTCGCCCGCGGCGTTCGCGGCGATCTGGCGGAAGTTCGACGCCGTCGTGTCGCTGTACACTACAAGTCCGTCGAGATCCACCGACTCGATGCGTATCTTCTTCCCGCCGAAGAGCGACGTCACCGCGAGGTCCGCGTCGAACTTGTTGAGTGACACGGCGTTCTTCTCGGAGAAGTTCGTCGGGTTGGCGAGCTGCATGTCGCCGACGTGAAGAGTGCCGACGTAGGGGTTGAGCCCGAACTCGCCGAGGTTGAACCCGGTGCCGGTTATACGAGGAACGGCGACATTCGCGACGCCCTTCACGACCGGACCGATCCAGAGCGGGAGCGCCAGGAGCGCGACCACCGTCAGCACGACGATGGAAAGCACGATTACGACTATTGCCTTCAGCAGTTTCTTCATTTCAGTTCCTCCACTGTTATTTTGGTGCGGTGGCCCGACCCGATGGTTTCCACTTCCATCACGTTGGCCATCCAGCGTTCGCCAAATTTCTTGAGCCTGGTTCCCCAAAGCCTGCGGACGGCCTTGCCGTCCTTCTCCTCCTCGGCCTGCATCAGCGCGCCCGTCTTGTGGTCCACCCACACGCGGACCGTCCGCTCGCCCTTCTTCATAACGATCACGGTGCAGACCTGTCCGTGGACCGTCTCGCCCTCGCGCTTCTCGTCGTACGCGAAGTCGTCCCACCACAGGTAGTCTAGCGTGATGTCGCTCCACGTGACGTCCGTCCCGAGGATCGGTCCCGACTTCTCGAACGCGACGTCCTTCCCGTCCTTCGAGATCTTGAGGTCCGTCCCGCCATCCTTGCGCACGAGGTCGTAGTCGTATTCTGCCTGCGCGATTCCCCTGCGGCTCCTCAGCACGATGCGGCCCTTGAGCTCGACGTCGGACGGGATCATCGACCTGCAGTTCGCCACCACCTCTGCGGCCGGGGCGTTTGTGGCTATCAGAAGGCTGGCTATGAGCGAAATCACTTCAGCATCCCCTCGATCGTCTTGTCGACAGGCCCGCCGAGCGCGCGCCCCGTCTCGTAGTAGCGGCGCGCCGCGTCGATGGATCCGTCCTTCGAGCGCGCGACTAGCCTCGCCATGTTGTAGAACGCATAGTAGCTCTCGGGGTTGGCCTTCATCGCCTGGTTGAGCGTGCGCTCCGCGGCCTTAGCGTCGCCCTTGCCTATCTCCGCCGCCGCGCGCAGGTTGAGGGCCGCGACGTCGTTCGGCTTCGCGGCCAGCATCGCCGCCACGGCGCGCTCAACGCCTTCGTAGTCCTTCGCCTTGAGCGCGGCGATCGCCTTCTCGGCGTCGGTGCGCGGCGCATTTGCCGCGGACTGATCGCCGACATTCCCCTTTGCGGCGTTCTTCTTCGCCGCAAGCTTCGCCTCGTACTTCTTCTGGAGCTCCGTAGTGTCCGTAACCGCTATCGGCTTCGCGTTCACCTGCGCCTCGTTGAGGAGGAGCGAGTCAATCGCGGCCGTCACCGTGGCGCGCTTGTTCTTGAGGGTGTTGAACTCCGGCTCCTTGACGCGGTCGGGATTCTCGAACTCGATTCTGTCCAGTTCGGCAAGCGCGGCGCGGAACTTCTCCACGGCTTCGGACGTCTTGCCGTCCGCCGCCAGGTCGTACGCCTCGTCGATCATTATCGACGCGCCTTCCATCAGCTCGGAAACGCGCGGCGGCTTCTCGTCGTCGGACGAGAAAGGCCAATACCAAGCCCCATTGGCACCCAGACAGAGCGCAAGAACGGCAAAAATCGACAGCAATCGCTTCATAAGCACATATTATACCAAAAAACGGACCGCCTGTGCGCTTGCCGCGGGCGCATCACTTCTGCCATAGCTCCGCAAGGCGGCGCGTGTAGAGGGGGTTGCGGCTTTCGACATCTATGTCGTCCTGCTCCTTCACAAGCATCGTGTCATCCTCGCCCCGGATCCAAGACTCGCCGCCGGCGACCAGTAGTTGTCGTCCTGAAAGCCATGGCATACACAGAAACAAATATCGACAGCAAACACTGCATATTACTCCTCTGCGCACTCAGCGACTCTGCGACTCTGCGTTAATTAACGACCGTGTAGAAACATGTAAAACAACGGCGTTTGTCGGCGGATCGAAGAACTCTGGCGGACCGACAAGTTTAAGCCGCACAACCTGGTAGGGACGGCGTTCCATCGCCGTCCACGCACGCTGGTAGGGCGCGATGCCCCCAGCGCGCCGCGCCACAACACCGCCGCCTCCATCGCCAGAAGAACGGAAACGCCGCGCAAATCGCGGCGGCTGCATTAATGCGACAATGCACTCCACAATTATTCTGTCCAATCAACAATCACCCGCATTTCCATACGTATCTTCATAGCCCCATATGAAACATTCAATCTCGCGGTGCGATGCTTTAGCCCTGCCCGTTCCAACGGACCCCTTTCACTCTCACTTATGTCGGCTCCACTCGTCTCATCATCAGGCAGAAGTTCGACATCAAAGGCAACAAGCCCCTCTCCGGAACCGTAAGTAACGGACTTGTCGTTGATTTCATCGCCAGCAATTTTGCCGACAAGGCGTCCGTCGGCTATCGTTTCGCCGACGCCTTTCATTCGTGAAAGTACAAACCTTATTGAGAAGCTCGACCTGTTCTGATAAAGGGCAGCATTCAAATGCAGGTATTCCCTCTCCTCTGGAGCAACATCTCTAGGCTGCAGAAGATTCAAGGTCTGCAAATCTTGATGATAATACAACTGTCTATCCTCATCCGTCTTGGGCCAGTCTACAGTGACCTTTGCCTGCGCTTGTCTATTTGTGCACGCCAACGAATTCGGAATCTCATTCCGCAGCTTTGACATGTTGAGCACCACGACCAGAAATTCACCGTGCGATTTCTTGGCTGAAAGCGAATAAAAACTATCGCTAATGGACAATTCGTCTTGAACAATCGTAGTGGACACGCCTGCCTGTTGGCATACGTTGGCCAATTCATTCGTCGATTTATTTTCCCGAGCAAATACCCTATCAAACACGACTTTGCGATCTTTGTCGTAGCCTATGATCCGAAACGGCGACCCATAATGACCTATTGAATCGTCCTTCGCGAATATGTCAACTCGATCCACATGTACGACCGACTCACCATCAACCGCTATCGCGCTCCGCGACGGCAGTGAATAGCATCTGCTCTCGGCTAAAACCGGTGTATGAATGAATGCGGTAGATAACACTAATAGAAAGAGTTTTTTCATTCGTATACTCCTTTCATAAGAATTCACTCATAAACATACAGAGCGCCTGTTTCACAACTATATGTCATGTTTGATGTTTGAAGTTACTTCGCCCTTTAGCGTCTCAAGCGACTCTCCGAAGGCCGTGAGGGCCGCGGCGGAGTACTTGCCGTTGGACTTTGAGCCGACGGTCGTGCCGAGCGCGTCGTTGAAGTACGAGGTGCCCTTCGATGAAGCGACGGGGTTGCCGCCTCCGACGTGCGGCTCGTTGATGAACTGCTCGTCGCCTCGCTGGATGAGCGCGAGGCCGTCCCAAAGGAAGGTTTCTGTTTCGGAGGCGACGGAGCGCGTCCCTCCCGCAGAACCGCAATTTGCACTCGCGAGCTGGCCGTCGGCGTGGCACATGAAGGCATGAAACGTCAGCGTCTCGCTTCCGTCGAGGCGTTCCATGAGGGTGACAAGCCCGGCGTCGTTATAGGCGTACTTCGTCACGATTCCGTTTGCGTCCACAACACTTTCGGACGCGTTGAAGGTATTGTAGCAAATCCTGGTGGCGTTGCCTATGGGGTCTTTTTCGGAAACAGGAAAATTGTGATGCCGAACGTTTGCCGCAGACGCAACATCTGCGGCGTCTGCGACTATACCTAATGTTCCCCTTTTGATTGCAGATGGCGCATAGCATGCCAAGACAAGATGCTTCACGGATTCTAAAATACGACACTTTATTCTCAGATGCAACACATTCATCAGCGGGATTTTGGTACAATTGTCAAAAATGACGAAGACGCACATCATATACGCCCTCGTTGCGGCGGCCACATGGCAGGTTGCCGCGGACGACGCGCAGTCCGCGCGCGCCGGGAACTTCCGTCCGCCGCCGGGCTGGGTGCGGACCGCGCACGTGCACGATCCGTCCGTCTTCAAAGACCTCGACGGAAAGTTCCGCATCTTCGGGACCCACCTCGCGAGCGCCGCAAGCGACAACCTCATCAGCTGGCGGCAGACGGACTCCCTGAGAAGCGCCGTCTCTCCCGAAACCGCGGAGAAGATCCGCGCCTGGAACAAGGACGGCTCGGCGAGGAACTGGTTCGACTACCTCTGGGCGCCGGATGTCGTCTACAACAGGAAGATGCGCAAATACTGCGTCTACCTCTCCGCAAACGGCGACGACTGGAAGTCGAACATCGTCCTTCTCACTGCGGACAGGGCGGAGGGTCCATATGAGTACGCAGGCAGCGTCGTCTACGGAGGCTTCTCGCCCGCCGACTGGAAAGAGACGGACGTTCCCGCCGTGCTCGGAGCGAAGACGCTTCCGGAGCGCTACGTCACGTTCGGCGTCGGAAACAAAAAGTGGGGGCTCGCCTTCCCGAACTGCATCGACCCGTGCGTGTTCTACGACGAGGCGGGGAAGCTCTGGATGTCGTACGGTTCGTGGTCGGGCGGAATCTTCATGCTTGCCCTCGACGAGAGGACGGGCATGAGGGACGCCAGGGCGAAATACCCCGCGAACGCGCATTCCGACCCCTACTTCGGGAAGAAGATCGCCGGCGGCTCCTATGCGTCGGGCGAGGGATCGTACATATTCCGCTTCGGCGGATGGTACTGGCTCTTCATCTCGTACGGGAAGCTCGAGGCAAAAGGCGGATACAACGTCCGCGTCTTCAGGTCGAAGAACCCCGACGGACCCTACCTCGACAAGGCCGGCAACACGCCCTTCTACGACAAGTACGAGATGAACTTCAACGGTCCGAAGGGCGTGAGGCTCTTCGGCGCGTACAAATGGCCGGGCAACAGGAGCGGAATGGTCGCGCAGGGACACAACTCCGCGATCGTGAACGACGACGGACGCGCCTACATCGTCTTCCACACGCGCACCGACGAGGGCCACGAAGGCCACTATCTGCGCACGCACCAGCTGTTCCTGAACAGGGACGGATGGCTCCTCGCGGCGCCGTACCGCACGCGCGGCGAAAGGCTGGACAGAAAGGGGCTTCCGCGCAAGGCGCTCGCTGGATCGTGGGACATCATCCTGCACAGGCTCGAGGTCGACTACGCGCACGGCGGGGGCGCGAGGGCGGAGCGCATCGAGCTGAAGCCCGACAGGACGATCGGCGGCGCGCGCACCGGACGCTGGGACGTCGAGACGGGAACGCCCTACATCACCGTCACGATAGACGGAGTCGACGTATTCCGCGGAGTGGCGCTGACGATGGCGATAGACGGGACGAACGACAAGACCGCCGCCTTCACTGCGATAGGCGACCGCACGCAGCTCACGCTCTGGGGCTCGCGACTTCCGTGACGCCGCGATGCGGGCGTATCAGGACGACCGAGAGAACGCACGCGACGCACGCAATGCAGAACGCCGCGAGGTAGGCTGCGGTCCACGCACGCGAACCGTCCGCGCGCGGCGCAAGCACCGCGTTGAAGATTCCGTTCGAGAGGAACACCCCGACACCCGCGGTCATCAGGTTGACGAGCCCCTGCGCCTGGTTGCGGAGCTCCTTCGGCGCGTTGTCGTCGATGTACATCTGGCTGCCGACGACGAGGAGTCCGAAGATGAGACCGTGGACGAGTATGCCAGCGAAGTCGCCCGGCGCGAAGCCGAGAGCGCACGACGACGCGAACGCCGCGTTCCTGAACGCGAGCGCGCCGATGCCGATGGCGAACGCCGCCCTGTAGCCCCATTTCGACACGATCAGCGGGACGAGCAGCATGAAGCCGATCTCGCCGACCTGTCCGAGGCTCAGGGTTATCGTGAGGAACTTGAAGCCCGACTCCTTGAGGTAAGCCGCGCAGTAGACGTTGTACCACATGAACGGAATCATCGCGAGCAGAAGGACCGCGGCAAACGCGCAGAACTCGGGCCGCTTGAACAGGACGAGCGCCTTGAGCCCCAGCGCGTCCGCGACCGACACCGGCGTGCCCTTCGCCGCCGGTGGAGTGGGGGGAAGCGCGAGCGATAGGAGCCCGCCCGCGGCGGACGCGCCGGCGCCGCACGCGAAGATCCACGCCGTAGTGTCGAAGTTTTCTACGCCGAACCACCTGACGCCGATGTAGGAGAAGACGCCGGACGCAATCCAGCCGAGCGTGCCGAATACCCGCACTTTCGGAAACTCCCCGCTCGGCAGGTGCGCCATTGCTATCGACGCGGACAGAGCCCACGTCGGCATGTAGAAGCACATTGCAAGCAGCAGGAGCACGAACAGAAGCCCGGGGCTGCGCACGAAGAACGCGGCGGAGAGCATCGCGGCTCCGGCGAAATCGCAGAGCGCCATCACCTTCTCCGCGTTGAGGAATCTGTCGGCGAACATCCCGACGAGCGGAGAAGTGAAGGTGCCGAAGCCCATGATGAGTCCGCACCAGAGCACCCACTCCCCTCCCCCGTCGAGCGACTGGACGTACGGCACGATCGGGACGAACCATACCGGCAGCATGAGGAACTGCAGGAACATCATCCCGGAGAGGAGAATGCGCTTTCTGGGCATTCCGCGTCCTTACGCGAGCTTTGCGAGCTTCGCGGCGAGTCCGGTGTACGTAGCGGGCGTGAGCTTCAGAAGCCGCGCCTTGTCCTCCTTCGGGAGCGGAAGCGCCTTCACGAAGTCCTGCATGATCTCAGCCGTCACGCGCCTGCCGCGCGTCAATTCCTTAAGCCGTTCGTACGGATGGTCCATGCCGACCTTGCGCATGACGGTCTGGATCGGCTCGGCGAGGACCTCCCAGTTGCGGTCTAGGTCCTCGGCAAGGCGGTCGGCGTTGAGCTCAAGCTTGCCGAGCCCCTTCTGGGTGGAGCGAATCGCGATGAGGGTGTAGCCAAAGCCGACGCCCATGTTGCGGAGCGTCGTGGAGTCCGTGAGGTCGCGCTGCATCCGCGAGATCGCGAGCTTCCTCGCCATGAAGCCCAGGACTGCGTTCGCGAGGCCGAGGTTGCCCTCGGAGTTCTCGAAGTCGATGGGGTTCACCTTGTGCGGCATCGTCGAGGAGCCGATCTCGCCCTTTATCGTGCGCTGCTTGAAGTAGCCCATCGAGACGTACATCCACACGTCGCGGTCGAAGTCCAGGAGAACCGAGTTCCAGCGGCATATCGCGTCGAAGAGCTCGGCGATTCCGTCATGCGACTCGATCTGCGTGGTGAGGCGGTTCTGCCTGAGGCCCAGCGACTCGATGACCTTGCGCGCGAGCTTCTCCCAGTCCACCTTCGGATAAGCGGAAAGGTGCGCGTTGAAGTTCCCGACGGCGCCGTTCATCTTCGCGGGCATTACGAGACGGTCGATCTCGCCGGCCTGGCGCCTAAGGCGCGCCGAGACGACCGCAAGCTCCTTGCCGACTGTCGTGGGCGATGCGGGCTGGCCGTGCGTGTGCGCGAGCATCGGGACCTTCGCCCACTCCTTCGCCATCGCGGCGACCTTCGCCGTCATCTCGTCCATCGCCGCGCGGAGGACCTTCTTGCCGTCGCGCAGCATCAGCGCGTGGGACATGTTGTTGATGTCCTCGCTCGTGCAGGCGAAGTGGACGAACTCGAGCGTCTTCGCGCCCTTCGCGCCAAACGCAGGGGCGAGCTTCTCCTTGAGGAAGTATTCGACGGCCTTGACGTCGTGGTTCGTCGTCCTCTCGATGTCCTTCACACGCTGCGCGTCCGCGAGCGAGAACTCCGCCGCAACGCGGTCGACGGCCTTCGCCTGCGCAGCCGTGAGCCGGCACTCGGCGACGCCCTTCTCCGCGGCGAGCGCCTTGAGCCACGTGCACTCGACGAGGACGCGCCGCTTGACGAGTCCGTATTCCGAGAATATCTCCTGCAGCTCGGAGCACTTGTTTGCATACCGCCCGTCGATCGGGCTGACGGCCATAAGGTTGTCGAAGTTCATAGTCTTACTATTATACCAAAAATGCCGGCCCGGCGGCGGCGACCACGCAGGATCACTGCCGGCTCGGACGCGTCCAGGCGACGATGTGGTCGCGTCCGTCGGGGGCGAACACGCGGTGGAAGACGCGATCCCCCTCGGACGCGCACTCGACGCGCACCTCGTCGCCGGCGAGCGTCTCCGACCTGAAGACGATCTCCGCCTCCCCCGGGCACGCGTCCTCAACGGGCTCAAGCATCCACTCGACGTAGTGGACGTTGTTCACGTGTCCGTTGAGGTCGATGTGCGACTTCTGCGCGCGGAAGGCGCACGAGCCGGACGGCGCGCCGTCCGGAAATCGGAACTTCGAGAACGGCGACTCCCCCAGCACCGGCGCGTCCGATGGGTCCGCCGCTGCGAACACCGACTCCGGCACTGGCACGATCTTGCGCGTCGCGAGGTCGATGAGCATCCATTCGCTTGACGCGGCGCCGAGCCTCGCCCCAGACGCATCCTTCACCTCGAAGTCGCGCCATGCGACGATCTTGCGCCCTCCGCGCGGGAAGGTCTCCACGACGACTTCGTCCTCCCACTTCGGGAACCTGTCCATCTTCACGACAAGGCGCGTAAGCACCCACGATATGTTTTGTCCGGCGGACGCGAAGTCGGACTTCGAGAACCCGAGGTCCTCCGCGTTGACGCTTGCCGCCTCCTGCAGGTAGTTGCATATCGTCGGCAGCGTGGCGAATCCGTCAGCGCCGCACTCGTAAGTCCGCACCCTGAAAACACTCTTGCCTCTCATCTATTCAGTCTCCCTGCCCTTGAATTCCTCCATGGTCTCCGTTGCGGAGCTGTTTATCCCCTCGCGGCGCACCGTGCGCCACACGGTGAGAAAAAGTATTCTCGCGTCCAGCAGGAGCGAGCGGTTGTCGACGTACCACACGTCAAGCCGGAACTTCTCGTCCCACGAAATCGCGTTCCGCCCGTTCACCTGCGCCCATCCCGTTATGCCCGGACGTACCTCGTGCCTGCGCGCCTGCTCCGGAGAGTAGCGCGGCAGATACGCCGTCGGCAGCGGACGCGGCCCGACGAGCGCCATCTTCCCCGAAAGGACATGCAGCAGCTGCGGCAGCTCGTCGAGCGACGTCGAGCGCAGAAAGCGTCCGAGCCGCGTCGTACGGTCCGCGTCGCTTCCTTCCCCGCGCCTCATCGTGCGGAACTTCATCATCGTGAAAGGCCGTCCGCCGAGACCCGCCCTTTCCTGCCGGAACACGACAGGCGATCCGTCCGCGATGCGCACCGCGAGCGCGACAAGCGCGGCAAGCGGCGCCCACAGCGGTGCGGACGCGACGACGATCAAGGTGTCCATGAGCCTCTTCATGCCACCTATTATACCAAAATATGCTATAATGGGCGGACGATGAAGACTTACGATTTTCCAGGATTTATTGACGTCCACGTCCACTTCCGCGATCCAGGCGTTCCCGAGGCAGAAACGACGGGATCAGGCCTCGCCGCCGCCGCGCGCGGCGGATTCGCCGCGGTCGTAACGATGCCGAACACGACCCCGGCGTGCGATTCGCCGGAACTCATCCGGTATCAGGTTGAAAGAGCTCGGGAGTTCTACGGTTCGAGAGTTCAAGATTTCAAGGGCTCAAGAGTTCAACTTCTCCCCTCCGCGTGCATCACGAAGGGCCGAATCGGACACGAAGTCGCCGACCTGGAGGCACTCGCGGAGGCTGGCGCGGCGTTCTTCACGGACGACGGAAGCTACGTTTCCGACGACCACGTGATGGAAGAGGCGATGCGCCGCGCGGCGAAACTCGGAATGTGCATCTGCGAGCACGCTATGGACCCGAACGAGCTGAAGGACGGCGTGATACGCGACTGCGACCTTGCGCGTCGCCTGCATCTGCCGGTGATTCCCGTTTCCGCCGAGACGGTCGCTATCCGCCGCGATCTCTCCGTCTGCCGCGTCACCGGATGCCGACTGCACATACAGCACATCTCGACTGCCGAGGGCGTCGGGCTCGTGCGTGCCGCACAGAAGGAGGGGCTCCCAGTGACCGCCGAGGCGACGCCGCACCATCTCGTGCTTTCCTGCGAGGAGATCCCGGCGAACGACGCGAACTACAAGATGGCGCCGCCGCTCGGAAACGACGAAGACCGCGCAGAGCTGCGGCGCGCCGTGAAGGAAGGCGTCCTCATGTTCGCGACGGACCACGCGCCTCATCCGGCGGCGAAGAAGTCGCTCGGGTTCGAGGCGAGCGCGAACGGCATCATCGGACTCGAGGCGGCGATCCCGCTCACCTGGAACGCGATGGTCGAAGACGAGGGGATGACGCCAGAAGCCTGGGCCGAGGCGTGGTGGAAGATGCCACGCTCGATTCTTTCGCCGCTTGCGGCGAAGAAGCTCGAGTCGGCGCGCCGCACGACGATCGAGGTCGGCGCACGCCGCACGATCGAAGTCGCGAAGTTCGCATCCCTCTCCCGCAACTGCCCCTACAACGGCATGGAGTCCGCCTGCCGGCCCGCACCGCTGCCCTGACGAACGACAAACAACCACAAAATGAAAATCGGCATTCCCCCACCCTACAGAGTCGTGTTCCTTGACTACCTCCGCGTTGTCGCGGTGTTCATGGTGCTGCTTGTGCACGCCTGCGAGCAGTTCTACTTCGGTGCGGACGGAGGGTTCTACATCCAGTCTCTCTCGGACGCGTCGTGGGTCGTCGGAATCGACTCCGCCTGCCGCGCGGCCGTCCCGCTCTTCGTGATGGCGAGCGCCTACCTGCTCTTCCCGGTGAAGCGTCCGACAGGCGAGTTCCTCCTGCGCCGCATCGTCCGCGTGGGAGTTCCGTTTGCCTTTTGGTGCGTCGTGTACAACTGGTGGAACGGCGGGAGCTGGGGGCAGATGCTGTTCAACTTCCCGGCGGCCACTGGCGGACACCTCTGGTTCGTGCCGATGCTTATCGGGCTCTACCTTCTCATGCCGCTCCTCTCGCCTTGGGCCGAGCGCGCGTCGGAGAAGGAGGTTCGCGGATGGCTAATGCTCTGGCTCTTCACGACGACGTTCCCGTTCCTGCGAAAGCTCTGGGGATATTTCTACGGCGCGCCCGATTTCGGCGCCGTTCCGTTCCTGTACGGAGAGTGTCCGTGGAACTCGTTCGGGACCTTTCACTATGTCAGCGGATTCTTCGGATACATGCTACTCGGCTTCTACATCCGCAAGTTCCTCCCGAAGCTCGACAGGCGCCAGACGATGTCCGTCGCCGTTCCGCTCCTCGCGATAGGCTGGCTCATCGTCTCGCGCTTCTTCTACTGCCGCATATCGAACTACGGAACGGAGTTCCCCGTCTCCGCACCGTACGCCGCGGCCGTTGACCTCGAGATGAGCTGGGAGTTCTGCTCGACCGGCGTAGCGATGACCGTCGCCGCGTACTTCCTCCTCCTGCGCAGGATCACGGGCGAAGGCGCCTTCTACAGGTACGTGGTGCGTCCGCTCTCGGAGGCGAGCTTCGGCGTGTACCTCGTCCACATACTCATCCTCTGCCCCGTAGTCGCCGCCCTGCGTCCGCACATGCCCACGCCTGCGACGATCGCCGCGTCCGCGGCGATAACGTTCGCCGCCTCGTCGCTCGTGTGCGTGCTCGGGAGGAAGATCCCGTACGCAGGAAAGCTCGTCTTCGGCTAGCGCCGCGCAACTATTTGGCTATTCTGAGTTTTTAGTGGAAGAGCATGAGTAAAACTCCGATGGTTAGGGTTCTCGCTACCGCTTCACTGCTTCGCGCTTTTCAACCACAATCAGGTGTCGCCGTTTTGTAGTGATTAGAGCGGCCTTCGGCCGATTTATGCGACGCAGTCGCATCCCAAAATGCGTACCCTGGCACATATACAGTCGTTGAGTGGCGCGAAGCTGCGGAGCGGTAGCGAGAGCCAAAACGCTCGGAGTTTATATTTCTTAGAGGCATGCTGTTCTTTGAAGAACCAATTATTTCGCCGCGTCCTTCGCGGCGTCGAACTTGCGGACGCCGATGACCTTGAAGAAGGTCGCGGACTTGTCTTCGGGCCTGTCGAACGTGAAGCCATCCTCGTCCGCCTCGGCGTCCATCGCCTGCGCGAAGCTGCCGGGCGTGGTGCCGGGCACGACGAAGTACTCCGCCGCGGGGCTCATTCCCTTGACCTGAAGCCGAATCTTCGCGCCGCGCATCTCGATCGCGGTGATCTGCGGCGACTCAATCTGCGTGTAGACGCCGACGTCGCCGAGCCTTATAGCCGCCGACGCGCCAATTCCGCCGGCGACTCCCGCCGCGGACGTCGCGTCCTTCTCCGCGCCTGACGCGCCGAAAGAGTTCACGACCCTGGGAAGTCCGTTCGCGTAGGTCGCAAGCGTAACCTTTCCGTCCGCGCCCTTCACGCGCGTGTCGAGGAGATAGACCGCAAATGTTCCGCCCTCGTAGCGCTTCGCGTCCTCCGCGTCGATCTCCACGACCGTCACGGGGCAGCGTCCGCGCTTCGCGAGAGGGGCGACCATCACGACCTTGTCGGTCTGCGCAAGCGGAGTGCAGTCGGCGGACAGTCCGCCGAACGTCGCGCCGTCGGCGGTCCACACGAGCGCATACGACTCGCCATGCATAACGCGCGTGCCGTCCGCATACCTGTCCACGCCCGGGGTCGAGAAGGAAACGACCGTGTCGTTCGCCGCCGCAAGAGCCGCGCCGCACATCGCCGCCGCGGCAAGGAACGCCGCAGCGCGGCGGCGCCTGAGCGCGAGGAGCCCAAGCCCCAGCGCGAGGAGCATTCCGCTCGTCGGCTCGGGAACCGCCGCGGCCTGGTATACGTACGCGCTGAGGACGCCGGTCGTCGACATGTCGTTGTACACGAAGGAATCCCTGAGCTGCGCGTATGTGGCGGGCTTCGTCATGCCGACGACCTCGCCGAGCTGGTTGTACAGCTCGACGTAGTACGAAAACGAATCGGGGCTCGAGGGCAGAAGCGAATACGTCTCGGCAAGGCTCGTCGTACCCGGGCTTGTCGACTTATCAAAGACGATTGTCGACGACGTATTCCCCACGGTGAGGTAGGTGATTGCGCCGTTTCCGTCATCTGCCGCGACCTGCGCGTACGCGAACTCGACGGGCGAGGAGGCGTCCTCCGGCTCGAGCAGCCAGTACATGTAGCCGCCGTGCGCCGCGAAGATTCCGCAGAGGAGGAATGCCAGGAATGTAGATGCTTTTTTCATATCCGTATCTCCCTGTATGTGTTTTCGCCTTACTGCTGTGCCGTGGGCCACGCCAGCTCGGACGCCGAGCTGTCGGCGCTGTAGTACCAGAAGCCGAGTCCGACCGGAAGCTCCAGCCCCTCCGTCGTCCACTCCGAAGTGACGCCGACGAGCGGTTCCTTCGTGACCGGGTGAAGGATTGGGTTGCCGTCCTTGTCCTTAAGCGGAGCCTCGACGCTCTTGCGCCAGCCCCACTGACGCTTAGTCGCGTCATACGAGCAATTGATCGGCGCGCCGCCTGTCGGGATGACGATGCGGTCGCCGGACGCGACGGGCGTGAGCGTGCTGACGTCGAACGGAGCGGACCACGGAGAGCCCACGAGGTTGAAGCCGGGCTCGAGCGACGTCGTCGCAGGAGTCGGGTCGTACTGTCCGTAGAGGTAGATCGGCTTCGTCGGATCCTTGCGCTCAAGCCACGCGCCCGCTCCGCGCGGAAGCGAGTTCGTGCGCGTCGCGTCCGCACCGCCAACATAGCTCACCGCTCCGTTGACGATGAGGTATGTGTCGAGCGCGGCCCAAGTTCCGTTCTCCTGGACGGACCACGCGAGGTAGTTGGAGTTCTCCTTGTCGTAGACGTACAACACGTCGCCGACGGAGAGGCACGACGCCTTGACGTAGTCCGTCGCGGCGACTGCTGGATTCGACGACGGCGAGAAGCCAGCCCACGGCGTGGAGACGATCTCTACCGCCTTCTCCGACGCAACCCTCAGCACGCCCGCGGTGTTGACCGTCGTCACGTACTCGCAGGACGTCAGGTATCCGTCGGGGACGAAGATCATGTCGATCACGCGGTGGACGCGCTGGTCGGAGGTGATGTTCTCGACGAACGTTCCGCTGCTTGCGTAGGCGCCCTCGCGGTTGTAGTCCGCGTCGATGCCGGGAGTCATCGCGAGGAGGCGGTACTTTACGTCGAAGCCGCAGCCCTGCGTCTTGGCGAGCTCCTGCATGCGGAAGCGGAGCGTCGCCTTGTCGGCGGTCTGGTCGGCGCGGATCCATATCCGCCCATGCTCGTCGCCCGGGAGCATTCCGCCGAGCACGTAGTCCTGCCAGACGTGGTTGAGTCCGTTGACGGAGTCGGGCGCGTTGAGCGCGGCCTCCACCGCTAACTTCGTCTCCGTCGTCACGGCGCCGTTCGGGCAGATCGCCGGGAACGCCTTCCCGAGCCAGTCGGTCGTCACCTTGATCGGGAACTTAGTGTGTGTGCCCTTCACCGCCTGCTCGCAGTCGACCTCGAGCGTGACGGTGTCCGATGGACCAGAGAACTGCGCATAGAGGTGCTTGTCCGAGTCCATCGTGAAGACGTACGCCGCCTTGTCCGAGACAAGCTTGTCGGTCTCGTCGTACCAGCCGAGGAAGGTGCAGGCGAACTCAGGCGTCGCGACGACGGTCACCTCCGAGCCTTCCGGATAGCTCATGCCGTTGAGCGTCAGGTTCTTGCTGACCGTGCCGTTCTGCGGGTTGCGGACAAGGTACAGCGTGTAGCTCCTCACGTCCGCGCCGAAGCCCGACGCGCCCACGATGCCGATCTCGCGGTCGTCGACGCCGTAGGCAAACGACGATTCGTAGAACGTCGTCACGATATCCGCCTCGGACGCCGCGGCGCATTTGCCGAGCGCCGTCATCGTTCCCTCGTTGGTCTTGTAGGACATCTTGACGACCTCGTGCCTCCAGTCGGAGGCGTCGAAGTACGTGTAGACGCCATCCGTGCCAACGTCGGCGAGGCTTCCGTCGAAGATAGGCGCATAGCGCGCGAGTGGCTGGTCCGCGTCGCTCTCAAGCGCGGCGCCCGTTATCGGCGCTGTCGTCTTGCTCTGCTCGTAGACGCGCGCACTCTGCGTGTAGCCCTTGAAGACGGACTGGGCGGACGGATCGGACAGCTGCCAGCACTCCGTGACGTGCGGTGTGACGGAGCTGGACGCGTTGATCCTTCCGTAGACGGAGTAGAGGAGGTTGTTGTCCGCCATCGTTGTGCCGTCCTGCACGAAGAAGTCGCTGTCTGTAAGCGTCTGGTTTGCAGTGTTGTAGTAGTAGTTGTTGCAGAGAAGCACGTTGACTGCATAGATGTCGAGATTCGTGCAGGCAACATTCGAGTGCGAACCTATTCCGCCGCCGCCGTTGCTCGTCCAGGACGAGAAGTTGCCCGTCAGCGTCGAGTTCATGAGGTACAGGCGCGTGATGCGTCCGTTGCCGGTCTGGATGTTTCCGGCGTTGAACTGGTTGATCGCGCCGCCGACCTCGGTGGAGCCGTTGTTGCATATCACGCAGTTGTTCATGTACATGTCGCCTTGGTTTTCCGCGGCAGCTCCGCCGCCGGCGCTGCTGAGCGAGCGGTTCTCGGAAAGCGACGAGCCGACCATCACGAGGAAGCCGCGGTTGTAGAGTCCGCCGCCGCAGTAGCGCGCGTTTCGCACGAGGTTGCAGTTCTCCGCGTAGACCTTCGTGCCGAAAGCCGTGAAAAGTCCGCCCTGCGAGCGCGTGATCGTCACATGCCGCATCTCGAGCACGCCGGTGGACGCCGTCTGGTAGATGTTGTTGTTGCCCGACATCTCGTGCGCGACCACAACCGCGTAGGTGTGCACATCGTGCGTTCCTGCGCCGGTTCCGGTGCCGACGTTCTGTCCGCCGCCCATGATCGTCATGTCCTCGAGGAGAACGTCTCCGCCGTTGTCGATCTGGAAGATGGTCTTCACGTCCGTGGTGCAGTTCAGGTCGACATAGCCGGAGTCGTCGGTGAACGGCTTATCTACCTTGACCACGTATCCGTTGCCGCGTATCGTCAGCCTCTTCGCAATCGTCATCAGCTCCCCGACGGCGTAGTTGTTGCGCAGGAGCTCGATCGTGTCGCCTTCCGCCGAGGCGTCGACCGCGTCGGAGAGGAACAGGTAGTACTTGTCGCCGATGCGAGCGGAGGCGTTGTACCTGAAGTCCGCCTCGTTGCGGAACACGTAGTCCGCGCCGGAACCCACCGTCGAATGATAGACGTACGTGTAGCCCGTCGCATCCACGACGCAGCAGGGCTCGCCGGGCACGAGCGTCACGGGATCGCCCGCGGCGTCCGCATCGTAGGTGACGGCCTTGCCTTCTGCGACGCTGGACGGATAGCCCTTCGACCTCGCAGCGGACTCAAGCGCGGGGTCGCCGGTCATGAAGCTTCCGGACACGGCAACAGTTTCGGGAGTCTCCGCGTCGCTGGTCGCCTCGAACGAGAAGTAGTAGAGGGTGTTAGCCGTAAGTCCGTTCAGCGTCTCGACAAGCGCCGCGCCCTCGAGCGCCGCGGGATCGAGCACCTTGCCCTGGGAAAGCGCGTTCGGGTCCGTCCCCCACTTGAGGACCACCCTAGCCGAGTTCACGTGTTCGCCGAGTGTGACAACGCCGACGCCAAGCTTTGCGGACGTCTCCGCGACCTCCGTCACCGTCGGAGACGAGAGGGCGAGATACTCGTGCGAGAGCGTCGTGAACTCTCCGTCGCGGGTGCACGACCTGTGCTGATCGTTCTCTGCCGACAGTCGGAAGACATAGTGCGTCGTGTTCTCGAGATCGTCTATCGAATAGGCAACGCGCTGCTTTGCGACGACATTTTCGGCGACGAGAACAGGCGTGCAGAGGTGGTCGTAGTCCGTTCCCCACGCAATGTAGACGTCCGCAACCGTCGCGCCATGTCCGACATGCGCCAGCGTGACGCTAATGTCCGCGCCGAGCGAATTCGGCTCGACATGCGGGGTGTAGAACGAGAGCTCCTCGGGGATCTCGTGCGTGTAGGTCGCGGAGGCGACGGCGCTCGGGCCCTTGCCCGCCGTATAGGCGCGCGCCTTGACCGTCATCGTTTCGGAAAGCTCTATCGGGCCCTCGTAGAGAGAGCTCGAGGTCGTCGGAACCGTTCCGTCCGTCGTGTAGTAGATCACTGCTCCCGATTCGGCGCACGCGATCTCCACGTCGAGCGTATAGTAGAATATCTCCCCGGACGCAGGCGTGAAAGTCGGCGTCGCGGTGAGGTCGCCGTATTCATAGCAACCCATGGACGGCGGCTCTGCGAACGCAACATTGTCTAGGTCGACGCCGATGCCTTCGTATGTCGTGCCCGCGCCGATCGCCGGCGAGCCGCTTCCAAGTCGGTAGTCGCCGTCCGCCGCGTCGACGAACCACGCCGAACCACTGCCGGCCACGCTCTGCGAATCGGTTCCCAGAGCAGTGGTTCCGTTGGCGAAAAGATTGTTGCTGGACTGCGCGGCGTATCCGCTGACACATGACGCTGGCAACGCGAGATTTTGGTCCGCTCCCTCGCCTGCCGCCGTGTTGTCGGCAAGGACGCAATTAACAAGTGCAAAATCAGGTTGCGTGCCGTTCTGCGTCACATAGATTCCGCCGCCGTCACCCGAGGCATGATTGTCGACGATTGTCGTGTTGCGAACAGTCAGTAGGTTGTGATTGTTCAGGAACGACGCGAAAAGCCCGGCACCGCCCTGTCCCTTTGACTGGGAGTTTCCGGCGACAAGGCACGCGTCGATCAGGATCTTGCCGGTCGGCTGATAGATACCGATGCCGCCGCCGCCGCATGTTCCAGAAGCTGACGAGACGGCGTTGTTCGCGATGATTGAATGATCTATGCTTCCCTTGGTGATATGGACGCCACCGCCGTACTTGACATTCGCGGTGCTTAAGGAGTTGTTGGTGATGCAACACCAAGATATCGTTCCATCGTTCACGAGCGCGCCGCCGCCATACGTGTAGTTCCCGCCAGTTACGCGCGCACCCGTCAGCGTGACCTGCTCTACCTTCGCACCGCCGTCGACGACCACGCAACGCGTTTCCGCCGATGGCGTCGTCGCCACCTGCTTAATTACCGTATCGTCCCAGCCCTGGCCGACGAGCGTGACGCCGCCTGTCACCATCAGCTGCGCGTCGATCTCGAAGAGTCCGTCGTCGAGCGTGACAGTGCCGGGCTCGGCGAGATTCGCCGCTGCGTCGATCGCGTCTTGTATCGTCTGACGGGTTGCGGCAGCCGTCGCGCCGGGAACGATCACACCTGTCGGCTCATCAGGATCGTCTGGATCGTCCGACGAAGTGTCCTTCGCTTGTCCATATTCGAATATATCCGTTTCGGCCGTGTTCATGGCCTTATACTCGGCCGCAATCCAGCTCGCCTCCTTGGAACCACTCGCATAGCGCACCTCGTCAATCCAGCCGTTCCATGCTGAATCGCCCTCCAAGCCGGCGGCGACATTACAGTTGTTGCCGAAGACGAGTGGCGAGTCGTTGTCGATACACGCAACGATCGTAGCCTGACCCTTCCAAGTTCCGTTTTCGTAAACTTGGCATTTATCGTCGTTGAATACGAACGTGACGTACGCCCAGTCGCGCAGTCCCTGGTTCTCGTTTAGCGCGAGCCCGCCAGTCCCGCTTGACCCACGTGGATAGATCTGCGGGTTCGAGCCACTGCTGCTGTTACTCTCGATGGCAAAAGCATTCTTGTATGATGACACTTCAGTTGTGTTGCCTGATTTCTCGCGTTTGTAGAAGATATGATCCCAACTGTAGTCAAAGGCTCCGTGCTTAAACCAGCCAGCGATTGTAAAGTTCTTTCCGCCATCAACAGGACTGCCAGTGCCCGAGTCGTTCACCCACACGCCGCCGTAATTGTAGTTTCCGACCTTTTGGCCCGTCGAATCGTTAGTGCGGAAGCCCTTGCCGAAGCGACCGGTCTCGTTTGTGACCGTATGCTCGGCGATGTTGCCGTCGATACCGGAAGTAGACGTCGAGTTTGCGTACGTGCCTTGCGAATTCGCGGCTGCCGCCGCTGTCGCTGTTTCGAAATGCCACACGCCGACATAATCGCTCCAGACGTCTGTCGAGGAAGCGTTCGAGGTCGCGCCCTTTCCGTAGTACATGGTGATCTTCGTGCTCGCGGCGGTCGAGGGGAGCTTCACCCAGACAAGTGATTCCCCGGTTGTATCCCAGCTGTCGACCTCGTGCGGCAGCGGATTTCCATTCGAGTCGACGAACATCATGTCCCCGCCTTTGGCAAGCTTGAAGTCGTCGTAGTCAAATCCGACAATGCCGCCGTCGGACTCTTCTTTGAGCCTGACAAGGGCAGGGACACCCGTCGTTATTTCGGTCGTCGCAAGCGCGCTTGTGAGCGTGATTTCGATTGACTTCGCAAATTCAGTCGGCTGAGGCGTGGGCCTCTGGTAAGTATACGTCGCGGAGACAATGGCGCTCGGACCCTTCCCCGTCGCATAGGCGCGGGCCTTGATAGTCGTCGTCGCGGAGAGCGCAATCGCGCCTGAATACGCCGTGCTGGAATCCGTCGGCGTGGAGCCGTCGGTCGTATAGTAAATCGTCGCATTTTCCGTCGCACAAGTAAGAGTCACATTTGTCGTCGGATAAAACGCGACGCCCGACTCTGGATTGAACACGGGATCCGCTGCGCGATCACTCAACTCGTAACAGCCCACGGCCGGAGTATCGGCAAAGTTAACGTTGTCAAGATCAACACCGATTCCCGTATAGGTCGTGCCCGCGCCTATGGCAGGCGATGTTGATGACAGATGGTAGTCTCCGCTTGCCGCATCGACGAACAGCGGGTCACCATCGGAACAATTAGTGCCGACGACTTCGTTCTGAAGACCGAACAAGCAGTAGGATGTCTTGTCGGTCTTTGAAAGCACCGCGTCGTTCGCTACGCTCGCGGAGGTGTTGCCGGCCATGATGTTGTTCATCAATATCGTGTGGGTTCCTTTGGCATCGGAATCCCCTGTCACGTACAACCCTCCGCCCAGAGTCGTCCCGCTTGCCGAGTTGCCTGCGATCGTCGAATTGCGGATGGTCACGTCGGCGTACATGTACATGTATTCAAGGTAAATCCCGCCGCCTTTTCCGTTTGCCGCGGTTTTTGCGTTGGCAGTGTTGTCTGCAACCAGGCAGGTATCGATGGTAATCGCACCACTCGGACGGTAAACGCTGACACCGCCGCCGAGAGCTGTTGTTGAATTAACGAGATTGTTTGCGATGATCGAATGGTCAACCTGACCTTTCCCTTGGTAGAACCCTACGCCACCACCGTATACAGACGAGCCGCTGGAAACGCCAGCAGTATTATTTACGATGCGACACCAGGAGACTGTTCCATCCTTGATTTCTACGCCGGCGCCACTCGCGTTGTTTCCGTTGATACAGCCACCAGTCAATGTGACTTGTCGAATTGCGGCACCTCCATCAACCGTGGCGCAACGCTTGTCGGCTCCTGTCGCCGTCTGCTTGATGATTGTGTTCTCCCAGCCCTGGCCGACGAGCGTGACGCCGCCGGTGACCATAAGCTGCGAATCGATCAGGAAAGTGCCCGTGCCAAGCGTTACCGTGCCCGCCGGCGACACGTTTGCCGCCGCGTCGATCGCGGCCTGAATTGTGGATGTGTCCATCCCTCCCGAGGGAGTGATTTCCGCTGCACAAGCTGCGTAGACAGCTGCAACCATCGAAGCGAGAGTTATGATTCTTGCTTTCATAGTCGGCATCTCCAATTTGTATAGTCCCCTTACGCATAATATTATCCCAAAAATGTGGTGCACTTGTCACCTATACAAAAGTATAGTTGCCGGGCAGATGCAATGATTGGCAATTTCCCGGGGACAGTCCTCTATGAATTCGAATATGCGTTTAAGGAGATGCCGACTCTCGCAAATAGATGGTCAAACTTCAGATTTAGTTCTGGAATCCAAGTTTACTTCTGGACGCAGCGATGGTCTCGTGGTTTACTCTGCGAGATGGGGCCCGAACGGCATGCGGCCGAAGCGCGGACCGTACACGGCAAGGCCTGTCTTCTCCGCCGCGAGGCGGATCGTCATCTTGCCGTCCTTCGACGCGGCGGCGACTTCGGCCGGGATCTTCGCCTCGACGAGATAGCCGTAGCTGCCGGCCTCGCAGAGCCTGTCCTTGCCGTCATTCGCGCGCTCCTGCGAGAACCACGACAGTATGCCGCGGTGGTCTGCCGGATCGTCAGGCAGCGTCACCGTCGCGACGAGCGTGCCGTTTGCGTAGACCTTGACCTCTCCCGGGTATTTGTGCGCGACGGTCGTCTGCGGATAGCTGTTGGGGTTCTGCGAACGGTCTGCGAGCCCGCCGAGCATGTAGGCGATGTCCGAGCTGGAGGACGCCTCCTTCTTGAAGTCCTTCGCGTTGAGCCGCTTGGACGAGACCTCGGCGCGGAACACGCACTCGCCCTTCGGCGCGTCGAACTCGTACTCGAAGAACCCCGTGCCAGCGCCGCAGAACTTCTTGCCGTCCATGACGTCCCACTGCTTGAGCGACCATTCGCCGCGCGCCGGACGCACGTCGGACACTTCGCCCCTCCGCGTCACGAAGCAGGTGAAGTTGCGAGCGATCGGCGCAAGACCCGCATACAGCGTGAAGTTCACCGTTCCGCACGCGTCGCAGTCTGGCAGCGTCACCGGAACGTCCGCGAGATGTCCCTCCTGCCACGCCTTCGCCACTTCCGCCGCCGGAAGACGTACACCCATCTCCTCGAACACCGCACCCTCGCCGTCGACGTACTTGATCTCATAGCCAAGCGAGAGCTTCCTCCCGGCGTAGCGGTCGGTCGTGAGCGAAATGTCGACTGGGACCCTGTACGTCTCACCGGCCTTGAACTCTCGGCAGAGCTCCGTGTCGAGCGGAATGTAGGCGTCCGCATGGAAGTCGCGGAAGGTCATTCCAGGAAAGAGCTCCTCGATGCCGAACTCCTTCTCGGTGCGGTCGAAGCGGACGTATCCGTTCCATTCGTTGATGACGTCGTGGTGCTCGGTGTAGAGCCATCCCGCGCACTTCATGTGGCGGCGGAAGGCGTTGATCATCATGTGGTAGTCCCACGTCAGGTCGCAGTCGCCGGTCGAACCGTCGTAGCCCCAGACATTGCCGCACTCGGAGTTCATCATTGGCTCGTCCCTCTGCACAAAGCCGCCCTTGTAGTTCCACTTCGAGCCGCGGAAGGTCCGCGTGCAGAACTCGTCGAGCCTCGACTCCCACTTCCAGCCTGGAAGATAGGCGTGCCATGTGTTGATGTCGGTTACGACATGGTCATTGTTGCACGGAGAGTTGTCCTCGACTATGCGCGTCGGATCCGCCTCCTTCGCCCTGCGCCACACGTCCGCCACGCGGCGTTTCGTCGCATCCGTGTAGCCCTTCCCCTCGGAGAAGAGCCCCCACGTCTCGTTGAACAGCACCCATGAGAATATGGACGGATGGTTGAAGTCGCGCTTGAGCATTCCCTCGAAGCACGCCCAGTGCTCGCGGAACGCCGTCTCGCTTGCATGCCCCCACCAGTTCGGCACGTCGGCCATGATGAGAAGCCCGAGCTTGTCGGCCCAGTACAGCTTGCGCGGGATCTCCGCCTTTATGTGGACGCGGTTGCCGGTTAGCCCGAGCTTCTTGGAGATAAGTATCTCGTTCTTCATGAACTCGTCCGTCGGGAAGGTGTAGAATCCCTCCGGGTGGTAGCTCTGGTCGAGCGTGAGCTGGAGATAGACCGGCTTGCCGTTCAGCGTCACGTAGGGGTGTCCGTTCGGATTCTTCCCGACGCCGATTTCGCGGAAGCCGAAATACGTGGACACCTCGTCGTCGCCCGCCTTCACCGTCACTTCGTAGAGATAGGGATTGTCGAGATCCCAGACCTTCGCATCCTTTATTGGTATGCTGATGTCCCTCTCCATTTCCCCGACTCCGAAAGTCTCGCTGACTTTCGCGCCGCCGTCCTCCGGTTTGAAGGCGATCGTGACATCGAGGGGCGCTTTCGCAGGCGCGCCCAGCGTGACGCTGACAAGGACGTGGTCTTCGCAAAGGCTCGTCGCGAAATAGGGCTCGAAGCGCACGGACTCGATATAGCTGTCGCCGCGTCCTTCGAGATAGACCGTCTGCCAGACGCCGCGCGCATTGCCGTAGCCCTGCTTGCCGTAAAGCCGCCAGTCCTTGCTGGAGATGGACGCAGGAGCGTCCCACACGCGCAGTTCGACCGTCGCCTTTTCGCCCTTCTTCGCAAATGAAGTAAGCTCGACCTCGAACGGAACGTAGCCGCCCTGATGGCGGTCGACGAACTTCCCGTTCACGTAGACGTCGGTCTGCCAGTCGCACGCTCCAATGACGAGGAAGAAGCGCGGCGACTTCCAGTCCGCCGGAATCTCCACCTCGCGTCTGTACCATGCGCTGCCTCCATCGCCCTTCACTCCCGAAAGCGGCGCGGCCCATCCGAACGGAACGACAATCTTCTGGTCGAACTGCGCCGGACGCGCCGGCGCGTCGACTGGCGTGCCCTTCGCCTCGAAGGCGAAGTCCCATTCGCCGTTCAGGTTCACCCACTCGGCGCGCTCCCAGTCGGGACGCGGATGCTCCGGCAGCGGAATCGCTACGGCTTCTGAAACGAACGCCGCGGCAAACGCCGCAGCACATACGGCAACTCTCGTGTTCATAATATTGCTGATCAGACCTTAGCGGCGAGGCCTTCGAGAATCGCGATTCCGGCGGCGGGGATGCGTCCGAGCGGATCCGGCCCGATGTTGAGCATGTAGTTCGAACCGATCGACGCGCACTTCGCCTTGATTGCGCGTATCTCGTCGACGCTCTTGTAGTGCGTGTCCGTCGGACGGTAGCCCCACGAGTCGTTCATCGTGCCGACGGTCTCGTACAGCTTGTTCGCATCCGTCTTCTCGGCGATGCAGTTGTCGCCGGGCGTCTCATAGTCGCCGAGGTCGTTGCCGATGCGCCCCGATACGAGGCATCCGGGCTGGTGCTTCCGCACGAGCTCGACAAACTTCTCAGACTGCCGTCGCGTCAGCGTCATCGGAACGTCGAACCATACGAGGCAGAGATCGCCGTACTGCGTAAGGATCTCCTCGACCTGCGGCATCGCCTTCTCGTCAAGATAGCGCTGGAAGTCGTATGCGGGCGTGTCGGCGAAATCCCAGTCGTTGCCCCAGAATCGCTCCTCGTCGGAGACCTTCAGGTCCTTGTAGCTGTAGTACGGCACGCGGCGTCCGCCGCCGTTCGGATCGCTCCAGTCCAGGTCCTGCGAATAGTAGAGACCGAGCTTGAGTCCCGTCGCGCGGCATGCCTCGGCGATCTCTTCGAGCGGGTCGCGCCCGAATGGCGTTGCGTCGACGACGTTGTATTTCGAGACGCGCGAACGGTACATCGCAAACCCGTCGTGGTGCTTCGAGGTGATGACGAAGTACTTCATCCCGGCGTCGCGCGCGCGCTTCATCCATTCCATCGGATCGAACAAGACGGGATTGAACGCCTTCGCGAGCGCGGCGTACGCCTTCAGCGGAATCTTGTCGCCGTGCATGATCCATTCGCCGTAGGGGTGTACGCCCGGACGGCCCTTCCACTCTCCGCCGAGAAGCGTGTAGAGGCCCCAATGCGCCATCATGCCGAACTGGGCCTCCTTGAACCACTTCTTCGTCTGCGCGAGCAGCGGCGATTCCGCCGCGTCCGCGCCGATCGCCCCCGCAGCCGCGAACGCCGCGGCCCCACCGATGAATTCCTTGCGTGTCATGTCCGCCATTTCCTTTCGCCGCCAATTCTATCAAATACGGTGGAATCGCGCAACCCCATCAAATTAGGGGGGGACAAAAACCGCATGGCGTAATCGACAACGGGGCGATGCCTGCACCCAGCTTGTGCCATGCGCCGCTGCGCGAGAGCGACTCCGCGGCGAATGTGCCGTCCTCCGTCAGGCGAACAGCTTGTCGATTCCGTCGCGGACGAAGATCGATGGACAGTATCGCTCGTTTGTTTCCTTGGCGATTTCGCCGCCAAGTTTGACTTCGCGTCCTGCAAGGCTCGTCACATTGACCTTGCCCGCACCCTTGGGCGCCATTTCCACATTGGCCCAGCCGTCCGGCTCGACGATCCCCCCCTTGGAGGCGAGCGCTTCCGCATGTGCGATCACGTCGTCAAGTCGCTGGACTGCGGCTTTGTAGCTTGCTTTGGAGAGACGCGGCTTGATGGATGCGAGATAGGCATCGCGCTTCGGACCTTCCTTGAGATTGACGAGCGTCTGGTATGTCTCGCGGTCGATCTTGTCCGGAATGGCGAGCGTCTGCATGCCCGTAATGTCGGCAAATGCCTTTACCATCGCCTTGTTGGCGATTTTCGTGGTGTCGATTGTAATGAGCCCTTTCTCCCCGACGGTTATGCCGGGATCCTGGAGAAGCCTTTCATACTCCGCCTTCGCGTTGCGCGAATCGATCTTCTGCGCGAGTTCATTGAGGAGAATGCGGACGTCCTTCGACTTTTCAGAGTCGAACTCGAACTTCATTGCCCCCGTGCGGTACTGCGAATAGCCCGCATCGTTGTCGATGCCCTTCACCGTCACCTTGAGCGTCTTTCGATCGACGTGTATGAAGTAGTTGTTCCAGTGCCGGTCCGCCTGCCCCGTCACAAGGTCGAGCCATTGCAGGCGGTTCAATTCGCGCATGATTCCGGCCTTGACCTTCTGCCGGTCCGAAGACGGAAGGCGCTTCAAATCGGCGGCCGACATGCCCGCGTCAGGCGAACTGGACGACTTGCCTTGGACGAACGAACATGCCGTCATCCCCTTCGCCTTCTCCATATAGAAGCCGAATACGCCCTTGTGGGTCCCGACGGAGTAGTCCACGATGAGGTCGCCCATGCCCAGCGCTTTGGCGGCGTTCTTCGCGGCGATGTTGAGATTTACCGTCTCCTGCCCGAGGTCGTAGTTGTGCCCGCTTCCGACGGCGAGGTCCGCGAGACCCGTGCGACTTTCGGTTTCGCCCTTGAACACCACCTTGACGCCGTCGCTGCGCGTCAGTTCGTAAACCGATCCCGCCGCGCCCTGGCCGAGATTCCGTTCGCCTGTTATGTTGGCGTCCTCGTTCGCGGGATCCACGTCGGAGTCCTCGAGCCCCCTTGCGCGGGCTTCCACTATGGAGGAGACGGAAATGGTTCCGTTGAACACGCCCATCGCCTCCGCGCCGGTGAAGAACTCTCTGTCGCCTTTATAGACGTTGCTTACCGCTTTGAAGAAGCCGACGACCGCGGACGACGCGCCGCGAAGACGCCTCACCATTGCGTTGTAGGCCTGACTGCTGGGGGAAGGCGAAAGTTCGACCGCGTTCGCCTTGCGCGTCAGGCTGATGGCGTTCTTGATGATGCCGTTGATCTTGTCCTCGAGTTCTTTCTGTCCAAGCGCGGCGGCGGACTTGTCGCCCGTCTTTTCATCAGGCGCGTCGGCCTTGTCCATGGCGTCGAGCACGAGTTTCGCGGCGTCCTTTATGTCGTTCATTACCTTGTTGCGCAGGGCGAGCATTTCCATCTGCTTCGGATCGTCCGAAGAGTGAAGCTGGCGTATTTCCTCCGATTCGTCCGCGTAGAGGAGCGACTCCATGGTGGTCATGTAGTTGTCGAAGACCTTCTCCAGAACCGCGCGCTTCGCGCTCTTGAACATGTCCTCGGCCTTGCCGACTTCCTCCTCGAGCGCCTTCACGATATCCTTGGCGACCATCATCCGCCCGTCGCCGACTTTGATGCCGTTCGTGCGGATATCCTCGAGAGCCGCCTTCATCGTGGCGATGTCGCTCTGGAGCGCCTTGTACGCGTTCGAATCGAGCGATGCGGACGGATTGTTCCTGAAGGCGTCGATCTTCTCGGCGACCGGGCGGAGTTTCCCGGCGATCTCCTTGCTGACGGTGGACAGAGCGTCCGTCGTTCCGTGCATCGCGAGCGCCTGGCGCGGCAAAAGCTCATTCACCTTGGCCTTGAGGATCACGGCGATTCCGGGATCGGGGATGTTGCCCTCTTTCACCTGGTACAGCGCGAAATCCCTCATCTGGCGGGCGAGATGGTTGATCTCCGTCCCGCGGCGGTCGCACAGAAGCTGCATGTCGAACACGGCGTCGAGCAACTTGGCGTCCACGCCCTTGAACCCCTGATTCGCCCCCTTCATCTCCGCTTCATGGCGCGACATCGCGCCGAGGCTCTTGCCCAGCTGGGAGAAAAGGTCAGAGAGATCTTGCTGGGCTTTGATCGCGGCGAGCAGGGCCTTGCCGGTCTTTGTGTTCGGGTCGATGATCCCGTCCTGGTTGAACGAGGCGGCGAGCTGGCTTCCCGTGAATTTGTCGAGCGCCTTGAGCGTCTTCGCCGCGGCGTCCGCCGTTTTTGCGAGCAGCTTCAGCGAATTCTTGTCGAGCGCGCCGTCGTCCACCAGTTTCTGGAGCGTGGACTTTACCGTCTTGCCGTCCAGACTCTTCGTGGAAGCCTGCGCGGCCTTCATCAGCAGCACGTCGAGCTTGGCCGCCATCTCGCCGGCGGCCGCGAGCTCTTGCTGCGCGCCGGTCGCGCCGGCATCGCCCTGCACCTGCGCCGGAGCGGCGCTCTGCTGCTTCACGGCGTCCACGCCCCGAAGGAAGTAGTCGAGCGAAACGTTGTTTATGTTCGTGTTTATGTTTTGCAGAGGCATGGTGGTTTGATGGCTGGTTGTTGTTCGTTCTGTTCAACCTGAATACACGCAATTCCCGGAAAGGTTACGGCCAGATTACGACCATCTGCTCTTTTTCGCCGCCGAACGTCGTGTCCATGCGCGCGACAAGCGGCTCGAAACTGTCGCCGGAATCGATCTCTTCGCCGTTTTCGCCGATCACCGAATAGCCGGGGCCGGATTGGTCGGCGAAGACGGAAATCGACTTCTCGCCTTCTTGAAGCAGCGTGCCGGCATCGGACGAAGACAACATGAGAATCGCGAGCTTGATCGCCGCGCCGACCCGGACGGTATCGAGCTGCTGCTCCTCCTCGTCGGACAGCACGCGCGCGAACGGAAGCCGGAAGTTGATCTCCAGATCGTCCGACCGCCATGAAAACGCGAAGAAGCGGCTCTGCACCCCGTGTCCCTCGACAAAGCTGACGAGCCCGTCTTCGGTCTCCATCTCGGCCATCGCCTCCTTAAGCCGTTCTATCGTTTCCCGGCGTCTTTCTTTCATTCATCGATCCTTTCTTGACAGCCCGTATCGGCCCTTCCGATTCGCCGCTTGCAATCCTCCAAACTCAAACGCGCGGCGGGCGACGCGGCCTCGATCTCGGCGACGACTCTTCGTTTCGCCCATGCAAAATACGAGTCTCCGAACGAACCGCGATGCCTTATCAAGGCTTCGCACAACTCCT
>JAEDKA010000042.1 GCA_016296065.1 Kiritimatiellia bacterium
TAATCAGGAGACGCTGTTTTGCAGTGATTATAGCGGCCTTCGGCCGATTTATGCGACGCAGTCGCATCCAAAAACACTTCAACCGACACATGTATAGCCGTTGTATGGTGCGAAGCGGCGAAGCGGTAGCGAGAGCCCAAACGCTCGGAGTTCAATTACAAACCGGAAGTGGATTTTCACTTAACGCAAAATGAAAATTGCCACTTCACCCTTTGTTTACTGGGGTGTGGCCTTTTTCATGCCAGAAAAAGTGGGGAACCTCCAAGCAACCATAATCTATGTGGGGGGTCCCGTGTCGACGAGATAGACGCAGACGCTGTCGCGCGGGGCATTTGCCGCGCTCCGCATTTTTGCCAAGGCGAGCCGAGCGAAGAATATCAAATAAATCCGGCGTTCTGCAGGGCCTCCTCAGTTAGGCCACTCGGTTTCGCCGCCTTCGCGACGTATTTGCCGACGATGTCGCCTTCGAGGTTCACCATGTCGCCGGCCTTCTTCGAGCCGAGCGTCGTGTCCTTCGCCGTCGTCGGAATGAGGTCTACGGCGAGCCAGTCGTCCCCGATTCCCGATATCGTGAGCGACACGCCGTCAATCGTGATCGAGCCCTTGAGGACCGACTCCGCCGCGAGTACGCGTCCGCACCGGACGCGCAGCTGGAAGTCGCGCCCCTTCGGAGTCTTCGCGGCGATTGTGCCGCGGCAGTCCACATGGCCCTGAACGATGTGCCCGCCCATTGCGTCGCCCGCCCTCAGCGCGCGCTCGAGGTTCACCTTCGCGCCCGGCACGAGCTCTCCGAGCCCTGTGCGCGACTCCGTCTCGCGAAGGACGTCCGCAGTGAAGCGCGAGCCGTCGCACTTCACGACCGTGAGGCACACGCCGTTGACTGCGACGGACTCCCCTTCCTCGAGGGGCTTCGCCCACGACTCGTCGGCGGCAAGCTCCAACACGAGCCCCGCACCCCGCGAGACGCGCTTTACCGTTCCGATTCTCTGTATCAATCCAGTGAACATGATAAGACTTCCTTCAACTTCAAGTGGCTAACATGTCGGCGTTAGAAGCTCTGCAACGTCAAAGCGGCAGCTTGGCCAGGGATACGCACCAAGTTCGACCAGCGCTTCGCCCGCGAGGAACAGCGAGCCGCAGATGAGTGCGCGGGGATCGGAAGCGGCAGAGCGAATTGCCGCGGCAAGAGATGGAGACGCGACGGCGTCGATTCCGGCGGCGCGCATCTTCTCCGCCGTCGCCTCCGCCGAAAGCGAACGGGGGTTGTTCGTCCTGACCGCATACCCCTTCTTCACGAACGGAGCGAGAATCGAGAGAACCTCTCCGACATCCTTGTCTCCGCAAAAACCCGCGATGAGCGTCAGCGGCTCCGAAAGATTCAGCTCGCGAAGCGCATCGGCGAGCGCGCGCGCGGCCGGCGGATTGTGCGCGCCGTCGACGATGAAGTTTCCGACGCGCTGAAATCTCCCCGGCCAGACGACATCTGCGAATCCGCGCGCGTCGCCCTTCCCGAGCACCTTGAGGGCGGCAAGCGCCGTCACCGCGTTCTCGCGGTTGAACGTCCCCGCGAGCGAGAAGTCGCGCGGCACATCTGCCACGGACGCCACGTCGGGCGCATAGAAGAACGGCGCGCCGACTTCCTTCGCGCGCGCCTCGACGACTGCGCGAACCTCGGGAACGTTCTCGCCGAGGACAACGGGAACGCACGGCTTTATGATGCCGGCCTTTTCGGACGCGATCTTCTCCACCGTGTCGCCAAGCCAGTCGCAGTGGTCGAGTCCGATGCGCGTGATGACGCACAGCTCCGGAACGCACACGTTCGTCGCGTCGAGGCGTCCGCCGAGCCCTGTCTCGAGAACGGCGCAGTCGACCTTCGCGTCCGCATACACGAGAAACGCGACGGCGGTCAGCGCCTCGAAGAACGTGAGGTCGTCGGGTGCGATCTTCGCGACCTTTTCGGCCGCGGCGGAAAGCACGTCGTCGCCAATCGGCGCGCCGTCGAGGAAGAACCGCTCGTTGAGCTTGACGAGATGGGGCGAGGTGTAGCGTCCGACGCGCAGACCAACCGCGCGAAGCGCCGCGTCGAGCATAGCGCAGACCGCGCCCTTTCCGTTGGTGCCCGCGACGTGAATCGCGCTGAACGACTTCTGCGGATCGCCCAGCGCGGCGCATGTGCCGCAGATCACGTCGAGTCCGGGTCTCATCCCGAACCTGCGCCTCGCGGCGAGCTCTTCGAGGAACTTCATCCGCGCTGGCGCACGATTTCGTACATCGCGACCGCGGCCGCGACGCCGGCGTTTAGCGACTCGAAGCCGCCCGGCATCGGAAGCTCGGCTATGAAGTCGCACTTCTCGCGGACGAGCCGCGAGATGCCCTTCCCCTCCGCGCCGACGACGAGTCCGACCTTGCCGCGGAAATCGATCTTCGTGTAGGTCTTGGCGTCTTCGCCCCAGTCGAGTCCGGTGAACCAGAGCCCCGCCTCCTTGAGCTCCTCCATCGCGCGCGGGAGGTTCACGACGTGCGCGACCCTGATGTGCTCCGCGCCGCCTGCGGAGGCGCGGACCGCGGCGGGCGTTATGCCGCACGCGCGGTCCTCTGGAATCACGACGCCGGTCGCTCCGACGGCGCAGGCCGTGCGGAGGATGGAGCCGACGTTCTGTGGGTCTTCGAGGTGGTCGAGGATCAGGACGAGGGCGTTTTCATCGTCCGAAGCGGACTGCACGAGTTCGTCGAAGCCAATGTACGGATAGCCGGTAGTCTTGAGCGCTACGCCCTGGTGGTGTCCGAAGCGCGTGAGCTTGTCCAGCTGGTCGCGCTCCATCGTGCGGACGACCAGGCGGCGCGAGTGCGCCTCGTCGCGGATGCGGCGAATCTGGTCGTCCTCGTCGGGGAACGCGGGCGGGAGGACGATCTCGGACGCGGTGCGGCGTCCGGCGGCAAGAGCCTCCTCGACGGGATTGCGCCCGTAGATCCACTCTCCGCCGGTCACCAGCTCGCGCGGGCCCTTGTGGTGGCGCGTGTTCCTGTAGTTGCCCATTTCAGCAGCGCTTCAGAAGCACGTCCTTCTCGTACTTCTCGACGTCCTTGAACCACGCTTCGTCGGCTGCGACTCCGGCGCGCCTGCAGAACTCGGCCCAGACCTCGTCCGCGGGATAGTTCTTGTACTCCTCCTGGAGGACGAGCTGCGCGGTGAAGTTGCCCGCCTCCTGCTCGGCCTTGAGCGACTTCCACGGGACGAGCATCGCCTTGAGGAGCTCCTTCTGCATGTTGCGCATTCCGAGCACCCACGCCGCGACGCGGTTGATCGACGCGTCGAAGTAGTCGAGCGCGATGATGAAGTTCTCGGGCCCCATCTTGACGATTTCCTGCGCGCAGGCGCGGAGGTCGTCGTTCTGGCGGATGACGTGGTCGGAGTCCCAGCGCACCGGGCGCGAGATGTGGAACGCGACCTTGCCGAACGTCATGAGGAACGAGCTGATCTTGTCCGCAACCGACTCAGTGAGGTGGAAGTGCCCCATGTCGAGGAGCGCGAGGATCTTCTGCTTCATCGCGTAGCCCATCACGAACTCGTGCGAGTTCACGGTGTAGCTCTCGACGCCGATGCCGAAGAGCTTCGACTCAAGGAACGGGATGACGGCCTTCTTGTTGTACTTGTACTTGAAAATCTTGTCGAGGGAGTCGGCCATGCGCTGGCGCGGCCCGAGGCGGTCGGACGGCTCGTCCTTGTATCCGTCGGGCATCCAGAAGTTGATTCCGCACGGGCTCTTGAGCTCCTTCGCGAAGTACTCGGCGATCTTGAGGCACTGGATGCCGTGCTTGATCCAGAACTTGCGGATATTCTTGTCCGGAGAGGAAAGCGTGAGGCCGTCCTTAACGTTCTTGTGCGAGAAGAACGTCGGGTTGAAGTCGAGCTTGACGCCGTTCTTCTTCGCCCACTTCACCCACGGCTCGAAGTTCTTTGCGGTGAGCTTGTCGCGGTCGTCGACCTTGCCCTTGTGGATGCCGTAGCACGCGTGCAGGTTGACGCGGTGCTTGCCGGGGATGAGCGCGAGCGCGAACTCGAGGTCCTTCATGAGCTCCTCGGGGGTGCGGGCCTTGCCCGGGTAGTTGCCGGTCGTCGCGATGCCGCCGGACGCTCCGCCCGTCGTCTCGAATCCTCCGACGTCGTCGCCCTGCCAGCAGTGGAGCGAGATCGCAATCTTGCCGAGGTCCTTGATCGCCTTCTCGGTGTCGATGCCGATCTTGGCGTACTTCTTCTGCGCTTCCTTGTAGCTCATCTTCCTCCTTTTTTGAGTTTAAACTTTATGTATTATACCAAAAATCGCGGCTATTCGTTCGCGCCTTTGTAGCGAATCTTTCCGCGCGCGCCCTTTCGCGGGGGCGGCGTCGGGGCTCGCTTGGCGGACTGCGCCTTTTCCTCGTCCGTCATGACATGGCTTTCCGCCCTCTTCTTCGACACGAGGACGGAGCGCCTGTAGCCGTGGTGGGCGAGAAGCGTCATGAATGCGCGTGCCTGTCCGAGGTCGCGCTCGGCATCTTCCTCGACGAGAATGTGGATGACGCTGGTCTTCGGCACATCGTAATCCGCCAGGATCTTCGGAATCTTGTTCGGATTGACAAACCTGTCGCCAAGGAGAAAACCCTGCGTTGAGTAGCGTATCGACGGATGTGCGGCATCTAGCACGATCTCCGACGGACCGCTGCTCGCGCAACCGGCGTTGAGGAGGCACATGTACAGCACCGTTCCGGCGACAATGCTCACGAGCGCATTGCGCCGCCACAGCTGGAGCCCCACGACGAGCGCGCCCGCGAGGTAGGGCCACGCGGTCTTCCACTGGAGGCCGGAGTACGAATACACGATAAGCGCGGCGATGATGACGGGCGAGACGAGGTCTCCGAAGCGGGTTATCCATTTCGGGATCTCACGGTCCTTCCCGGCGAAGAGCAGGAACGGAATCGCCCTGAGCGCGTAGTTCACGGCGAAACCCGCCGCGACTATGCCGAGCATGTAGATGATCTCGGACTTCATCTCTTCGCGCGCTCCTCGAGAATTTTGCCGACGCGGACCGCATCGTCCGGAGTGTCAACTCCGACGCCCTCGTCCTGCGTCCGCACGACGGCGATCTTCGCGCCCATCCAGAGCGCCCTCAGCTGCTCTAGTTTCTCCGTCTTCTCCAGCTCGCACGGAGGCTCCGCAATGTAGCGCTTGAGGAATCCGCCGCGGTAGGCGTATATGCCGAGGTGTCGGACGTAGAGGGAGTCACGGCCGAACACCGGCGCGGCGTCCCTGTCGCAGGGAATAGGCGCGCGGGAGAAATAGAGCGCCCCGCCGTCGCGGTCCATCACGACCTTCACGACGCTCTTCGCGGAAAAGTCTTCCGCGCTCCTTATCGGCGTCACGGCCGTGGCCATAGACCAGCGCTCGTCGTCCTTCAGTTTCGCGGCGAGCTGCTCGATGAGCGCGGGATCGATGAGGGGCTCGTCGCCTTGGATGTTCACGAGGATGTCGTCGTCGTCGAAGTCGCGTCCGAGGAAATTGCGCGCGGCACATGCGACGCGGTCCGTTCCGCTCGGAAGCTCCGACGGCGTCATCACGGCCTTTCCGCCGTGTTCCTCGACTGCCTTGACTATGCGCTCGTCGTCTGTCGCGACAAGGACTTCGTCGAGCCCCTTGGCCTTCTTGACGGCCTCGACGACCCATGCGACGAGCGGCTTGCCCGCGAGAAGCGCGAGCGGCTTGCCCGGAAAGCGGCTCGATCCGAACCGCGACGGAATGATACCGTAGATTTTCATGACTGCAATTATACCAAATATGGCGCTTCGCGTGTCAGAGTTTCGGAGATTAGCGATTGGGGTTACAGAAGCTCCGCGGCCCTCCCGAGAAGACAGAGAGGCGGGCGCGCACTTCCGCGCGTCCGCCTCCTGACTTGTCTGCCGATGCAGGATTACTCGGCCTGAGCCTGCTCGTCCAGGATAGTGATCTTGCACTTCGCGAACACGCCGTGTCCGAGGTCGATCTTGGCCTCGTACTCGCCGACCTCGCGCAGGGACTCCTCGAGGGAGAACTGGCTGCGCTCGATCTTGACGTCGCGCTGGGCCTCGATGGCCGCGAGAAGGTCGGAGACGCTGACGGCGCCGTAGAGCTTCTTGCCGTCCGTCGTGGGCGCGGAGACGGTGAGGGACAGGCCCTCGAGCTTCTTCGCGACCGCGAGAGCGGCCTTCTTCTCCTCGGCGGCGCGGGCTGCGCGCTCGGCCTCGAGCTTCTTGAGGCGGCGCTTGGCGGCCTCGGTGACTTCGGACGCGAGGCCCCTGGGCCCCAGGTAGTTGCGGAAGTAGCCGGGGGCGACCTTGACGATTTCGCCGGACTTGCCGAGCTTCTTCACGTTGTCCATGAGCATCACTTCGATATGCATTGCTCTGCTCCTTTCCGCTTAGGCCATGAGACCCATGTTGCGGGCGCGCTTGACGCCCTGGCGGATCTGGCGCTGCTGCGCGGAGGTGACTCCGGTGATGCGCGCCGGCAGGATCTTGCCGTAATCCGTGATGTAGTACTTCAGCGTCGCTATGTCGTTGACGTCGATCTGGTCCTTCGGACCGAGCGCCGGACGCTTGCGGGCGGCGAACTCCTCGCCTGCCGAGCTGTTGGATTTCTTGAAAGCCATTTTGGTTTTCCTTAAGTTAGTGTTTTGTTACGTATCAGAAGGGAAGGTCTTCGGGATCGGACTCCAGCGTATTCGCGGCAGGAACCGGAGCGGGCTGCTGCTGGTCCTGCCTGTGGTACTGCTGTCTCTGGTCCCCCTTGGGAGCGAGGAACTTGATGGTCGTGGCGCGCACCTTCAGCTTCTGGTGGCGCACGCCCTCCTTCTCCCAGGTGTCCATCTGGAGCCTGCCCTCGACTAGGACGGGGCTTCCCTTCGAGAGGAACTGCCCGCACAGCTCGGCGAGCTTGTCCCATGCGTCGACATCGACGAACACGGGGAAGTCCTGCAGCTGCCCGGAGCGGTCCCTGCGGCGCTCGTTTATGGCGAGGCCGAGCCGGGCGACTTTCATGCCGCTCGCGCCGGTCGCGCGCACATCGGGGTCGCGCGTCAGGTTGCCCATCAGAATAACCTTGTTGAAGGAAGCCATCTCAAAACCACCCTTCCCTGTCCCTTACGCCTCCTCGGGCGTCTCCTCGGTCTCTGCCGAAGCCGCAGCGGCCGCCTGCGCGGCGTCCTTGCGGGCCTGGCGCTCGGCGCGGGCCGCACGCTCTTCGGCGAGCTTGGCCTCGCGGCGCTCGTCGACGGCGAGGATCTGCACGCGGAACACCTCTTCAACGAGATGGTAGCGATTGACGAGCTCGGAGACCTTGCTGGGGTCGAGCTCGATGCGGACCTTGACGTAGATGCCCGTGTTGTGCTTCTTCATGGGGCGGGCGAAGCCGTCCTTCGGCGCGCCGATGACAACGGTCTCGAGCACATTGCCGCCGAGCCTGGTGACTTCGGCGAGAGCCTTCTCGAGCCTCTCGTTGACGGCGTCTTCCTTCGCTATTCCGACGAAGATGTAGAGCGCATCGTACTTCTTCATTACTTCTTCTCCTCCTTCTTGTCGGCAGCAGCGCCGGCCGCCTCTTCCTTGCCCTTCTTGATGACCTCGGGAGCCGCGGCAGGAGCGCCAGCGGCGGCTCCGGCAGCGCCGGGAACGTCGTCCGGAGCCTTGACTACGGCAACCGGAACCTCTCCGCGCGTAACGATCGTCTGCTTCTCGCCGAGGTTGAGGTCGCGAACGAACAGAGTCTGGTCAAGGCCGAGGTTGGAGACGTCGATCTCGAACTTCTCCGCGATGTCGGTCGGCAGGCAGTCGACCTCGATGGCGCGGAGCGTCTGCTCGAGGACGCCGCCTCCGAGCTTGACGCCGACGGGCTCGCCGACGAGATACAGCGGAACGGTGACGCGAACCTTCTCGGTAAGCGAGACCTCGCTGAAGTCCACGTGAATCGGAGTGCCCTTCAGAACGTCGTTCTGCATCTCGCGCATCAGCGCCGGCACTTCCTTGCCTTCCATGTCAAGCGTGACCAGGAGCTGCTTGCTCGCGTGGCCGCGCATAGCCATCATGAAGTCGTGCGCAGGGAGCTTGATGAGCTCCGTGCCGCCCTTCTTCATCTTCATCACGCTTCCGGGGATCATCCCCGTCTTGCGCAAACGGCGAACTGCTCCCGTACCCTGCTCGGTACGAGGCTCCGCCTTGATCTTGATCTGATCCATCTTCTGCCTTTTCTGGTAATCTGACCGCATGCTCTCGCGACACCCGTCGCTACCCTCTGCGGCAAAACGGCGGAAATTATATCAAAAACGGCACAATCCGCGCAAGTGCGAATTTGATATAATACCCATGTTATGCAGATTGAATACATCGACCGCGCAAGCGGAAAGAAGGTGACCGAGTCGGTTATGGGCGACAAGGCGCTCCGCTTCGCCTACGAGACGCTACTTGGGCGCACGCTGTGGCCCGTTCTGTTCGGCTCCAAGGCCGTCTCCGCCTTCATGGGGCGCCGCTACGACTCCACCGCGTCGAAGAAGTACATCGCGAAGCTGGCGTCGATTCCTGGCTGCCGCGCCGAAGAGGCGGAGAAGCCGCTCGACGAGTACGACTCCTTCAACGACTTCTTCACGCGCCGCCTCAAGCCGGGGAGCCGTCCGGTAGGCGATGGCTTCGTGAGCCCGGCGGACGGAAGACTCCGGCTCTATCTCGGTGCGGACGCCGACTCGCCCTTCCCGCTCAAGGGCGCCACGCGCTCGCTGCGCGACGTCTTCGACGGCGACGCGCCCGCGGGGAAGTACGACATCGCCGTTGTCCGTCTTGCGCCCGTCGACTACCATCGATTCCACTTCCCCTGCGACTGCAGGACATGCGGAGACGCGCGCGTGATCCCGGGGGAATACCATTCGGTCAACCCGATCGCGCTCGCGCGCCGTCCGGACGTCTATGCGGACAACGAGCGGCAGATTGTGAAGTGCGAAGCGTCCTTCGGGACCTTCTACCTAGTCGACGTCGGAGCGTTCGGCGTCGGCACGATCGTCCAGACCTACAGCGGCGAGGCGCACGCCAAGGGCGAGGAGAAGGGATACTTCAAGTTCGGAGGCTCGACGGTCGTCGTCGTGACGAAGGCCGGCGCCGTAAGGTTCGACGAAGACCTCGTAAGGAACTCCGCCGACGGACTCGAAACGCGCGTCCTCTGCGGAGAAAAATTAGGCGACCCGGCCTGACGCCGGATCGCCCTGTCGGGGCGTCAACCGCCCCTCGTGTTGTCGTCAAAACTTACTTGGCGGCTTCTTCGGCCTTCTCGGCGACCTTCTCGGCGATCTTGCCAGCCTCGTCGGCGACCTTCTCAGCGCCCTTCTGAACGTCCTTGGCGGTCTTCTCGGCGGCCTTCTGGGCGTCCTTGCTCACCTGCTCGATCTTATCGGAGAGCGAAGCCTCCTTCTTCTCGCAGCCCGTGAAGGCGGCGGCGGAGACGAGAGCCACGGCAACGGCGACAATGTACATGCACTTCATTTTGTCTTTTCCTTTCTTTTCATTCCAGCGCGGACACCACGTCCGTTCTGAAACGGCGGATATTATACCATAAATCCGACCGCTCGGCGCACGCCGACCCGATGCGCTGCGTTCAAAAGTAAACGCACGTTCTGAAAGTAAACGCAAAAAAAGTTAACTCCGAGCGTTCGGGCTCTCGCTACCGCTCCGCAGCTTCGCACCTCACAACGACTGTATATGTGCCGGCAGGAGTGTTTTGGGATGCGACTGCGTCGCATAAATCGGCCGAAGGCCGCTATGAAAACTATGAATGGAGTCAATTGACCGTGGTTGAAAAGCGCGGAGCAGTGAAGCGTTAGCGAGAACCCCAACCGTCGGAGTTCACACGACAGGGGTGTCGTGAACCCGCATGGCACAGCCCATTATGGCGTAGGCTTTGGGATCGTCTTTCAGTCTCATGTCGGCAACAGTATATCAAATCTTGATTCCCATGTGTTGAGGTATGTCTGAGGCCGGATTACCGCCGTAGAGGAGGTCTGGAGGAAACTTCCTCCAGCTCAAAGATGGAACGGATCGTTCAGCGGAACGAGAATGTTTGGCGCGAAGCAAATGTGATTCTGCGGAGCGGTAGCGAGAGCCCTGCTGCTCGGAGTTTGTGAATCTGCCCAAGCGCGCCGTTTCCGAAAGTAAACTTGGGTCCCCTCCCCGGTGAGGGAAGAGGGAGGAATCATCCTTCCCTCAACAACAGCCAATCTTTACAAGGGGTAAACTATCACTAAAATCAAGTTTACTTCTGGAAGCGGCGTGCAAGATTTTTCTGGAGAAATGCGCGTCCGCCTGTCAGAATTTGGTATTATATGCGGAAAAGGAATACACCGCCATGCAGACAAGCTTTCCGTCAAACACGAAAACCGCCGCCTCCCTCGCGGCCTTCGTGGCCGCCTTCGCGCTATCCGCGTCAGAAGCGAAGGCCCCCGACCCCTTCTCGCCCGACCGCTCCGCGCCAGAGAAGATCGCCGGCTATACCCTCGCGTGGCACGACGAATTCGACACGAACGGCGCGCCGGACGCGCGTAGCTGGTCCTTCGAAACCGGCTTCGTGCGCAACCACGAGGCGCAGTACTACACAGAGAAGAACGCGACGTGCAAAGGCGGACTGCTCGTGATTGAGGCCCGCCGCGAACGCGTGAAGAACGCGCGCTTCCGCGATCCGAAGCTCTCCGGCGGAAGCGCCTGGCGCAGCGAAAAGGAGTTCTCTGAATACACCGCCGCGAGCCTGAAGACGCAGGGGAAGCGCCAGTTCAAGTACGGACGCATCCTCGTGCGCGCGCGCATCCCCACCGCCCGCGGCGCATGGCCCGCGATATGGACGCTCGGCAAGGACTACGACTGGCCGTCGAACGGCGAGATCGACATCATGGAGTTCTACCGCGACAAGGGCGGCAAGGGAGATCCGATAGTGCTCGCGAACTTCTGCTGGAGCTCGAAGTGGGGACAGTGGACCGGCAAGTGGGACTCCTCGCACACTAAGCTGACGCACTTCACGGACAAGGACCCCGACTGGACGAAGAAGTTCCATGTCTGGAGGCTCGACTGGACGAAGGACAAGGCCAGCATCTACCTCGACGACGAACTCCTGAACGACGTGAACCTCGCCGACGCCGTCAACGAAGGCGAGTGGGGGCGCCACTGGAAGGGACACTGCCCCTTCACGCAGGAGCACTACATCCTCCTGAACCTAGCCCTCGGAGGAGACAACGGCGGTCCGATCGACGACGCGGCCTTCCCGATGCGCTACGAGGTCGACTACGTGCGCGTTTATCAGGAGAAGTAGGAGCCCCTTGCCGCGAATTCAATCCGGACGCCATTGACAGCGTCCGGACGCATTTGATAGAATAACGGCATCTAGTCAGACTAGTCAGAACGGAGGGTCATCATGACATGGGCACTGCAAGACGCCAAGAGCCGATTCTCGGCAGTGGCAGACGACGCATGGCACGGCGAGCCGCAGGTGGTGACACGCCGCGGCAAGCCGCTTGTCGTCGTCATCTCGTACGATCTCTACCGGTCGAAGATAATGCGGCAAAAAAAGTCCAACATCGTTGAAGCGTTCATGAGCTGCCCTGCAGACGTCGATCTAGATGATCTCATCGCCCCCCGGAGCCAGGACTCCGGGCGCACAACGCAGACCAACTTTGCGGCGGAGGAATGACATGAAGTACCTTGTCGACACCTGCGTCCTGAGCGAACTGCAGAAGCGTCGTCCCGACCGATCTGTCGTCGCCTGGTTCAGGAAACGGTTCGCCGACAGCATGTTCATGGTCTCGGCCGTCACGATAGCGGAGATCAAGCGCGGCATAAGCAGACTCGACGAGAGCGATCCTCGTCGGCAAAAATTGTCTGAATGGCTGGAGAACGACATCCTTGCCCAGTACGGCGACAGCATAATCCCCTTCGACCTGTCCGTCTCCAAGAAGTGGGGCGATATAATGGCAGAAGCCGACAGAGCGGGGCGGACACGTCCGTCTCTTGACGGGATGATTGTCGCTACCGCGCTTGTTCACGATCTTGTCATTGTGACGCGAAACGTCTCCGACCTCGACTTCGCAGGCGCGAAAGTAGCGAACCCCTGGAACGGATAGTCTTTTTACATGAAAACGCCGAAACTATTCGATAGACTGCACGCCCGCCTCGGAGACTTCTGGTGGTACTCGCTCATGCTCTTCTGCGCGTGCCGCGCGGCGGATCTCCTGAACGCTTTCGTCGGACTGTGGCTCGTGCCGAAGTACGTCGACCCTTCCGAGCTCGGCGCGATATTGCCCCTTACGAACTTTGCCACCTTCATTGCGATTCCCGCCTCTGCATTCGCAACGGTATTCATGAAGGAGGTCAACACCCTCGCACTCAACGGAGAACGCGGGAAGATCAAAACACTCGTGCGCGGCGTGTTCATGGTGATGGCGGCATTGCTCCTCGTCTCGGCAATTATTGCAAAACTCGCATTGCCACTGTTCCTTGAACGCATGCGCTTAGCAGAGGGAATGCTTGGCTTCCTCGTTATCGCATCAGCCTTCGCAGGATGTGCCGCACCGGTCTATTCTAATGTCCTTCAGGCACTAAAGCGGTTCAAAGAGATATCCTTCATGAACATCCTTGCCGCACCCGTACGTTTTATCGTGATGTTCCTCACGATGCCATTCCGCGCGGTCTCCGGATACTTCGCCGGGCAGACTGCGGCCCCGATGTTCAACATCATCCTTTCTGTGCTGTTCCTCAGAAAGGACTTCCGCGTCCGTGCAGAACCATACTGGAATAGGAGTTCCCTCAAACGGTTGTCGTGGTTGTTTGCGGGCGTATTGGCTTATCAAATATTCCCTGTCATGAGTGGACTTGTCGAAGCCACGATTATCCGCCAGAGACTGCCTGAAGTGGAATCAAGTGCATACTACATGGTGACACGCTTTTCAGAAATCACCTGTTTCATCAACGGCACGCTGCTCGCAGTTATGTTCCCCTATACATCGGAATTGGCCGAGAAAGGCAAGTCAACAAAACCGCTCGTTGTCAAGGCCGCCATTGCGACTCTTGTATTTGGCGCGATTCTCGCCGCAGCATTCGCATTTGGCGGCGAAAAATTGTTGTCGCTCCTTCCAAACGGAAGAGAATACTCTCAGTTCGCATGGGCAATCCCCTGTATGGTCATGATGACAACAATGCTCGCAATGCTTTCATACCATACAAACACAGAAGTTTCCGCAGGGCGCTTCGGGTTCTTGAAATGGTGGGTCCCCTTCCATGTAGTTTGTCCTGTTTTTTTACTTCTTATCACCGGTCACAAATATTTTATCGGAATTATTCCGTATCAGTGGACAGAATTTCTAAACACTTATAATTTCACATCTCTACAATCTCTTGTTGCCTGGTTACTTTTGACAGCACTTGTTAAACTCTGTATCGCTTTCTATGAATTTCACATCCAAGGCAGGAGTAAATCCTCAGCATGAAAAGGCCTTATATCTTTCATTTCCCTGGTTACGACCGTTCCAACGGAATCAGAGTCATGATGATTCTCGCCCAGAAACTAACCGAAGCGGGATATGAAGTTCTCTATCATGTCCAAGACCGGGCAAACTGGCCGGCGAACATTCCAATTCTTGAAGCGATTGACGACAACATGAGAAACGCTGCTGTGGCTGTGTACCCTGAAATTGTCGCGGGAAATCCGCTGCGAGTTCAAAACGTTGCACGGCTAGTCCTCTTCTACCCTGGACGCAACGGCGGCATGAGACGCTACCACAAAAGTGAAATGCTGTTCGCCTACCTACCAGAGTTTCTGCCTGGTGCAGACGTGTTGACGATACCATGGATCGACACTAATCTTTTCAACAACCCAGGCTTCCCTCGGACAGGAGATTATTGCTTTGTATACAAAGGAGGAAGATGGAAGGACCCACCTGAATTGCGGGACATACCGACCATCACAATGAAGTGGCCTGAGACGCGAGAAGCACTTGCCGACATTCTTAAGCGCACAAGGACGCTTTATTCATTCGACAACGCATCTGCCGTACTTGACGAGGCGCTTCTATGCGGAGCCAAAGTCATGGTTGTTACCAAAGACGGCTATTGCGAATATAAAAAAGATTATTCCAACATAGTCTCGCAGTTTCCCGCACAGTTTCTCAACTTCGTGAAACGCACGCAATCAAGCAACTATAGAGGGCGAATACAGTCTAAATATCTGTTCCTCTACTGGGCTTACGCCGTCTGGCGCTACTGGATCAAACCTCATTTTACGCGGGCGAAACATTGAATTACGCTATGAACACGGAAAATACCATAGACATAACTCTTATCACGTACAACCGTGCAGAATACCTGCGAAATACTTTGGCGTCACTCCTTTCCGCAGAGTCGCCAGTGCGCAATTGCGCAATCTTGATTCTCGACAATCGATCAACTGACGCGACTTCGGACGTGATCAGCGAGTTCCGCAGGACGCATCCGAATGTCACGCATGTCGTCAATCGATTCAACGTTGGCGGGAATGCCAACATCGCCAAGGCCATGGAGCGTTACGGCGATGCCCCCTACCACTGGATACTGTGTGACGATGACAAGTACGACTGGAGAGGATGGCCAGACGTCGAGGAGGCGATGCGGCGCGGCGAAAAGTTGATATGCGTCGGAGACCGATACCTCCCTTCCGAGGCGAAAGGCCGATCCGACCCCGCACTGCAACTTCAGCAAATGACATTTCTCCCCTCCATCATCTATGGGCCTGGCACGATAACTGACACCGTCATGCGAAATGCATACGAAAGCACATTCGCCCTTTTCCAGCACCTCGCGCCTGTCGTGGCCCATCTAAATCAGGGAGGTACGATATACGTGGCAAAAAGTGGGATTGTCCGCCCAGGCGAATACGGCAACGACATCTCCTACACACGCGGCAGCGCAAAAGAGGAAGTTTTCGCCAGAAGCCGCACAATGACACTTGCCGTCGGCTTTGCAAATCTTACGCTCAATCTCAAAGACCGCCGACTTTCCAAAAGGGCTTTCCGCGCACTTGTTTTCGGCCCGCAAATGGGGGCTCTTGGTTTCTTTGGAGAGATATTCTTTCGCCTACGCGGAGTAGATGGCGCATCGGCATTCCGCGATGTCATGAACCAGTCGCCGCTGTGGGCAAAATTCATCCTAGTTCCTCTTCGGCTCATCCAGAACTCGCCGTTGTATCACATCATGACGTCGAAATGGCTCTATACAAAAGCTCGTAAGATGACGGACTGGATCAACACGCGTGCGCGCAAGAGACTCAAGACGTGATATCAATCCACCCCCTGTGGACAAAATCTACAAAGGTCTCCGCTCTGTGGAACCCGAAAGGTAGCTCACGAACGTCCCAGGGCACGACGCAATCCCAGGCGAACGCGATTGCACTGCGGTTATCCGCAAGCTTCATGCTACGTCTGTATTCGCGTTTCTCCCTGATGAGCGTCTCCGTATAATACGCATCCTCTCCCACGGCATGGCAATCCGGATAGGCATGATACTGCGCTTTCCAGTACTTCGCGGCAAGATCGCACATCTTCTTGGAACGAAGCGAGAACCCCCCGTTTGACGTCCATAGGTTAAACATACGTGCGACAAGTCGAGGGATGAATTTATCGCGCACATACGGCGCCCCGATGAAATCCCACATGCCGAGAAAGCGATCCAAACCTGGCCTGAGCGGAAAGCCATCATCCTGTATAACCATCAAGTAGTCGGTCGAGAAACGTTCGGCAAACTTTCCATCACAGTCTGCGCTCATCGTGTAGAGGTTCCCGGGAATCAGGGAAGGCTCAACCTGAATCTCTACGGATGTGAACTTTGCGGCAAATGCGTTCATCTCGTCGCTTGGCGAATCTGTGACGATTACGGACTTCATCATGCCGCAATTAAGCCATGTCTCCCTGAATGCCGATTCGATACGATAGAACTGCGTGTCAGGTTTGTCGGAATGTGCACCCCAATAGTAGGCAAGGACCGTGACCAGATCGGAACCCATGCCATAATCAGTTCGGCGATTATGGATTGTATTCAATCTCTGTTTCTGCCACCGACAGAGGACATCTGTAGCCGATTTAATTTCCGCCATCTAAAAAAGCCTCCACGCTTTTCTTGAAGTTCTCGTTTGAGAAATGGTTTTCCACAAATGCCTTACCTCTTGCTCCCACTTCCATGCGAAGCGCAGGGACGTCATAGCACCGACGCAAAATCGTTGCAGCCGCATCAACATCCGCTTCCGCCCATTCCTTCATGGATGTGAAGTATTCGTCAGGCTTCACGGGCACGAGCCGATAGGGAACCGGGAAAGCGCTCCCTTCCTTGCAAAACTCCGTATTTGCACTCCAGCCAGTCGCTATCACAGGCTTACCCATCAGCATTGCCTCAGCCATGCCGATTCCAAATCCCTCGCCATGGTGCAGAGAGATGTATATATCGCAGGCATTGGTCAGACCATACAAATCAGCATGGGACAGATACTCCGTTATAATCGTAAACCTGTCGGCGATGCCCAGCGACGCCGCTTTTCGCTTTATCTCCGCAAGCTCGGTGGCGTGGCTCTTCGCCCCCATGGTCTTGAACACAAGCCTCACATTCTTCACATCGCGGAACGCCTTTGCAAAGGCGCGAATTGTCGCCAACGGATTCTTGCGCTTATAAGATCCAAAGTCAAAGGTGAAAAGCACCATGAAATCGTCTCGCCCGATTCCAAACCGATCACGAACATCCTCCCTTAGCGGCAATGCGACATCAATCTTGCGCAGCGGATAGAGTATCTTGTACACGGGCGCATTGAATTCGCGCTTAAAATATTCCACATTGAAGTCGCTCATCCCTATCACAGGATCGTCACCGGCGAGAAACGGCCACACATCGAGGATGCCGTGCTCACCCTCCCAGAACGCAATGCGTGCACGGTTCTTCACCAGCCCATGCGGGAGCGGACTTCGAAACATCTCAATGACATGGGTATACCTGTGCAAGCGAAACTCCGACCGAGGCGTCAAGATGTCGGCATAGTCCGATTCCGGAACTGCCACAGATCGATCCGTCGGGTAAGTCTGGAATGGGATTCCCGCCTCCTTCAGCGCGTGGGCAAAATCGCGATTTGTTTTGGAGTTGCTGGCACCCTGAAACATATCGCCAATTATGGTAATGCCCCGAACCGGTGTTGCGTCCTTATCGAGTTGCGACAGACACCGCAACTCGCCTGCCAATCTCCTCCACCGCCATTTTTTGGATATGTAGTCTTTGACACCTGGCAATCCCCAGACAAAAAACTTCTTAACAAAAGAAAATTGATTACGTATTAATGGCGCCATTGTTTCACCATTTGTCATGTTGGAATAGTTGCATTCATACATCGCTACCAGACGATAAATATTATAGCGAAAATAGTATTGCGTCTTCAAGAGAGACTTTGACTTCAAGGCCAAGCTCACTGCGGGTACGCTCAATTGAAGGCACATACACCGAAGGTTCTTCACCGACTTTCGGAGTGCCCTTCACAACAATCCCGCTTTTCGAGCCCATGGCATCTCGCACGGTTTCGGCGAGTTCTCGTATCGAGACGGCGTGATCAGAACCGACGTTGTACGGTCTTCCACTTTCACCGCGTTCGAGAATCGCAAACAGCCATTCAACCAAGTCGTCAGCATAGAGATAACTACGAAGCGGCGTGCCGTCCCCGTTGATGACGATGGGGTTCCCGTCAAGGCAGTTCTGGATGAAGTTACCGATAGCAAAGTGAATGCCGCGGTTGAGGTGTGGTCCAACGAAGGCAAAGCAGCGGGCGATTTTCGCTTCCAATCCTGATTCGATCAAAATCTTCTCTGCTTCCAGCTTGCCTTTCCCGTACGCCGTAAATGGTCGACAATCGTCCTCTTCGTTTGCCGGAGCGGTTCTTGGCCCATAGACGGCGCCCGAACTTGTAAAAAGCACTTTTGGACATCCGGTAGTCATTGCAAACTCGGCGATATGCTTTGTGCCATCCAATATGACGCTTGTCATTTCATCGTCTGACATAGTCGTAACTGCGCTTGTCGCGGCATGGATGATGGCGTCAAAATATCCGCCGGGAAATGCAAAGTCGCGTACATCGCCTGCCACAAACGAAATCCCTGGTTGGTTGGCAAGCGCAGCGTTTGCGGATTTGAATTGCTCTGGAGAGCGAGAGAGAACCACCCACTCCGCCTTGGCCCACGACCATTCGGGGTGGCGCAGGCGGTAGTCGAGCATCGACTTGCCGAAGAAGCCAGTTCCGCCGGTGATGAAGAGGCGTCTTATCTTGTCACTACTCGTCATGCACCCGCCCTAGTTTTTGTTGTTTTGGCAGCATCCACTTCGCACGCTCTTCTTCCGGTAGGAACGGCGCCATGTCGTCGAGAGGTTCCGAAACCATAGTGCCGTCAGGCAACCGCTTCGATGCCGCTTTCGGACCAAGCACCTCGAATGGATCAAGCAAGACTTCAACGACGACCGGCCCATTCACTGCGAATATTTCAGGCATTTTTTCATCCAGCTCTTGATTGGTAGAAAGTCTGAAATATGGCAGATCGTATGCAGCTGCCAGTTTCTCAAAGGATGGAAGCACGACCCCAGACCCGGCCTCAGAACCTACAAAGAACCCGCCGAAGAAAGCCTTCTGCGTCGTCTTTATCGAGAGGTAGCCTCCGTTGTTGTAAACCAGAAGTGCGACCGGGAGATTGTAGTTCTTCAGTGTCTGCAGTTCCTGAAGGTTCATTTGAATCGAACCATCTCCCTCAAAGCACACCACACGACGATCTCCGCCCGCGAACGCCGCGCCTATCGCCGCAGGAAGGCCATACCCCATCGATGCACAGGCTTCATTAGAGAACATGCGCATTCCCTTGCGGATCGGAATGGACTGGAACGTCGAAGTATATGCAATGCCGTTTGAAGTCACAACAGTTAGAGGATCGGGCGCATGGCGCACAACGGCCTCAGGCAATACATAGCTTGACACATAGTCGGTCCTCTCGCGATGTTCGGGCAAGATTACTGGATATTTTTCCTTCACTCGACGGCAATAATCAAGCCATTCTTCTTTCGGAGGCATTGATGCCAACGAACAATGGAGCATCTTCAGGAACTCGCCGGCGTCCGAAAGTATCTTGATGTCTGGTTTGAACGTCGGCTTGTTCAACTCTGCATCATCGACATCAATCATTACCTTTGTAGCACCTCTTGCCACCGTATCGTATGCATATCCGCAGATGCGTATGCCCATTCTGGTGCCAAGTACAATGAACAGGTCGCTGTTCTGCATTATGAAATTCGCCGGGCGCTCGCCAAGAATGCCAGGGCGACCGAAGAAGAGCGGATGATCCGAGGGTATGAGGTCGATGCCGGAAATCGAGGTCAACACCGGAATGTTCAGCGATTCGGACACTTCTAAAAAAAGCTTCTCGGCTCGCGCATTGCGCACACCAGACCCAACGATAATCGCAGGCCTTTTGGAATTCTTCAGTAGTGATGCAACTTCAGCAACTTGCTGTTGTGTCGGAACACAAAGCGGTTCGGCAAATGAAGGTTTGCCATCAGTCGCAATAAGGCTCTCAGGCATTTCTGCGGCCTGTATGTCAAGCGGAACGTCAATCCACACTGGACCAGGACGTCCGCTCTGGCAGAGTTCCCAAGCTTCTGCCATCGTATCCGGAACATCCTCAATCTTCATCACCGTCTTCGCCATCTTCGTCATCGGACGCGCTGCATCAACGATGTTGTATTCCTGGTCGCCAAGCTGCCGGAGCTTCAGATGTGGGCAAGAGGTTATCATTGTTGCGCGCTTGATCTGCCCAGAAATCACGATCATCGGAACGGAATCGAGCCATGCCCCCATCACACCAGTCAATGCATTCGTCCCTCCTGGCCCTGTAGTGACGCTCACGACACCTGGCATCCCTGACATTCTTGCATAACCTTCCGCCGCCATCGCACACGCCTGCTCATGAAGATTACAGACATACTTTATGCGCGTCTCTCGACCAAGCGCATCGTTGAGATGCATGGCACCTCCGCCCGTAACAAGAAAAACGTGCTTAACGCCCTTATCAGCCAAGAACTTCCAGATGTAATCTGCAACTCTCATGCTCTTTCTTCCTCTACACGTTCTACATGTTCTACACGGCTAAACAGAATTGGCGTATCGTCTCCACCATGTAGTCGATCTTCGCGTCGCCCATGCCTGGGTAGAGACCTATCCAGAGCGAAGAGTTCATTATCGTGTCGGTGTTGGTGAGAGAACCGGCTATGCGATAGTTGAGACCTTCCTTCAGCGACTCGCAGCAAGGGTGCTTTGTGATGTTTCCAGCAAAAAGATTGCGCGTCTGGATGTTCTTTGACTCAAGGTGCTTTGCGAGGTCGTTGCGCGAAAATCCCGCGTCGGGCTTGACGGTCATCAGAAAACCAAACCACGACGGATCGCTTTCGGGATACGGACGGAAGATGCTAATAGTCCCCAAGTCCTTAAGCCCGTCGTAGAGCCGTGCATAGTTATTCTTGCGCTTCTCGACAAACGACGGGAACTTCTCAAGCTGTGCGCATCCGACCGCCGCCTGGAGGTCGGTCGCCTTCAGGTTGTAGCCAAAGTGCGAATAAACGTACTTGTGGTCATAACCGAGCGGCAGCGAGCCAAACTGCTTAGTGAAACGGCACCCGCAGGTGTTGTCCACTCCAGATTCACACCAGCAGTCGCGTCCCCAGTCGCGAATGGAGAGCGCGATTTTCTTGAGGAGCGGGTTGTCCGTATAGACCGCACCGCCCTCACCCATTGTCATGTGGTGCGGAGGGTAGAAGCTCGACGTGCCGATATCGCCCCAGGTTCCAGTGAACTTGCCGTCATATTTCGATCCGAGCGCGTCGCAGTTGTCCTCGATGAGCCAAAGGTTGTGTTTCTCGCAGAAGTCCTTAACAGCTTTGATGTTGAATGGATTACCAAGCGTATGCGCGAGCATGACGGCCTTTGTCTTGGACGAAACCGCCGCCTCAAGCTTAGACGCGTCAATGTTCGCCGTATCAAGCTCGACATCGACAAACACCGGGACGGCCCCATATTGCACAATCGGCGCGATCGTCGTCGGGAAGCCCGCCGCGACAGTAATCACTTCATCGCCACGCTTCACCTGGCGCTCTCCAAGAAGCGGTGAGGTCAACGTTGCAAAGGCAAGGAGATTGGCGGACGAACCGGAATTGACGAGGAGCGCCCAGCGAACGCCAAGATACTCGGCAAGCCCCTTTTCGAACTGACGCGACCAATGTCCGTAGGTGAGCCAGAACTCCAGCGACGCGTCGACGAGGTTCTGCATTTCCTTCTCGTCGAAGACGCGGCCTGCATAGTTGACGCGAGACTTGCCGGGCGCAAATGGCTCGTCTTGCTTTGCCTTGTGGACAAGCCGATAGTATTCGGCCGTTTTTTCAAGTATGTCTTTCCGAAGTTCTGCCGCTGTCATACCGAATACTCCACTATCTGCCGGCGTGTCGCAACAAGAGGCTTTTCGCCTTTTTCCACCGACTTGTACCACTTTACGGTTTCCTCAATTGTCTTCTCGAATGCCCACTTGGGCTTCCAGCCAAGTATACGCTTCGCCTTGCGGATGTCGAGGTTGAGAAGCCCTGCTTCGTGGACGGCCTTTGGATCGGACTTGTCAACCCACCCGCCCTTCGTCCACTTTAGAATCTCCTCAATCAGCTCTTTAACAGTTCTGTTCGCTTTCGGATCCGGGCCGAAGTTGAACCCGCTTGCGAAGTCGCTAAAGCGCTCGCGCGTCGCAAGCGCCGCGCCAAGGGTGAGATAACCACCCAATGGCTCAAGAACATGCTGCCAGGGTCGCGTCGAAGTCTTGTTGCGCACGGGGATCGCTTCGCCCTTGGCAAGCGCACGCATGGCGTCGGGCACAATCCTGTCCAAAGCCCAGTCGCCACCGCCGATTACGTTGCCCGCACGAGCAGAGGCGACCCAAACTGGAGAATCGGGAGTGCCGAAGAACGAGCGTCGATAAGAAGAGATAACAAGCTCGTCGCAGCCCTTGGAGCAACTGTATGGATCATAGCCGCCCATAGGATCGTCTTCCCTATAGGGACGAGCCGTCTCCTTGTTCTCATAGCACTTGTCCGTGGTTATGCAGACAATCGAACATCTATTCTTGCTATTGCGAAATACCTGCCGCGCCGCTTCGAGAACATTGATAGTCCCCATCACATTAGTGTCGAATGTCTCGACGGGTTTCTCGTACGACAATCTCACCAAAGGCTGCGCCGCAAGATGGAACACGAAATCCGGCCTGATGCGGCGCATTACGCCAGTAACTGTCGCCAAATCGCGTATGTCGCCAATTGTATGCGACTTTATGCGCCTGGATAGCCGCAGCTGATTGAAAAGGCTCGGCCTGGTAGGCGGCGGCAAAGCAAGCCCATGAACTTCCGCGCCCAGAACCAAAAGCCACTCGCAGAGCCACGAGCCCTTGAAACCCGTGTGCCCCGTGACAAGGACTTTTCGATTTCTGTAGCAATCTAATTTTGTTCTCATCTTCTAACAGCTAACAACTAACGACTATCGACTAACGACTACTCACCACACCTTCCACGGTGCCCTTCCCTCGGCATACAGCTTTTCAAGTATGTCATGCTCGCGCATATTGTCCATGCACTGCCAGAAGCCGCGATGGACATAGCTCTTGAGCTCGCCCTCCGCCGCGAGGCGTTCGAGAGGCTCGCGCTCAAACACGCAATTGTCACCGGAAAGGTAGTCGAATATCTTTGGATTCAGCACCATGAACCCGGCGTTGATTGGAGAGGAATCCGCCGCCGATTTTTCTCGGAATGCTCGCACCGAGTTGTTTTCGCCGATGTCGAGCGTACCCTTCTGCTGCTCGGGTATGACTGCCGTGAGCGTGGCAACCTTGCCGTGGGCTTTGTGGAACGCCAGCAGATCTTTGATGTTGACATCGCAAACGCCGTCTCCGTATGTCATCATGAAAGGCTCGTCTCCAACATATTCGCGCACTCTGGCTATTCGACCGCCTGTCATAGTCGCGAGGCCAGTGTCGACAATTGTCACCCTCCATGGCTCGCAAGTGCTGCGGTGGACAACCATGTCGCTTTTACCTCCAGAAAAGTCAAACGTGACGTCGCTGGCGTGCAGATAGCGGTTGGAAAACCAATCCTTGATCATATGCTGCTTGTATCCGGCGCAGACGATAAACTCGTTGAAGCCATAATGCGAATACGTCTTCATTATATGCCAGAGAATAGGCATGCCGCCTATCTCGACCATAGGTTTCGGACGAAACACGCTCGCTTCCAAGATGCGCGTTCCTGCCCCGCCAGCAAGAAGTACCACTTTCATATCAGATTTCCTTTCAAAACAACGCTTCGTACATACGACTTCTCCTCGATGCCCTTCTTCCAGGCCTCAAGGTCGTGCGCCAGATACGGCGGCAGGTTTCGCTCGTACATCTCGTTCTCCATCGGCAATATTATAGCAAAAATCAGGCAACCTCACCGTGGTTACATGGCGATTTGGGAAGGGAAATGAATTCCGTTTTTCTGGCTCCCGAATTCCAGTTTTCAAGCAGATGTCCGAACACAGTTCGGACATCAAATCTGGAGCGGGAGGCGCTTCTCATGCGTCGCTTCTTGCCAGCACCTGCGGGCCAGCTGCTTTCCAGTAGAGCGCAAGGCCCTCGCCCGAGGTCGCGATCTCTATTATCTCGGCGTTGAGGTCGAGGCAGGCGCGGCGGCCAAACTCGGTCTCGACGTTGTCGTTCTCCTCGGCAAATCGCTCTATGCACAGCGCAGTCTCGTTGACGACCAAAACCGACTTCAGCCGCCCGCAGTGCCGCTAAGTTTCCCTAAACGCGTGTTCAACTTTAGATAACGCATCGTCATACCCGTCTCGACCCCAAAAATGGTAGGCCAGAACGGTAACTGACGATTGTAAATCTTCGTTCTTTTTCATTGCCAGTCAACTCACAGATACTTCTCGTCAAGATGTTCCCGATACGACGCTCTGGTATCGACTCCTGGCGGTATGATGCCGGCAACATTCCTCGTGCCGCCTTCCCCATCCCACAGTGCCGCGACATTGATGACAAGACCCCGGTCTCTGACGGGAATCGAGTTATTCGCGAGCGATATGTAAATATTTTCACTCATTTTGCGGATATTATATCACACTTTCTGCGAGTCAGCAATGGCTAATTCCGTTTTTTTCGGCTCCTGAATTCCGTTTTTTCGGCTCCTGAATTCCGTTTTTTCCAGGGCTATCGTCAGAACTATGTTCAGACATACTGCCATCTAAAAACGCCTCCACACTCGCCTTGAAGTTAGCCGTCGAAAAATGCTCCTCGACGAAGCCCTTCCCCCGCGCCCCCACCGCAGCAGCCATCGCGCGGTTGTCATAACACTCTCTGAGGTGGCGCGCGGCATCGTCGATGTCAGGTTCAGCCCACTCCTGCATCGAGGGGAAATAATCGCTCGGCTTTACCGGCGCAAGGCTGTATTTCACCGGGAAAGATGAGCCCGGGCGGCAGAACTCGGTGTTCGCACTCCAGTCTGTTGCTACAACCGGCTTCCCCATAAGCATTGCCTCTGCCATACCGATTCCAAAACCCTCACCCCGATGCATGGAAAGATACACGTCGCATGCGGCGGTGAGACCATACAGATCGGCATGGGGAATATACTCCGCAATATGAAGGAACTTCTCGCCGATGCCCAGTCGCACAGCCTCCCTTTCAAGTTCTTCACTCTCCGGCCTATGCGACTTGGCTCCCATCGTCTTGAAGACAAGCTTGGCACCCGTGGCGTCTGCCAGCGCAGTCGCAAAGGCACGCATGGCTGCAATCGGGTTCTTCCTCCTGTACGACCCGAAGTCAAATGTGAAGAGAACCATGAAGTCCTCCTTGCCAATTCCATGCCTCATGCGCACCTCGTCACGCGGCGGAATTGAGACGTCAACGCGGCGGAGCGGATAGAGAATCTTGTACACTGGGGCATTGAATTCCCGCCTGAAGTATTCAGCGTTGAAGTCGCTCATCGCTATCACCGGATCGCTCCCAGAGAGAAACGGCCAGACCTCCAGAATCCCATGCTCCCCTTCCCAGAAAGCAATTCTGGCTCTCCGTTCAACTAGTTCACGCGGTAGAGGGCTGCGAAACATTTCAATAACATGCGTGTACTTGTGAAGACGAAAGTCGTCGACAGGAGTCATTATGTCGGCATAGTCAGATTCTGGCACCGATGCACTGCGGTCGATGGAATACGTCTGGAAAGGAATACCGGCATCCTTCAGAGCGTGTGCAAAATCGCGATTGGTCTTCGAGTTGCTGGCTCCATGCTTGAATTCGCCGATCAGCGTTATACCACGCGCGGGCAAAGCATTGCCGTCAAGCGCAGAAATCTGCTTAAGTCTTCTTGCCATGCACCACCACGAAGTTTTTTTGGAAACATAGTCCCTTATGCCTGGAATACCCCAGACACGCAATTTAGACAGAACCTCTCCAACACTGGATCTCACTTGCAAGATTCTCCGCTATAACGTGGATGTTCTTCAATCACGGTATTTATCATCAGGAATAACTAGTTTCTCATTTGCCACATCCAAACAGTTTAGCCACCTCGGCATCCATGCCATCGAACTTCTTGTCGAAATCAGGACTAAATTCATACCTGCCGTTATCCAACTTGCCCACCAAGCAAGCTTTTAGTTCAGACGTAAAATCAACCATCTCCTTCTTCCATATCTTGAACTCGTCAATGCGATAGCGCGTTTCGCGGCCGGGGTGGTCGACGGGGATTGGGAAAGAGAGTATGCCGGGGAGCTTCACAGTGTCAATGAACGCAGGGACGGCCTGGTCATCCGTATGATTCGTCGTGTAGTTGACATCCTGCACGGGATGGCCATCCACGAAGAGGACCGCGTATGTCATGCCGCCGTCGGGCTTTCGGTAGGTCTCGAGTCCATCCTTGTTCCAGGTAATTGCATAGTGGTGCCATTCATTTTCCTTGCCAGCGCCAAGAACATTGGAGTATGGTTCAGCCCCTCTCCAGCCACGGTGAGTAGTCCGCTCGAAGTGAATCATTCGTCCGTACAAACCGCCATTGCCCAGGCCGTTGTTGGCCGAGTACTCGATCTGCGTCTCCTCACCATTTTCAAACCGATACCAGTAGAGCCGAGGATCGGAGCAGGTGAAATCCGACTTTTTAGTGTCGATTTTAGCCCAGAACTCAATGCACCCGACATTCTGAATGAAGTTGGATGGCATGGCATAGGTCACGGAGGCGCGATTGGACTGCGCCATCAGCGCCTTGCCCTTAACTCCCTCGCCAAGTTCAATCGCCTTGACAGCACCAGCCGGACCGACCTCGGGATGCACAACCGCAGCCTCCGTGTCGAAGCTTTCATAGAAGACGAGATCAGAATCATATCCGGTCACACATCCGCAAAGTGCTGCAATACCCGCACAAAGCAACAGTAGCGATATTTTGTCTTTCATAGGCTTTATCCTTCAAAAAGTTCTGCCACCTCGGCATCCATGTTGTCGAATTTCTTGTCAAAGTCAGCCTTGAACTCATATTTTCCTTCGGCAAGGCCAATCTTGATGCCGCCATGGGCGGTCTCTGTAGATTTGCGCTCACCAGCGTCAACACTCGCTGTTATCTTTGCTGACATGCAATTCTCTCCATTAGCCTTCAACATGTGGAGAGTTTATCACATTAAGCATTCATAGGTCAACGGCAAAAATGAATTGCCAATTCCGTTTTTCAGGGAGATGAATTCCGCTTTTTCGGCCTGTGAATTCCGGTTTTTCTGGAGTCGATGTCCGAACACAGTTCGGACATCAAATCTGGAGCGGACATCAAGTCTAAGGCGGGAGGCGCATCTCATGCGTCGCTTCTCGCCAGCACCTGCGGGCCGGCGGCTTTCCAGTAGAGCGCGAGGCCTTTGGCAGAGGTCGCGATCTCGATTATCTCGGCGTTGAGGTCTAGGCAGGCGCGCCGGCCAAACTCGGTCTCGTCGTTGCCGCGCGCGATCTCGAGGTAGCGGTTCTCCGCAAACGGCTCAATGTAAACGCTCTCCGGCTTGAAGCGGCGGTTCGGTATGCAGGACGGCAGAATGCGAATGAACTTCGCGTCCTTGCGCCTGGCGAGCATGTCGCGCACCGCCCGTTCCCCCCGCGAGATAAAGCCGCTTATGACGACATAGCCCTTCTCCACCGCGCTCTCCATGCGCCTCACGACGCGGGCGATCGCCTCGGGCGTCGCGACCTCGCGCGAGACCCTGAGCGAGACTAGCTTTTCGTCTGGATAGAGAAGCGCTATGTTGCCCACCCCCTTCCAGTAATCGCCAATGTCTAGCCGCGGCGAGGAAAGCGGCTCGACTACCCTCAGCCCTCCGCCCTCGCCATACATAAGCTCCCACTTCATCGGGTTGTAGGCGATGTAGCGCTCGGTCGAGTCGATCATCGAGCGCGAGAGCAGAATGTAGTCGTGGTAGCCCTGCTGCCATAGTTGGCCAAACGCAGTTTGGGATTGGCCAAACGCAGTTTGGCCATCAAATCTATTCTGGCCCCCGGTCGCGCCACCCCCAGATTTGATGGTCGAGCTGTGCTCGGCCAATCCCAAACTACGTTTGGCCAAAGCTGTAGTATAGTTCTTGAACCGCCTTATCGCCCAGCCGAGCACCTTGAGCGGCTCTTCAAGCCCCGCCACAAGCGCGCAGTTGAAGTGAACATGATCGGGCATTACGACCCAGCCGAAGAGCCTGAGCCCCGGGTTGAGCCGCGGCATGGCCTCCAGCGCCTCGGCGACTTTCTCGCCAAGCGGGGTGAGAACAACCCTGCCGCCCTTTATCTCGCCGAAAAGCGGCCGCCTCGGCTCGGTCGCTATCGTGATGAAAAGCGACGCGCCTTTCGTGTAATCCCAGCCCTTGAATCGCCGGTAGCGGTTTATGGCCGTTGTCGATGTCATATTACGAAGTACCTCGCGAGGTAGACGGTGGGTACCTCCCGAGGTGGGCATAGGGTACCTCGCGAGGTGGACAGAGGGTACCTCGCGAGGTGGAAGGCAGCCACCTTGCGGAGACTGCCCGCGCAAGGCTACTTCGTGATTTCCGGATGCTGCACGGCAAGCGGCGTTCCCTTCTGGGAGACATAGTACATGTCAAGAACAACAGTCTTGTCCCCGCGGTTCTCGCCGTGGTGGATGGTGCCGACCATCTCTACGACCGGCTCACCGGTGCGGACGGTCTTCTCCTTGCCGTCAAGCCCGATGATCGTGAGCTCGCCCTGCTGCACGATGCCGTAGTTAATCACGGGATGGTGGTGCCAGCCCAGCTTGCTGCCGCGAGGGAAGATGTAGCGCTTTACGACAAGCTCCGGCTTGCCGACGGGGTAGTCCGGCAGCTCCGCGCCATCCCAGCTCTGCGACGTGCGCTTCAGCTCCAGCACCTTGACCTCCGTCGCGTCGTCGTACTCGGAGAACGCCCCGCCGCCGCGCGACGACGCGCACCCCGTAAAGACAACAGCCGCGCCAAGCGCAACCGCCGCCGCAAAACAAGCCGTGAATGTCCTTGCCTTCATGACCTTACCTCCTCCAGAAGATTCTGAAATCCAGTCCGAGTCGCCCCGTCGGCCTACAGCTTCTTGAGGAAGCCGCGGATGGAGCGCTCGCGGGCCTCGACCGACTCGCACAGGCGGAACTGCACGCGCGCGCGGTTGAGGTTCTGCTCCGGCTGCGTCGTCTTGAAGTAGACGTTCCCGGCGAGGTAGTCCTGGAAGAACCTAAGCCCGAGCTCGAACGGCAGAAGGCGGATCGAGTCGTAGAGATACGCGCGGTCGGAGTCCGTGAGGAACGCCCCCGCCTCGCGCATGTATCCCTTGCAGAACGCGGCGGCGAGGTCTTCGTCGAAGACCACCTTCGCGAGGTTCGTCTCCTCCTCGCCCGCGGGGTTGCAGATCGAGCGGAGCGCGTCGCCGAAGTCGAGGTGTATGAGCCCCGGGCTAACCGTGTCGAGGTCGATCATCGCCGTGCCCTTTCCGGTAACGTCGTCGATCATGATGTTGTTCACCTTCGGGTCGCCGTGGAACATGCGCTTCTTGAGCTCGCCCTTCTTCTGCGCCTTCTCGAGGCACAGCGCGAGCGAGCGGCGCTCCTCGATGAACTTCGCGAGCCTCTTCGCCTCCATCGACGCGCCGAGGAGCTCCTTCGCCTCCTTCGTCTTCAGCGTCTTGTCGTAGTTCTTCAGGTAGCCGCTGGTGACGTGGAAGCCGGGGAGCGGATCCTTGATCGTCTTGGGGTCCATGTCGCTGATGAGATAGTGGAAGTGCCCCAGCGCAGAGCCGCACTCCATTGCGTGCTCCGGACCCTGCGCGACGTCGAAGGCGTGCGCGGACATGATGCGCGTGATGACGCGCCAGACCTCGCCCTTGTCGTCAACGACGTAGTCCTTGGAGTCCTTCGACTTGATGATGCGCGGCATCTGCCACACGCGGTCGTCGCGTCCCTTCGCAGCGTCGTCCTCGAGCTTCTCGTGGCAGTGCTTTGTGATCTCGTGCATGTTCTCCATGATCACCTCGGGCTGCGGGAACACGTTGCGGTTCACGCGCTGCAGGATCACCTGAGTCTCGGTGAACGTGTTGCGGTAGATCGCGAGGTACGTGTCGTTGATGTTGCCGTTGCCGAACGGCTGCAGCGCCACGAGGCGCCCCTTCACGTTGAACTTGTTTATGAGAATCGAAAGCTCCATCTTGTAGTTTCCTTTCTGTGTGTCAAAGCGGCTTCAGGAAGAACGCGTCGTGCGTGATCGCGAACGCCCAGTCCTCGGGCATGCGCTTCAGCTCGTGACCAGCCCCCCAGCTGTCGGTGTAGAGTATCTCGTGCGTCTTCTGGTTGTATCCGATTATGAGGCGCATGTGCCCTCCCGCCGCCTGCGGAAGGCCCGGCTCGGGGAACATCCCCAGCGTGACGCCCCAGAAGACGGGTATCCCCTGGTCGACCTGCGTCTTCACTCCGGTCAGGAACTTCTTGTAGCGCGAGTCCTTCATGCGCATCTTCTTGATCACCTTCGGCTTCATCGCCGCGCTCATCTCGCCGATGTGCAGCACGTTGCCGTGCATGAACATCGACATGGAAAGCTCGCGCTCTCCCTCCGACTTCGCGGCCTTGTTGTACTGCTCGATGTCCTTCTCGATGTCGCGCATGTCCGAAGTCATGGAGACGATCGACGAAAAGCCGAGCCTGCACTTCGAGCCGACGGTGCGGACCGTCTGGACCATCTCGGAGATCGACGTGCCGCCGCGCGCCGTCGTGCCCGCCGCCTGCGCTATCTCGTGCTCGTCGATGGCGAAGCCGTAGTAGCGCAGTATGCGCTCGCTCGTCGCCGCCGCGCAGTAGCCCTTCTGCCCCTGGTCCACCATCGGCACGTTGTCGACTCATACGTCCCCCTCGGCGTTCTTCTTCACGTTCGCCTTCGCCTTTGTCTTGGAGACGATTCCCCCAGGCCTAGAGGCTGTCTTCGGCTTCGACGCGCCCTTGGGGCTCATCGTCACCCGCACGTAGTCCGCCGTGAGGTCCTTCGCCTTCGCGCCGTTCACGCCCCACGCGAGGTCGACGTTGCAGTCGCCCTTGTTCCACTTCTTCGCGAGCTGGAAGCCTCCGTTCCTGAGCTTCTTCTTCTCGGGATTCGAGCCGATCTTCCCGCCCGGCTGAGCCTTGGACGCGATCTCGTCTAGGAGCTTCTTCAGCTCCGCGGCGTTCATCCCGTCCGGATCGCGGTCGTCGCCGCGGTTGTATAGCGACATCTCCACGCGCGTCGCGCCCTCGGCGCCGTAGTATATCCTCGCCTCCCAGACGTCCAGCCCGTGCCACGTGCACTTCCCGCGCCCCATGCAGTTGACGATGTCGCGCTTCTGGCTCGCAAAGCCAAAGCCGTCGCCCTGGTGCTCCACTGTGAAGTCCACGGCGGACTCCGTCCACGCCTCGCTCTTCGCGAAGTGCTCGCCGAGGTCGACGGCGGAAAGCATAAGCGGAAGAATTATCGCTAGCATGGCACGAAGTCGAGCCTCCTCTGCCTGAAGTCAACGCGCGCAATGTGCACCTTCATCCGCGTGCCCGCGCGCCATCCGCCGCCGCCAGGCACGGACAACGACTGGTCGCTCTCGTTGTAGCGGACGAACCTCTTCGAAAGCAGGCTCACATGCACAAGCCCGGAGACCGCGAGGTCCGGAATCTCCACGAAGCACCCGAACGGCATGCACTTCGACACCACCGCGTCGTACTCGACGATCATGCGCGTGTTGATCTGGTCCTCCAGAAGACGGTACTTCTTTATCTCGAGCAGCCCCCTCTCCGCCTCCGCCGCGATCTCCTCGCGTTCCGACGTGTGCTTCGCCCAGGTGGCGAGGAGCTTCGGCGGACGCCGCGCGTTCCCGCCGGAGATGTAGTCGGCGAGCTGCCTGTGGAGCGTGAGGTCGGGGTACCTGCGGATGGGCGAGGTGAAGTGCGCGTAGAACTTCTTCGCAAGGCCAAAGTGCCCGATCTTCGACCCGTCGTAGACGGCGCGCTTCATCGAGCGCAGCACCATCGTCGCAAGCGTCGGATAGAGCGGATTCTTCTTGATCGTCTGCAGGAACTGCGCGAAGACCTTCGGGTTCGCGATGTTGCCGGCCTTTACGCCGAGTCCGCGCAGCTCCGCGCGGAGCATGTCGACCTTCTCGTCGTCCGGCGGCTCGTGGAGTCGCGCGAGGATCTTGATCCCCTTCGGCCAGAGCTCCTTCGCGACGGCCTCGTTCGCCGCCACCATACACTCCTCGACCATCTGGTGCGACTCGTCGTACGGACGCGTCACAAGCCCCGTCATCTCGCCGTCTTCGTCGAGCGTGACCTCCGCCTCGGGAATCTCGATGTCGAGCGCGCCTGCGGCGAAGCGCTTCGCCCTGAGCTTCTGCGCCAGCGCCGAAATCTCTCGTATCGTTCTGAGCTCGCGCTTGCCGATCTTCCCCCCGTTCTCGCACCTTCCGTCACCGCCCAGGATGACGTTCATCACCTGCTCGTAAGTGAAGCGAGCCTTCGAGCGTATGACGCTCTTCGCGAACTCCCTCTTCACCATCTCGCCTGACTTGTCGAACGTCATGAACACGGAGAACGCAAGCCTGTCCTCGCCCGGCACGAGCGAGCACACGCCGTTAGAAAGGCTCTCCGGAAGCATCGGCACGACCTTGTCGCACAGATACACGCTCGTCGAGCGGCGGTACGCCTCGCGGTCGATCGCGCTGCCGGGCTTCACGTAGTGCGACACGTCGGCGATGTGCACGCCGAGCACGAGGTTGCCCTTGCGGTCCTTCGAAAGGCTGAGCGCGTCGTCGTAGTCCCTCGCGGACTGCGGATCGCACGTGAACACAAACTCGCGCCGCAGGTCGCGCCGTCCGCCCTTGCGGACCTCCGCGTCGCCGTCGGGCGCCTTCGGAATGCGGCGCGCCTCGGCGAGCACGGACGGCGGAAACGCCTTCGGCAGCTTGTAGAACTTCATGACAGCCGAAGTGTCCTCCTTCGGCGTCTTCCCCGGCGCGGGAAACATCGGTGTGTTGTCAAAATCAATCTTCACGCCGAATAGTATACCAAAAATCCACGCTGAATTTGGTATAATTTGAACATGGCTTTCAACAGCGGGTGCGATTCTAAACCGTTGAACCGCTTGCGCGCAATTCGGTTGGTATCGAG
>JAEDKA010000084.1 GCA_016296065.1 Kiritimatiellia bacterium
CCTCGATACCAACCGAATTGCGCGCAAGCGGTTCAACGGTTTAGAATCGCACCCCCCTGCTCCAGGTACCTGTGAGGTGGTTTGACCGCTCGGCTTCTGATTGTGTATAATATCCCGCATCGGCATCGAGAACCTCGAGCCGCAAACCACCAACCACGCTTTACGCACCACCATGAACCGCAGAATACTTCTTGGCGTCACCGGATCGATCGCAGCCTACAAGGCCGCGGAACTTGTCCGCCTATTCATCAAGGCCGGCGACGACGTTCGCGTCGTGATGACCCCCGCCGCGACGGAGTTCGTCTCGCCGCTCACCTTCCAGACGCTTTCCAGAAACCCCGTCTACGTCGAGGAGTTCAAGCGTCCGATGGAATGGCGTCCGGAGCACATATCGCTTGCGGACTCCGATCTCGTCGTCGTCGCGCCGGCGACGGCGAACACGATCGCGAAGCTGCGCTACGGCCTTGCGGACAATCTCCTCACGTCCACGATCCTTGCGACCCGCGCGCCAGTGGCGGTCGCCCCCGCGATGAACGACGGGATGTGGGAGAACGAGGTCACCAAGGAGAACATCGCCGCCCTCGAGCGCCGCGGGGTGAAGATCATCGCGCCGGGATACGGCGACCTCGCGTGCGGGACGAGCGGACTCGGACGCATGGCCGAGCCAGTCGAGATATTCAACGCGCTGTGAACAGCGCTCAGTCCTTCTGGACCCACTTCCCGGAGTCGTCCTGGTACCATGTGCCGGAGGGTACCTTGGTGCGCATTTTTGCGGCATAGCGCTTCTGGACGGCTTCTAGGGAGGTCCCGTTCGTTTTCGCGATCTCGCTGAAGCGTTTCATGCGCTTGGCGTTTTCGTCGGCGATCAGGATGCGGTCTTCGTCCGTCGCGCCGTCGCGCTCCTCGAGCATCGCGCGGTTCGTGAAGCCCGCGGCCTTGCGGTCGACCATCTCCTTCACGGCCTTGTAGTTGCCCTTCGGCTTCTGCTGGTCTTCGTCCGCGAACGCCTTGTCGAGATCCTTGTCAACCTTGAGGTTGACGTCCATGGTTATGTGGATCGGCTTTATCTCGCTTTCGGTCTTGACCTGGATGCATCCTGCCGCGCAGACCGCGGCGGCCGCGAGTATGATGTGGGCTTTCATTTCTGCTTCTCCTTGCCTGTATGTCGTTTGAACTTAAGTCCGAGGTTGACGATCTCGTCGACATCGCCGTGGAAGGCGATGTTCAGATTGACCGGAACGGTGGTGCTCCCGCGCGTCGCGGAGCCTTCGATCTGGACGGAGAGGGTGGAATCCTCCCCGCCCTCGCCGCGCGCGAGCTCGATCTTGAGCACGTTGTAGTCGAGATCGGCGAGAACTTTCGCGAGGTTCCCGCGCTCCGCCTCCGGCACGCCGCCTAGCTCGAGGTTGTCGAGAATCGGCTTCGGGTCGTCGATGCGCATCTTGCCGGTTTCGCCCGGCGTCGAGAAGAGGTAGGTGTTCTTGATGTGCAGTTCGCGTCCGTCCTTCAGGAAGAACGGCATCTTCCCGTGGAGGCGCCCCGAGGCCTGTCCGCGGAAGTACGCCAGCCGCGAGAGGACCTGCCCGGCGTCGATGCCGTCCGCGAACACCGTCGCGCCGGCGCTGAGCTTCTCCGGGTCGAGGAAGAGGGAGTAGAGCCTCAGCTCGCCTCCGCAGCAGTCTGCGCCCGCCTCGGTGACGAGGTAGGAGCGTTCCGTCGCGCGCACGGACGCGAAGGCGTTGGAGAGGACGAAGCCCGCGGCGGTGACCGAGTCGGCGCGCGGGAACATGGGCGCAATGTCCCTGTGGTCGGCGATCGCGTCCACGCCGAAGCGCAGGCGCAGGGCGCTGATTTCGACTGGCGTGCCGCCCGGTGTGACGAGGGATGCGTCGAGGTTCTTGACGCCGCCGCGCGCGGACCATGCGGGGACCGGGCGCTTCGGGGTGCATGATCCCTCCGCGTCGAGGGAGAAGGAGCCGCTGAACGCGAGGTCCTTCGTCATCGGCGAGCCGAGGCGGGAGAGGACGGACGCGAGAACGGGGTCGTCACGGGATATCTCGCGCTCCTTGACGTTCGCGTTGAAGCGCCAGTCCTTCGCGCCGGTGCCGGAGAAGTCGGCGTAGAGCATCCAGTCCGTGCCGTCGAGCGAGAGGCGCAGGTCGCCGTCCGCTCGGATGAACCCGAACCTGACGTTGGCCGTCGCGGTGTAGCGCCAGTCGAGGAGGCGTCCTCTGGCGCGCACGCGGAATCCGTCAGGATTGCCGCGGCGTATCTCGAGATCGACCGTTGCCTTTTTGTTCTCCACCAGCTCGGCGAGCTTTCCCTTGATATGCGCGGACAGGTCGAACTCAAGCTCGGGGATCGGCACATGCGTGAGGAGATAGGGGACGGAGAGCACGAACGCCGCGAGCACAAGGAGCAGCACGACGGCCGCCGTCAGCAGCCACCGAAGGATCCGCCTCTTCCACGACACGGACTTTCCGGACTTCTTCTCGTCTGTCTCCATATGGCGATATTATACCAAATTCGCAACGCCCCTTGCGCGAACGCGGAGTCTTTGGTAAAATGGTCCCATCAAAAACAGGAAAGGACACCAGATATGAAAAAATACGTCTGCAAGGTATGCGGATACGTCTATGATCCGGAGAACAACAATGGCGTTGCGTTCGAGGACCTTCCCGAGGACTGGACCTGCCCCATGTGCGGGGTTGGCAAAGACCAGTTCGAGGAAATGTAATCAAGCGACTTAACAACGAAAGGAAAAAACAAAATGGCTAAGTGGGTTTGCCCCGTCTGCGGGTATGTGTATGAAGGCGAGAATCCCCCGGAGAAGTGCCCCCAGTGCGGCGTTCCGGGCTCGAAGTTCCTCAAGCAGGGCGGCGGGCTCGATTTCGTCGCCGAGCATCACGTCGGCGACGGAATCGTCGACGACGCAGAGGTGACGCAGGGCCTCAAGGACCACTTCAACGGCGAGTGCTGCGAGGTCGGCATGTACCTCGCGATGTCGCGCCAGGCGGACCGCGAGGGCTATCCCGAGGTCGCCGAGGCGTACAAGCGCATCGCGTTCGAGGAGGCGGAGCACGCGGCGAAGTTCGCGGAGCTCCTCGGCAAGACGATCGACATCGTCACCGACTCCACGAAGGAGAACCTCCGCAGGCGCATGGAGGCCGAGTGCGGCGCTACCGCCGGAAAGCTCGCCATCGCCAAGCGCGCGAAGGAGCTCGGCTACGACGCGATCCACGACACCGTCCACGAGATGGCGAAGGACGAGGCGCGTCACGGCAAGGCCTTCCAGGGCCTCTACAACCGCTACTTCAAGTAGTTCGGGCGGGAAATTCGGCCAAGGGCCTGCGCGGCACATTTGCCGCGCAGGCCCTTTGATTTTGACCGGGCTCTCCCCCGTGGTGCAAAAAATGCATTTCCCCTGTAACCTTTCCGCCGGTCCCGTGTAGGCAGTTTGAAAACCGAATAAGGGAGAGATATGGACATCAATTTAAGCAATATAGGCTTCAGAAGCGCTACGTTCGGCATCGGCGAGCAGATGTCGGCGGAGGGGCGTAAGGCGGAAAGCCAGAAACCGAACGGACTAAAGCTGTCTGGTTCCGAGAATCTACAGGTTCTCGACCTCCTCGGCGGCAGCGAGCCTGTCGCCGAAGTGCCTGAGGCGGAGCTTGTCCGCGACGACAAGCTAGGCAGGCTTGTAGCCTCCGCCTTCTGCCTTCCGGCGCCGTCGATGCCGGATTTCGCTTCTTGAAACGATTTTGCACCTCGTTGAGCCGTGTGTGCGAAATTATGGTATAATATCTTACTAAATTTCACAAGGAGCCAAGAAAAATGAAACTAGCTGATCTCAAGGGCAAGACCGTAGGCGTGTGCGTTTCGGGCGGACTCGACTCGAAGACGATTTGCTGCGTCCTCAAGGACGCCGGCGTCAAGGTGAAGGCGTTCAGCGCGAACGTCGGCCAGCCGGACGAGAAGGACATCAACGACATCAAGAAGAAGATGGCCCCGACGGGCGTCGAGACGACGATCGTCGACGTGACGAAGGAAATGGCCGACATCTGCTTCGAGACGGTGAAGTGCCAGGCGATGTACGACGGCGGCTACTGGAACTCGACGGGCATCGCCCGCGCGGTGACGGTGCAGAAGCTTCTCCCCGCCATGAAGAAGGCGGGCTGCGTCGCGCTCGTCCACGGCGCGACGGGCCGCGGCAACGACCAGATGCGCTTCGAGCGCTACACGAACGTCATGGACCCGAAGTTCGGAGTCTACGCCCCGTGGCGCGACGCCGACCTCCTCGCGAAGTTCCCCGGCCGCACGCAGATGGTCGAGTTCCTCGCCAAGCGCGGCATCGTCGCGTTCGTCGGCACGAAGAAGAAGTACTCTACCGACGCCAACCTCGCGGGCCTCTCGCATGAGGCAGAGGACCTCGAGTCGATGGAGACCTCGATGCGCATCGTGAAGCCCACGATGGGCGTGTGGCCCGAGAAGGCCCCCAACAAGGTCGAGAAGGTCACGCTCAAGTTCGAGAAGGGGCGCTGCGTCGCCGTCAACGGAAAGAAGATGACGCCCTACGAGGTCATGCTCGAGATGAACAAGACCGGCGGCAGGAACGGCATCGGCATGAAGCACGCGCTCGAGAACCGCATCATCGGCACGAAGAGCCGCGGAGTCTACGAGGCGCCCGGAATGGAAGTCCTCTCCTGGGGCCTCAAGTACATCTACGAGGGAATCATGGACCGCCGCTCGACGAAGCTCTTCCAGGAGCTGTCGAAGTTCGTCGCCGACCAGATCTACGACGGACGCTGGTTCGACCCCGCGACGCAGGCCGCGCGCGCGGCAATCCAGGTGTGGGCCGACAAGGCCACGGCCGAGGTCACGCTCGGGCTCTACAAGGGCAACATCTTCTTCGAGTCCCTCACGGGCCTCAAGGCCACGATCTACAACGAGGCCGACAGCTCGATGGAGGCTTCCAACGGACTCAACCCGCATAGCTCGCAGGGCTTCGCCGAGATTCAGTCCGTCGAGGCCAAGATGCTCGCCAAGGCAGGGCAGATCAGGGTGTAAAGTTTGAAGTTTGAAGTTTGAAGTTTAGAGTTGAGTGATGGCGGAAGAAGAGACAAAGAAAGAGGAAGCGAAGGAAACGACCGCTGAGACGTCCGTCCCGCCGGAAACGCCCGTCCCGCCCGCAGAGGGCGAAGGGACTGGCGAGACCGGCGAGAGCGCCGAGGCCGAAAAGCCCGGCGAGACCGAGAAGCCCGCCGGGGAGAAGCCTGCGGAGCCCGAAAAGCCGGCCGAGCCGGCGAAGCCCGCGGAGCCCGACTGGAAGACGCTCTATGCGCTCACGCTCGCCGACTTCGACAACTACAAGAAGCGCGCGGCGCGCGACCGCGAGGATACGTACCGCTATGCGGAGATGGACATTCTCAAGGATGTCCTCCCCGCTGTAGACAACCTCCAGCTTGCGCTTTCCAACGCGAAGGACAATGCGGAGGATCCGTTCGTGAAGGGCGTGAAACTCGTCTACGACACGCTTCTCAAGTCGCTCAAGGAGCACGGCGCTGAGCCGTTCGATTCCGTGGGCAAGGAGCTCGACACGGAGAAGATGGAGGCGATCGCGACGCTTCCCTCCGCCGACATCGAGGAGGGCAAGGTTTCCATCGAGTCGAAGAAGGGCTGGATGCTCAAGGACAAGGTCCTAAGGGCCGCGCAGGTCGTGGTCTCGTCGGGCAAACCCGCGTAGGATAGTGGTTGGCTATGGCAGAGAAGCGTGATTATTACGAGGTTCTGGGCGTCGCGAAGAATGCCACGGCGGACGAGATAAAGTCCGCCTACCGCAAGCTCGCGATGAAGTACCACCCTGACCGCAATCCCGGCGACAAGGCCGCGGAGGAGAAGTTCAAGGAGGCGGCCGAGGCGTACGACGTGCTGCACGACGCCGAAAAGCGCCAGCGCTACGACCAGTTCGGGCACCAGGCGTTCGAGGGCGGCGCAGGCGGAGGATACGGCGCGGGCGGAATGAGCATGGACGACATCTTCTCCATGTTCGGCGACCTCTTCGGCGGACATGGCGGCGGCGGTGGCTTCGGCGGCTTCGAGGACTTCTTCGGCGGCGGCAGGTCGCGCCGCCAGCCCGACTTCAACGGTCCGCGCCGCGGCGACGACATGACGTTCCGCCTCGACATCGACTTCGACGAGGCTCTCTTCGGCTCGGAGCGCACGATCGACATCACTCTTCCCGAGCAGTGCAGCGAGTGCGGCGGGACGGGCGCCGCGAAGGGCTCGAAGCGCGTGACGTGCAAGACGTGCGGCGGACACGGCGTCGTGATCGGCGGCAGCGGATTCTTCCAGGTGCGCCAGACCTGTCCGACCTGCGGCGGCGAAGGATCCGTCATAGAGAAGCCCTGCCGCGCCTGCCGCGGCACGGGACACGTCACGAAGCCGCAGCACATCGCGCTCAAGATTCCCGCCGGGGTCGACAACGGCTCGCGGCTCAGGCTCGCCGGCAAGGGCGCGGGCGGACTGAGGGGCGGCGAGAACGGCGACCTCTACGTCAGCCTAGGGGTGAGGGAGAGCGACATCTTCGAGCGTGACGGACTCGACCTCGGTGTCGATGTTCCCGTCTCGCCCGTTCTCGCGGCGCTTGGGGGGACGGTGGACGTTCCGACGCCGCAGGGCATGGCGCAGCTGAACCTTCCGGCCGGCACTCCGAACGGAAAGGTATTCCGTCTGCGCGGCAAGGGCGTTCCGTCCCTGCGCGGTGGCTCGCCCGGCGATCTGCACGCGCGCATAGTCTTTGAAGTGCCGGCTAACCTCGACCGCCGCCAGCGCGAGGCTCTCGAGGCGTTCCAGAAGGCCTCCACGGCCTCGACGTATCCGGAGAAGCAGCGCTTTGAGCAGAAGACGCGCGTGTTCTTCGCGCACAAGGAGAAGCTCGGCAAGTGATTTTTCGCGCACCTGTGGTGAAACGGCAGACACGCTGGATTTAGGTTCCAGTTCCGCAAGGAGTGTGGGTTCAAGTCCCACCAGGTGCACCAGCAGCAAGCGGGCGCGGGACGCCGCGTTCAAAAGTAAACGCACGTTCTGAAAGTAAACGCAAGAAAGTTAACTCCGAGCGTTCGGGCTCTCGCTACCGCTCCGCAGCTTCGCGATGCCTTAACGACATTTCAAGGCTTTGAATTGTGTTTTGGGCTGCCTTCGGCAGGTTGGGAGTGTGCAACTACCAATCCGTCCAGCCAGGGCAGATTTCCGATCGTTGCTGGAGGACGGCTGGATTAAGATATGTTCGACTGCGACTATATGGACGGTAGATTTGCGAGGTCGAACGTTTCGTACTGTATTTCAGATCGTCCAAAGTTGATCAGCAGCGCATACGGAATCCGCGTGGCGCGGAGATAGTGGATTACCTGCGCCCATTCGACCTTTGAAGTTAACTCCGAGCGTTCGGGCTCCCGCTACCGCTCCGCAGCTTCGCACCTCACAACGACTGTATATGTGCCGGCGGGAGTGTTTTGGGATGCGACTGCGTCGCATAAATCGGCCGAAGGCCGCTATGAAAACTATGAATGGAGTCAATTGACCGTGGTTGAAAAGCGCGGAGCAGTGAAGCGGTAGCGAGAACCCCAACCGT
>JAEDKA010000043.1 GCA_016296065.1 Kiritimatiellia bacterium
CCTCGATACCAACCGAATTGCGCGCAAGCGGTTCAACGGTTTAGAATCGCACCCTTAAGCGCGTCTTTGGCGGGGCATTGATTCCGTGGCACCAAATATAGTATAATTTTCCCGAAACAGATTGAAAGGAAGGTGTGGCCGCGTCCAAAGCGGGCACAGTTTGAGTATGGAGAGTGTGAAATGATTACATTGCAGCCCGGCAAGCGCACGGGTTCGGTTACGATTCCGCGTTCGAAATCCCACGAGCACCGTCTGCTGCTTGCGGACTTCCTTGCGGGCGACTACAGCCGACTTCCGCCCGCAGAAGGCGACAGCGAGGACATCCTCGCGACGAAGCGCTGTCTCGAGGCGCTCAAGGACGCCGGGCAGCTCGCGATCCTCGACTGCGGGGAGAGCGGTTCGACGCGCAGGTTCCTCGGTCCGGTCGCGGCCGCGCTCGGCAAGTCCGTCACGTTCCTCACCCGCGGACGCCTCTCGGAGCGTCCGCAGCTCGACTACGCCGACCTCAAGAGCGGACTCCACGAGCTGCCGGGCGACGTTTCGTCGCAGTTTGTCACCGGACTCCTCTTTGCGCTTCCGCTCCTTGAGGGCGACTCGCAGATACGCTTCACGACTCCGCTCGAGTCCCGCGGATACGTCGAGATGACGCTGCGCGTCCTCTCCGGCGCGGGGATATACGTCGGAATCGCGGAGAACGGATACGACATTCCCGGCGGACAGACCTACGTGCCCCAGCCTGACACGCAGGTCGAGCTCGACTGGTCCGGCGCCGCGTTCTGGTACGCCATGAACGCGCTCGGCAGCCTCGTCATGTTCGACAGGCTCGACACCCACTCGTCCCAGCCCGACCGTGCCGTCGCCGAGATCGCTCCGCGCATCGCGGCCGCCTGGAAGGGCGAGCACGTCGAGATCGACATCTCGTCGTCGCCGGACATCTTCCCTGCGCTCGCCGTCGTGGCGGGCGCGTCGTCGGGAATAGTGCGCTTCTCCAACGTGAAGAGGCTCAGGTACAAGGAATCGGACCGCGTTGCGGCCATGGAGAACGTCCTTGAGCGCTTCGGAGTCGATACGAAGACGGACGAGGACTCCTTTACCGTCGAGGGGCGCGGCGAGGCGCTGAAGGGCGGGAAGTTCTCCTCGTTTGACGACCACCGCATCGCAATGGCAATCGCCGTCGGGGCGACGGTTGCGGACGACGAGGTGGAGATAGACAACCCCGAGTGCGTGGCGAAGTCGTATCCCGGATTCTTTGACCAGTTCGAGAACCTCAAGAACGGATGGGCGTCGTGAAGGACGACTACGAGCTTCTTGATTCCGGCGACGGACGCAAGCTTGAGCGCTTCGGACGCTATGTCCTCGCGCGGCCCTGCTCGCAGGCGCTGTGGCGTCCGTCCCTCCCAGCGTCGGAATGGTCGCGCGCGGACGCGTCCTTCGACCGCGAGGACGGCAACCGCTGGCACGGGCGCGGGAACATCCCGAAGGAGTGGACGATCGAGACCGCCGGCGTGAAGTTCAAGCTGGGCGGAACCGACTTCGGCCATCTCGGCATTTTCCCCGAGCAGCGCGCGCAGTGGAAGTGGATAAGGAAAGTCGTCGAAGAGCGGCTGAATGCCGACGGACGCAGGCCGACGTTCCTGAATTTGTTCGCCTATTCCGGCGGCTCCACGATGGCGGCGGCGCTCGGCGGCGCCGAGGCGTGCCATCTCGACGCGTCGAAGGGCATGGTGGAGTGGGCGAGGGAGAACGCGAGGCTCAACGGGCTCGCCGACTCGCCGATTCGCTGGATTGTCGACGACGCTCACAAGTTCATGAAGCGCGAAATCAGGCGCGGCAGGCGCTACGACGCGATTGTGCTTGATCCGCCGACGTTCGGACGAGGCGCAGGCGGCGAGATGTACAAGATCGAGCGCGACCTCAAGGACACGCTTTCGCTTGTCCGCGATCTCCTTTCCGAGAAGCCGCTCTTCGTCCTTTTCTCCAGTCACACGCCGGGCCTCTCGCCGATCGTTGCGGAGAACATTCTCTCGCAGCTCTTTCCGGCGGCTTCCCTTGAGTCAGGCGAGATGCTTCTCGAAGGCGGCGGTCTCAAGTGTCCGAGCGGAATCTTCTGCCGCGCCGTATTCCCCTCGGCGAGAAAATAGTGTATAATTTAAGCATGGTCACGACAATGCCCGCAGAACTGGAGGGTGCTTTCCCTCCGCGCCCGGCCGATGCGAACAAGTATTCGGTCGGGACGGTTGCCATTGTCGGCGGGAGCCCCCACTATCCCCATGCGCCCGTAATCGCCGCGCTTGGCGCGCGCGCCGGCGGCGCGGGGCTCGTGCAGCTCGTCGTGCCGGATGCCTCGCGCTATGCCGCGGGGGCGCTTGTGCCGGAAGCGACGTTCACGAAGCTCTCCGCGACGTGCGTTCCGCCAAAGGCGGACGTCACGGTGATCGGAATGGGCCTCGGGCAGTCCGTGACGACGGAGGTAATCGTCTCGCGTCTCCTCTCCGGCAGCAAGGGCAGGTTCGTCCTCGACGCGGACGCGCTTACGGTCCTTGCGCAGTGGTATGGCAAGAAGGGCGGCTACAAGCCGGCCGCGGGACAGGAAATCGTCCTCACGCCGCACGAAGGCGAGGCCGCGCGGCTTCTCGGCTGGAAGCGCGAGAAGGTCGCGGCGGAGCGCGATGCGGCGGTGTCGGAGATTGTGTCGCGCTACAGGGCGACGGTCGTCCTCAAGGGACGCAGCACCGTCGTGGCGTCGTCCGACGGCGCGCGGAAGTATGTAAACGGCACGGGAAATCCGTGCATGGCGCTTGGCGGGATGGGCGATCTCCTCGCGGGAGTCCTCGGCGCGCGCTGGGCGTATCTCGGAGGGGATCCGTTCCTTGCGGCGGCGTCCGCGGTGTGGCTGCACGGCGCGGCGTCCGACAAGGTCGTGGAAAGCGCGGACGATCCGTCGATCGCAAACACCGCTGCGGCGGTAGGTTCGCTGCGCGTGCGCCTCGAGCGCAGAAAGGCATGACAAGATGAAAGCTTCAGCACTGGCATTGTTCGCGCTCGGCGCCTCCGCTCTTTTCGCGGAGCAGCAGCCTTTTGAGCGCTACCAGCCGATCATCGACAGGCAGATGTTCGGCCAGCCGCCGCCGAACTTCGATCCGACGAAGCCGTCGAGCGAGGCGCCGAAGGGGAGCGCGCGCGGAGAGGAGGAGCTCACGCGCGAGCAGGCCGTCATCAAGAGCTCGATCCACTTCAGCGCGATCAACGTGACGCCGGAGGGCGCGACGGCCGTCGGCTTTACGGACAATTCCAATCCGAAGATGCCCGTGCACTACTACCTCAAGGTCGGCGAGGAGCGCAACGGATGGAAGGTCACGGAGGCGGATCCCGTTAAGGCGACGATGACGATCGTCAAGGACGATGTCGAGGTGTCGCTCGAACTCGGCGCGAATTCCGGCGGCGGCAAGGGCGGAGCGGCAGCGGGCAACGCCGCGACGCGCGACGTTGCCGGACGCGGCATGGCGGCCGGGCAGCGGGCGGGGCTGCTGGGTGGCAGGCGCGGCGGCTTCGGTGGCGCTGCGGCGGGGAACGCCGGCGCGGCAGGCGCGACTGTCGACGCCACGAAGTTCGGCTCGCTTAGGGAGCGCCGCGCGGCGCGCGAGGCGGAGCGCGCCGCCGAAGAGGCCAAGGAGCGGGCCAAGCGCGAGGCTGAGCGCGAGGAGCAGCGCAAGGAGCTTCAGCTTCTCAAGGACGAGCTCAAGGCGCAGCGCGATGCGGCGGAGAAGGAGCGCGCGGAACGCGAGGCGGAGCGCGCCGCGCGCGAGGCGGAGCGTGCCGCCCACATGAACGAACAGCAGGTTGAAGGCAATGCAGAAGACTAGTTTCGAACAGTATCAGGAAGATCTCCGCCGCACGGGGGGGTATTCCACGACGCCGGAGCGGCGCGCTGCGAAGCGCGCGAAGGCTTCGTGGTGGAGCACGCTGAAGTATACTTTCGGCGTAACGAAGGTCTTTCCTTACTGTGCGATCATGGAGCCGTTCGGGCTCCTCACGACCGAGAAGTGGGCGAAGGTGTGCTTTTCGGCCGTCACAACGGCCGAGAGTCTGGGACTCAACGTGATCGTCGAGGGCTTCGCCCAGCGCCAGGCGCATGACGGTCCGGTCGTATACCTCTGCAATCACATGTCCACGACCGAGACGATCCTGCTCATGCCGACGCTGCTTTCGTTCGGTCCGTTCAGCTACGTCGCGAAGGCGTCGCTTGCGCATCTTCCGTTCCTCTCCAAGGCCGCGGAGCACATGCGCATGGTGCCGGTTACCCGCAAGTCGCCGCGCGAGGACCTGATGACCGTGCTCAACATAGGGCAGGAGCGCATCAAGGGCGGCGAGAGCTTCCTCATCTTTCCGCAGGGGACGCGGCAGGAGGTCTTCAGCCGCAAGGTCTATTCGTCAATCGGCGCGAAGCTCGCGGAGAAGGCCGGCTGCCCGGTGGTGCCGATTGTAGTTGACACGCGCTGCCAGCTTACGCGCGAGAAGGGCATATTCAAGAAGGTCTTCAAGGACTTCGGTCCGTTCGATCCTGCGTATGACATCCGCGTCGCGTGCGGACCTGTAATCCAGGACGCCAAGTCCAAGGTGATGCACGAGGCCGCGTTCGACTGGATGGCCGCGAAGCTTGGTTCGTGGGGGCTGAAGGTCGAAAGTGCAAAGGCTTAAGGGTCAAGGGGTTCAAACACAACAGAAAGGAGAACGGGATGAACGTAATGACTAGATTGTTCACAGCTGCGGCGGTTGCCGCCGTTTTCGCCGGATGCGCCACGGTGACTCGTCCCGCGCACGACACTCTCGTTGCCCGCGGCGGAGAGTCGGCCGACGCGCCAAAGAACACGATGGCAGCGTTCAGGCTGGCCCTGGAGCGCGGATTCGGCTTCGTGTGCGAGGTCGCTCGTTCCAATGACGGACGCGTCGTCGCGTTTCAGGACGGGACCGAAGGATCGCCCGCTCCGCTTGAGGATGTCCTCGAGCTCGCGCGCAACGACAGACCCATCTACATCGGTGCCAAGGGCGGCGCGGAGATCGTCCCGGCGATAAAGTCCGCAGTGGCGGCCCAGCCTGCCGCAACGCCGCGCAATGTCATCTTCCAGTCCTTCTGCCCCGACTGCTGCAAGGCGCTCAAGGAGGCGATACCCGACTACAGGGTCGTACTGCTCAGCAAGCTTGAGGGGATCGCCTCCGCTGGGGATCTCGTCGCCAAGGCGCGCGAGGCCGGGGCTGACGGGGTTGGCGTCCGTTTCGACCCCGACCTGGTGAACGAGGAGTTCGTGACGGCCGTCAAGGGCGAGGGATTGTCGTTCAACGTGTGGACTCTCGACGAGCTTCCGCTCGTACTCAGGGCGTTCGCGGTCGGCGCGGACACGGTGACGACGAACTGCGCGAAGCAGATGTTCGACGAGTACTGCGCGCTCTACGCTCCCGAAATGCAGTCGCACAGCGAGTTCGAGGAGCGCATGATCGACGGCGCGGCGTTTCCGTCCGCGCAGGTCCACGGATTTTGATATAATACGCGGATTGGAAAAATTCGCGAAGCGATAAAACACGAAAGGATTCGATGAAGATTGACACACTCTGCGTCCAGGGAGGCTGGACGCCCTCCTGCGGCGAGTCCCGCCAGGTTCCTATCTACCAGACGACAACGTTCAAGTACGACACCACGCAGCACATGGCCGACCTGTTCGACCTCAAGGCGTCCGGCTACTTCTACACGCGTCTCGCGAATCCGACGAACGACGCGGTCGCCAAGAAGATCGCCGCGCTCGAAGGCGGCGTCGCCGCGATTCTCACGAGCTCCGGGCAGGCCGCGTCCACCTTCGCGGTCCTCAACCTCTGCAATGCGGGCGACCATGTCGTTTCATCCGCGCAGATCTACGGCGGAACGTTCAACCTCTTCGCTGTCTCGCTGAAGAAGCTCGGCATCGAGTTCACGTTCGTCGACCCCGATGCGTCGCCCGCCGAGATACAGAAGGCGTTCCGTCCCAACACGAAGTGCGTCTTCGGCGAGACGGTGGCGAATCCTTCCGGCGCGATCCTCGACATCGCGAAGTTCGCCAAGATCGCCCACAAGAACGGCGTGCCGCTTATCGTCGACAACACGTTCCCGACTCCGATCCTGTGCCGTCCGTTCGAGTTCGGATGCGACATCGTCACGCATGCGACGACGAAGTACATGGACGGGCACTCCAGCCAGGTCGGCGGATGCATCGTCGACTCGGGCAACTTCGACTGGACGAAGCACGCGGACAAGTTCCCCGGGCTCGTCGAGCCGGATCCCTCCTACCACGGCCTCAGCTACACGAAGGCCTTCGGCAAGATGGCCTACATCGTCAAGTGCACTGCGCACCTGATGCGCGACTTCGGCTCGATTCCGTCCCCGTTCAACGCGTTCCTCGTGAACATCGGCCTCGAGTCGCTCCACCTCAGGATACGCCGCCACGCCGAAAGCGCGCTCAAGATCGCCAAGTGGCTCAAGACCCAGAAGAAGGTCGCGTGGGTCAATTTCGCCGGGCTTCCCGGCAACAAGTACCACAAGCTCCTCAAGAAGCAGTTCAACGGCAACTCGCCGTGCGGCGTGATGACGTTCGGCATCAAGGGCGGACGCGAGGCGTCCATCAAGTTCATGGACTCGCTTAAGGTCATCGGAATCGTCACGCACGTCGCCGATGCATGGAGCTGCGTGCTGCATCCTGCGTCGCATACGCACCGCCAGCTCACCGACGAGCAGCTCAAGGAGGCGGGCATTCCGCCGGACCTCATCCGTCTCTCGGTCGGGCTTGAGGATCCTGACGACCTCATCGCCGACCTCAAGCAGGCGCTCGCGAAGGTCTGACGGGGCGCTCGCTGATGGCGGGGTTCACGCATCTCCATCTTCACACCACCTACTCGCTGCTCGACGGGCAGTGCGGGATATCCCCGCTCGTCGCGAAGGCGAAGGCGCTGGGGATGGATTCGCTCGCTGTCACGGACCACGGCAATCTATTCGCTGCGAAGGCCTTCTACGACGAGGCGCGCAAGCAGGGCATAAAGCCCATCCTCGGCGTGGAGGCCTATGTCGTTGACCACGACTACCGCGAGCGGCACGAGTTCTTCCAGCAGCACAAGGGCCTCAAGGAAAAGCGCTTCCACCTGTGCCTGCACGCGAAGAACCTCGTCGGATACCACAACCTCGTGCGGCTGATGTCCGAGGCACACATCAACGGCTACTACTACAACGCGCGAATCGACCACACCCTCCTTGAGAAGTACCACGAGGGGCTGCACTGCTCGTCCGCGTGCATCGCGGGCGAGATCGCGTACTACCTCGACACGTCCGTGAAGGGCGGGAACAATCCGAAGAAGGCGGAGGAGATCGCGCGCTGGTACCAGAACCTCTTCGGAAACGACTACTCGCTCGAGGTGATGCTGCATCCGCCAGGGAAGGGCGAGGGCGACGGAAAGCAGATCCCCTCCGCGAACGTCGAGGAGTTCCACGAGCTCTACGCCCGCCAGACGAACGTCATGAACGCCGTCCTTGACCTCGGCAAGCGGCTGGGGATCCGCGTCATCGCGACGAACGACGTCCACTTCCTCGAAAAGGAGGACGACGACTCGCACGACGTTTTGCTCGCGCTCTCGACGGGCACGAAGCTCTCCGACCCGAAGCGCATGATCTACACGGGGCAGGAGTACTTCAAGACCGAGGAGGAGATGCGCGCGCTATTCGCCGCGCATCCCGAGGTGATCGACGCGACGCGCGAGGTGTCGGACATGATCGAGGAGTACGAGCTCAACTCCGACCCGATCATGCCGAAGTTCCCGATCCCCGCCGAGTTCGGCACGGAGGAGGAGTACGCGAAGAAGTTCGACGAGGGCGCTCTAAGGACAGAGTTCAACACAGAGGACAAGCCGAAGAACTTCGAGCGACTCGGCGGATACGACAAGGTGCTCAGGATCAAGTTCGAGGCGGACTACCTCCAGTCGCTCGTCTACGACGGCATGAAGCGCCGCTGGGGCGATCCGCCGCCCGCGGACGTGAAGGAGCGCGTCGATTTCGAGCTGAACGTCATCAAGACGATGGGCTTCCCCGGGTACTTCCTCATCGTCAACGACTACATCGCGAACGCGCGGAAGATGGGCGTGTGGGTCGGTCCCGGACGCGGCTCCGCTGCTGGCGCGGCGGTAGCGTACGCGCTCGGCATCACGAACGTCGACCCTATCAAGTACGATCTGCTGTTTGAACGCTTCCTCAACCCCGACCGAATCTCGATGCCCGATATCGACGTCGACTTCGACGATGCGGGGCGCGGCAAGGTGCTGGAGTTCGTGACGCAGAAGTACGGACAGGACCATGTCGCGCACATCGTGACGTTCGGACAGATGGCGGCGAAGAGCGTCATCAAGGACGTCGGCCGGGCGATGGACTATCCGCTCGCCGACACGAACAAGCTTGTTGGTCTTGTCCCGGACACGCCGAAGATCACGTTCAAGAAGGCGACGAGTCCGAAGGACAAGAACGGCAACCCGAACGGCGACTACTCGCAGGGGCTCGTCGATGCGTTCAACTCCGAGGATCCGACGGTCCATCTGCTGATGGAGCGCGCGAAGCGCCTCGAGGGCGGAATGCGACAGCCGGGCATCCACGCGTGCGGCGTCATCATCTCGCGCGATCCGCTGATCGAGACCCTGCCCGTCATGCCGACGGAGGGCGAGTCGCTTTTGACGACGCAGTACGACGGACACTTCGTGGAGCCGGTCGGGCTGCTCAAGATGGACTTCCTCGGGCTCAAGACTCTCACCGTCGAGAAGGAGTGCGTCGCGATTCTGGGGCCGAACAACCCCCGCGTACCCGAGTTCCTCCGCGGCAGCGACGGATGCCTCGATCCCGACAAGATACCCGACGACGACAGGGAGACGTACGAGCTTTTCGGACGCGGCGAGACGACGGGCTTGTTCCAGTTCGAATCGGACGGAATGAAGAAGTGGCTCATGGCGCTCCAGCCCGAGAAGCTCACCGACCTCGTCGCGATGAACGCCCTGTACCGTCCGGGACCGATGGACTACATCCCGACGTTCGTCCGCCGCAAGAAGGGCGAGGAGCCGATCGTCTACGACCATCCGCTGATGGAGAAGTACCTGAAGGACACGTACGGCGTGTGCGTCTACCAGGAACAGGTGATGCTTCTCTCGCGCCTACTCGGCGGCTTCACGCGCGGAATGTCCGACAAGCTCCGCAAGGCGATGGGCAAGAAGCAGCTCGCCGTCATGGAGGAGCTGAAGGTCAAGTTCGTCGACGGATGCCTCGCGAACCCCGAGTTCCGCATCGACAAGTGGAAGGACGAGGCGGAGGCCAGGAAGCTCATCGACAAGATATGGGACGACTGGCGCGCGTTCGCGTCGTATGCGTTCAACAAGTCGCACGCCGTGTGCTACGCGTGGGTAGCGTACCAGACAGGATACCTCAAGGCGCACTATCCGGCGGAGTTCATGTGCGCGCAGATCTCGTCCGAAATCGGCAACTTCGACAAGCTCCCCGGCTTCGTCGCGGAGGCGCAGGAAATGGACCTGGAGCTGCGGCTCCCCGACGTCAACGAGTCGGGCGCGCGGTTCGTTCCGACGCCGGACGCGCGCGGAATCCGCTACGGGCTCGGCGGCATCAAGGGCGTAGGCGAGCTTGCCGCGGACGCGATTGTGGCGGAGCGCGAGAAGAACGGACCCTACACCGGCTTCCTCGACTACTGCGTGCGCCTCGCTGGGACGCCCGCGTGCAACAAGCGCGTCCTTGAAAACCTCACGCGCACCGGCGCGTTCTCGACGATCGAGCCAAACCGCGGCAAGCTTTTCAACAACATCGAGTACGCCGTCAAGAAGAGCCAGCAGAAGGCGAAGGAGAAGACGAGCGCGCAGACGAACTTCTTCGACCTGATGTCCGACGGAGGCGAGGAGAAGGTTTCCGACTCCGAACTTGTCGACACGCCGCCGTTCTCCCCGGCTGAGGACCTCAAGAACGAGCGCGACCTCCTCGGCGTGTACGTGTCGGGCCATCCGCTCCAGGCGTGCCGCCGCGTGATATCCGAAGTAGCGACTTTCAAGGCGTCGCAGCTCGCGAACCCCGCCGAGGTTGACGAGCTCCTCAAGCCTCTTCCCGTCGACAAGTGGAAGAAGAAGTCGAATCCGCACCTCAAGGAGGACCGCGCGCTCAAGCACCTCGACGTCAGGATGGTCGGCATCCTCTCCGCGTGCACCGTCAAGCTCGGCAAGCCGCGTCCGGACGGAACGCCCGGCCAGAAGTGGGCGATTCTGCAGCTCGACGACGGATCTGGCGACGCGATCGACGCGTTCTGCTTTGCGAAGGCGTGGGAGAAGCATTCGTCCGTCGAGACGTGCGTCGACCAGCTCGTGATGCTTTCGGGCGAGGTTTCCTACCGCGTCAACTACGAGAAGGACGACAGGATCGACAAGAAGAATCCGACCGTCGGCGACCTCAACTTCACCGTGCGCGAGGCGCGCCCGCTCACCGACGCGCTGCTGGAGCTGTCGAAGGGACTCACCGTGCGCCTCAGGTACGACGACCCCGATTTCGCGGACAAGGCGAAGCGGATACGCGAGGCCGCGACAAAGAACCCCGGTGCGCTCCCCGTGCTTCTCGACGTCTTCTACACGGACGGCACGCAGGTCGTGATCGACTTGGGGCCGGATGCCCGCGCGGCGATCAGCGTCTCGTTCCTCTCCGAGCTCGCGAAGATCGTCCCGCAGTCCGACACCGCGTACTGCCCCAACGACAAGGTATACCTCGACCCTCCCGAGCGCAAGCCCTGGGAGGGATAATCGGCGGACATTTGGGATGGGGTTGCCGCCGTGCTTTTGCACGGAGCGGCGCAAATATGATAGAATATACCTTCTATGAACAAGACAGAAAAGATTATTTGCCTTCTCCTCGGGGCGGTTCTTGCATGGTATGTGTGGACCGAAATGGGACGCGCCAAAGAGCGTCAGAAGTATTTGGCCGAGCAGGCCGCCATCGCCGCCACAAACCAGGCTGCACAGGCGGAGTCGCCATCCGCGGCCGACGTCGCGGCGCAGCCTGCGGACACTGAGGGTGCCAAGGTTTCGGCGGAGCAGGCCGCACCTGCCCCCGTGCTGCCCAGCACGCCCGAGCGCATCGTCGCCCTCGAGAACGACGACGTCAGGCTAGAGCTCTCGACCTGGGGCGCAGTCGTCAAGAGGGTGACCTTGAAGAAGTATGCGAAGAACCGCGGGCCGGTCTCGGAGGAGAATCCGCCAGTGGTGTTCGACTTCTCCGACTCTCCGCTCGGCGCGGGCGCGTCCGTGGAGGCGTACGACGTCGCGGAGGAGAATCCCGGTTCCGTGAAGTTCACCTGCGGCGCGAAGAGCCGCGTTATCACGCTCGGTGAGAACTACCGCATCGAGCTTGAGGACGACGGAATCGGCGGGCCTCTGTCGCTCGGACTCATGCGCATGGGCGACTCGAAGAACGACCTCCTCTCCGTCGACAGCTGGGCGATGGACGCCGGGAAGGGCAAGGAAGGGGTTCTCCACCACTGCGAGGGAGACTCTCCGCTCAAGGGATACCTCGTCGGCGGGCTTTCCGGCGGATGCAGCGGTTCGAAGAGCGCGGCGGGGATGCCAGAGCGCGCGGCGGTTCCGTATCCGGGCGCACAGAAGTGGGTCGCGGTCAAGAACCGCTTCTTCGTGACCGCGCTCTGCTCGTCCACCGCGGCGAACACGGGATTCGAGACTACGGTCGTGCGCGACATGTCCGCCGCGAACTACCGACCCGCGTCCGTTTCGGCGCGCGTCTCGCTCTCGGACGACGCTGCGAAGCGTACGAGCGTATTCTACGTCGGGCCGAAGAAGCAGGCGTTCCTATGGGACCTCGGCATGAAGGACGTGATGGAGTTCGGCATGTGGAGGTGGCTCTGCTATCCGCTCGTCTGGGTGCTCAACTTCTTCAACAACCTCATCCCGAACTACGGCGTCGCGATCATCCTCCTTACGATCCTAGTCAGGCTCCTCTTCTGGCCGCTTACGCACAAGTCGACGGTCGGCATGAAGAAGATGCAGGAAATACAGCCGAAGATGAAGGAGATCCAGGCCAAGTACAAGGACAATCCGCAGAGGCTCCAGCAGGAGACGTGGGCGCTGTACCGCGAGGCGAAGGTCAACCCGATGAGCTCTTGCCTGCCGATGCTTATCCAGATTCCCGTCTTCATCGCGCTGTTCAACGTGCTCCGCTCGGCGGTCGAGCTCAGGTACGCGCCGTTCCTGTGGATCGGCGACCTCTCCGAGCCTGAAGGGCTCTTCGCGAGCTGGTTCCCGTTTGGCGGACTCAACATACTGCCGATCCTGATGGCGGTCTCCACCGGACTCCAGAGCGCATTCACCCCGAGCGCCGGCGACAAGAACCAGCAGCGCATGATGATGGTGTTCATGCCGCTCATGATGCTGTTCATGTTCTACTCGTTCCCGTCCGCGCTGTCGCTCTACTGGTTCCTGTCGAACCTCTTCTCGATCGTGCAGATGTGGGTAATCCGCCGCCAGACGGCCGCAAAGTCGAAGGACGCCGCCGTCATGCCCGAGGTGATTGATCCGCCGATGACGCGGCAGATGCGCCGCCACGGATGAGGCCATGGAAAAATACGAACTTGAGGATTCGCTGAAGGAGGAGATCCGCGCCAGGGTTCTCGGCGACGGGTTCATGAAGCTCGTTCAGACCGTCCGTCGCGGCGGCGGGAACTTCAGGATATCTATGCGTCCCGTCGAGATCGGTGGGGTGAGGAAGTACCAGGCCGAGATGGCCGAGGGACGCGACGTGCAGGTGAAGAACTTCGACGCGAACGGCGCGGCGGAGGGGCTCGAGGAGATAATCGCGCAGAGAGGCGCGCGTGACCTGCATCTCATGACCGCGAAGGGCGATCTCCACGTCCGCGTCACGAAGAAGGGACATGTGCTCGTCTCGCGCTCGGCCGAGATGGACCGCGTCGCCGTCGTGAAGCCGCACGACCGCGTGAAGAACGTCCCGCTTGCGCAGTTCGAATCCGCGCTGCTGCTCAAGGTGATAGGCCTTGCGGACGGCGAGGGGAAGGTGCGTGCGTCGATGCGCGGCAAGTACGACCAGGTAAACGAATTCCTCAAGGTGGTCGGCGAGACCATCTCCGTTCCCGCGAAACTCGACTTCCCGTTCACCGTCGTGGACTGCGGATGCGGCAAGGCGTACCTCACGATCGCGCTCTGGTACTATCTCACGGAGGTGATGAAGATTCCTGAGGTCAGGGTCGTCGGAATCGACCGCCGTGCAGATGTCGTCGCGGCCGCGCGCAAGATGTCCGCGCAGCTCGACCTCTCCGGCAAGGTCGACTTCATCGAGGCGGACCTTTCGTCGCTTGCGGAGCTTCCGTCCGAGTCGAAGCATGTCGACATGGTCGTATCCCTCCATGCGTGCGACACGGCTACGGACGAGGCCCTCGCGAAGGGCGTCGAGTGGAAGGCCCGCTACATCCTCTCCGCCCCGTGCTGCCAGCACGAGCTCCAGAAGACCATCGGCCCTAACTCCTCGCGCGAGTTCGCGGGGCTCCTGAGGCAGGGGATTCTGCGCGAGAGGCTGTGCGACCTGCTGACGGACTCCTTCCGCGCGATGATTCTGCGCATACTCGGCTTCAAGGTGCAGGTGATCGAGTTTGTTTCGAGCGAGGCGACGGCGCGCAACGTGATGCTCAAGTGCGAATACGGCGTCAAGCCTGGGCAGGGCGGTCCAATCGGCGAGTATCTCGAACTGCGCGACTACTGGAAGGTCACTCCCTGGCTCGAGACGAGGCTGTCCGGCATGCTTTCACGTCATCTTGAGCGGTACGCGTAGCTCCGACGCAAACCGGGACTTGAACTAAAAAAGTCCCGATGGCAAAACAGACGAAAAAAAATTTGCAAAACAGGCGGCACGGACTTGATGTTTCGTGCCGCCTGTGCTAGAATTGCATCAGAAAATGCGAGAGGTGGTGTCGGGCCACGGTGGCGAGACGCCAACCTAGCGCGTCAAAGGGGCAATTCGATGAAAAAGACGCTGACGGTACTTGCCGCGATGTTGATTGCGGCCGCATATGCAAAAGATGCATCTTTCGCAGATTTCGACGCGAGGGCAAAGAGGGGCGAAAAGCTGTCGGTCGTCTTCTTCGGCGGCTCGCTGACGTTTAGCGCAAACGCGAGCGACCCGGCGGTGACGGGAGTGCGCGGGCTTCTCGCGAAGTACCTCGTGGAGCGCTATCCGGAGGCGCGCTTCTCGTTCCACGACGCCGCTATCGGCGGCACGGGGTCGCTCCTCGGCGCGTTCCGCCTCGAGCGCGACGTCCTTTCGCACAAGCCGGACCTCGTGTTCCTCGACTTCCTCTGCAACGACGGGACTGACAACGACCTCCCGGACGCGACGTGCGCGTACGAGTATCTTTTGCGCGAGATGATCGGACGCGGCATCCCGGTCGAGCAGATGTTCTTCACGTTCCGCTTCTGGGCCGGGAAGGGCTTCGAGCCTGTCAAGTCGCTTCCGCGCCGCAATATCTACCGCGAGCTCGCGAAGGTGTACGGAACGCCCGACGGCGACGTGCAGCTCTCTTCGCTAGCAAAGGACCTTGAGAGCGGCAAGACGACGCTCGACGAGGTGTGGCCGATCGACGGGGCGCATCCGGGCGACTTCGGCTACCGCTACTTCTTCGAGGCGGTGCGCGAGGGCTTCGAGCGCGGCGTGCGCGAAGGCGCGGTGTGCCGCGTGCCCGAGAAGCCCGTCTTCGGGACGATGAAGGACGTCCGCCGCAATGTCGTTGTCGACGGGAAGCTCCCGTGCGGATGGACCCGCTCGCTCACGTACCGCACGTCGATGTGGTATGACGGGCTCTCCTCGCGCTGGATGGGCGATGTCGCGTCCGCGAAGGGCTGTGCCGCTCCGCTCGAGGTTTCCGCGGACTGCAACTTCGTCGGCATCTTCGGCGAAGGCGACGAGAACGGACTCAAGTTCGAGGTCAAGGCGGACGGCGAGCCGTTCGCCGAGTTCGGGTCCTCTCCCGGCCCCGGGCGTCTTTTCTTCTACCGCGTCAAGGCCTTCCCGGAATGGTGGAACGGCGGCGCGAAGCACACGTTTGCGATTTCTCCCGTCGCCGCCGAGAAGGGCGAGCTGCATATCGAGTCCGTCATGACCGCCACGCTCGTCCCGGCAGATCCCGCGGACGCGGCGCGCAGGGTGCGCGTGATCGAGGACAAGATGGAGGCGCTTGATCACGGACGAGGGAAGAAAGACTAATGAAAACAAACAGCCGGTAGGGGAGCACCGACAATGAAGAAAATGATAATCGCGCTCGCGGCGGGGGCCGCGGCGCTCTGCGCGGGGGCGCAGGAAAACGAAAGACGCGACCGCACTGCGGATTACCGCGGCGCGATCGAGACATCAGTCGCGCGCGGCGGAACGGACGCGGCGGCGTGCGCCGAGTGGTTCGGCGGAAACGAGAAGCCGTGTCCAAAGGCCGCCGAACTCGTCGTGGAGAAGGGATCGCAGTCGAAGGTGGTGTACGGCATGTCCTTCGGCCGCTCGCCGGACGCGGGCAAGCGCCACCTTAGGCTCGCGTTCCGCGACGCGGTGCGCCTTGGAGGCGTGTTCCTGACGGGCGGGAAGGTTTCGCTTTCCGTCCTCAAGGAGGACGCGGAGTATCCGGGCGATCTCGGCAACGACGATCTCTGGCAGCCGCTCTCGTGCTTCCAGGGAGACAGGAAGCCGACACGCGTCTCCAAGGAGAAGGGCTCGTCGTTCTGGTATCCGGCAAATCCCGTCTCGACTCGCGCGATACGCGTCACGGCGACTGTGGCGGAGACGGATCCTGCGGACGAGTCCGGCAACCGCAGCGGCGGGCTGTCGTCCGTCTACGTCTTCCCCGAGCAGCTCTTCAACATCGCGCCGTACGCCTCGGCCGGCGCGACTGACAACGAGCGCGAGGCGATGAACCTCGTCGACGGAGACACCGAGGGATGGAACCGCTGGGGCACGAAGACTGGCAGCGATGCCAGCTGCATCCTCTCGTGGCCGATTCCGGTGACGACGAGGTTCATCGGACTCGGCCAGCCGTTCTTCACCAAGGCGCAGATACTCGCCTGCACGGCCAAGGAGGCTGTGCATCCGAAAGACGCGAAGGAGATGGACTGGAAGGTCGTCGCCGTCGTCGATGGAATGCGCACGGGCTATCCGATGGCCTCGCGCGTCGCCTGGATCGACCTCGGCAAGAACGTCACGACGCGCGGCATAAGGATCCGGCCGATCGCCGGACCCGCCGTCGGCGGAGGCTTCGACCGCGAGGAGCACGAGCACGTCCGACACTACATACAGCAGGGCAGGCTTTCCGGACTTTCCGAGCTGTACGTGCTAGCGGACCGCGAGATGTGCAGGACCGTCCGCAAGGAATGCGTCGTCAACGAGGCGACGATCGGGGTTCCGGTGGATTTCGAAATGCCGTTCGACGGACTCGCCACGCTCGTCGTGGAGGACGAGTGGGGCAACCGCGTGAGGAACCTCGTCTCCGCAGGCACTTTCAAGAAGGGGCCGAACCGCGTGTGGTGGGACTGCTCCGACGACCTGACGCGCGACATTGACGCGGCGAACCACGGTCTCTACCACATTCCCGAACGTCCTGTCTCGCCGGGCAAGTACGTCGTCAAGGGGATTGCTCACCGTCCGCTATCCGGCACCTACGAGATGAGCGCGTACTGCCCGGGCAACCCGCCCTGGTGCACTCCCGACCACACGGGCGCCTGGCTCGCCAACCACGAGCCGCCGCGCGCCGCGTGCCTGCTGCCTGCCGGACGCGTCGGAGACAAGGAGCTCGTCGCTCTCGGCGCGAACATCACCGAGGGGCCCGACGGACTCATCACAGTCGACATGGATGGCGTAAAGACCGGCGGACGCAGGTGGATCGGAGGCACCTGGACCGCGGCTGGCTTCCTCGCCTGCGATATGGGCGAGAAGCGCGTCGCTAAGCACGACTACTACGTCGGCGGACTCGGCAAGAACGGCGACATCTACGAGCTCCGCGTCACTGCAATCGTCGGGAGCGGGGAGGAGCGCCTCGCGGCGATCCCGCTGGGGCCAGACCAGGGGCGCGCCCACGGCGGGATAGCGGTTCGCGACGGACTCGTCGTCGCGTCGCTTTCGTGCCGCGGAGAGCTCTGGTGGAGGAATCTCCACACCGGCGATGAAGACCGCATGAAGCTCGACTCCCCGCGCGGCGTCGCGTTTGCTGCAGACGGAAAGCTCTATGCGATTAGCGGACGCCGCCTCGTACGCGTCAACCTCTCGGAGAAGACCGCCGAGACCGTCACGGCCGGTCTCGTCGAGCCTGCATCCATCACCATCGCGGGAGCGAAGGCAATCTTCGTTTCGGAGCAGGGCGATTCAAACCAGATTAAGGTCATCAACGCAGAGAACGGAAGCATCGTGAAGGCCATCGGCGTGGCGGGTCCGTGCCGCTCCGGAAAGTACGACCCTAACCACATGAACCATCCGGCGGAGATGGCATGCGACTCGAAGGGCAGGCTCTGGGTCGCGGAGCACGACTATCTGCCGAAGCGCATCTCGGTCTGGGACGTGAGGAGCGGGAAGCTCGTGCGCGCGTTCTACGGTCCGCCGAAGTACGGCGCCGGTGGCCGTCCCGACCAGAAGGATCCGACGCGCTTCTACTACACCGAGGCTGGCGGTACGCTCGAGTTCAGGCTCGACTACGCGACCGGCTCTACCGAGGTGACGCGCGTGATGTTCCGTCCCGATACGGACCAGGCGGCGCTCGAGGCGTGCGGCTTCCCGCTCGGCGGCGAGTTCGCGTGCATGCCGGGCGAGGTCATATACGGACCCAAGGGCGAGCGTCTCTATTCCAATTCCTACAATACCGATCCGGTCTCCGGCACGAGCTGCACCATCCTCTGCCGCGAGGAGAACAACCGCTTTGTTCCTGCGGCCTACGCCTACTTCGACCACAAGAACAAGCGGTTCCACCTCTGGAGCGACTCGAACTCCAACGGAAAACGCGACGACGGCGAGTTGTTCTCTTCCGACGCGATAACGACGGGATACATCTTCCAGCAGGACCTCTCGCTCACGATATGCTTCTACCTCGAGAAGGAGAAGGAGCACGAGAAGGGCGACCACGCGCGCGCTCTCAGGCTGAAGCCCGTCGCGTTCGGTCCGAAGGGCAACCCGATCTACGACTTCGGGAAGGCGATAACCGTGTTCAAGGGCGCCACGTGGGGTCCGTCCTCGGGCGGAAACCAGATGCTCGTCGACCGCGGAGGCAACGCGTTTACGTCGAACGGAGTGAAGCCGGGTCCGCTCTACTCCGTCGCAGGGCGCAACGCGGCGGGCGGAACGTGGTCCATTCCGAACATGTGGCCCGGCCTCCACGCGGGCCATTCCGCGCCGCGCGACGCAGTGAAGGGCAGGCTTGTCGCGGTGACGCGAATGCTCGGCGACTTCGTGTATCCGAAGGGGACGAAGGAGGCCGTCGTCGCAATCAACGGAAACCACGGCGACATCTTCTTCCTCACGTCCGACGGATACTTCATCGACAATTTCTTCGAGGACATAGCCGTTGGACGCCGCTGGAACTTCCCGACGGCGAAGCGCGGCATGGAGCTCGCCGGAGTCTCCCCCGGCGACGAGCACTTCTGGCCGACGCTCACGCAGTACGCGGACGGATCGCTCCACATCGTCGCGAACGACTTCTCGTGCACACTCGTCAACCTCCGCGGACTCGAGACGCTCAGGCGCTTCTCCGCGGGAACGGTGACGGTTACGCCGAAGACGCTCGCTGAAGTGGCTAAGGCCCGTGAAAAGATTGAGGCCGCTCGCAGGGCCAAGTCCGGCACGGGACGTATTCCGCTGCGTCTCCTCTCTCAGGCTCCGAATCTCGATGGAGACATCGGCGAGTGGCCGGAGGACACGTTTGCCGTTATCGACTCGCGCGGAACTGCCGCGTGGTTCGACTCCAACTCGAAGCCGTACGACATCCGCGGCGCACTTGCCGCGACGAAGACCCATCTCTACGCCGCATGGAAGGCGCAGGGCGCAGGGAATCTCGCCGAGAACGCAGGCGGGACGGACGAGCTGCTCTTCAAGACCGGCGGCGGACTCGACATAATGCTCGGCGTCCACGGCGGAATACGCCTGCTTACATCGCAGGTGAAGGGCAAGACGAAGTCCATGCTCTACGAGCGGACCGTCCCCGGCACGCCGGAGGAGAAGAAGGTCGCGTTTACGAGTCCGGTCGGCAACGTCAAGTTCGATCGCGTCACCGACGTGTCGGAGAAGGTGAAGCTCGTCCGCGGCGCGAACGGCGACTACGAGCTCGCGGTTCCGCTTTCCGTGATTGGCTTCGCGCCTGCCGCGGGAACGACGGTGAAGGGCGACATCGGAGTGCTGCGCGGAAGCGGCGGCGAGACGATTGCGCGCCTATACTGGTCCAACAAGGCGACGGGAATCGTCTCCGACGTCCCGAGCGAGGCGGAGCTCAAGCCCCAGAACTGGGGAATACTCGAAATCAAGCAATGATTTAATCAAAAGGGGAACACAAACAATGAAAACAACAAACAAACTGCGTACGCTCCTCGCGGGCTGCGCGATCTTCGCGACATCATTCGCCGGCGCAGCCGTCGTATACGATGCTGGCGTGTGGCAGAACGGTGACTTCTCGGCGCTGGACGCCGAGAAGAACGCGTTCCACGGACTGGTGGGTGTCCACACGAAGGGCGAGTTCGTTGCCGGCACCAACAATGGCAACTACTATGAGGAGCAGCAGGACATCGCCTATCTTACGGACGGGGCGATTCCTGACATGCCTGGAAATGACTATGGAGTCAAGGGACGTCATTTTTTCGAGAACTCGTCGATACTCACCTTTGAGCTTCCCGAGAAGACTAACATAAAGGGCTTCAACTTCTACACGCAGTGGGACGACGGCGGATACAGAAACGACGTCTCCATAGAGAAGATCGAGGCGTCCTCCGACGGCAGCATATGGATTGACGTCCCCGGGTCGACATTCAACTACAGCCAGACGGAACTCCTGAACACTATCGGGACCTATGTCGGCAGTTCTGGAAAGCGCCGCTATGTGAAGATGCGCGACAACGGAGGTGCTGCCCTTGCGGTCGACGCGAAGTATGTCCGCATAACCTTCGGTCCGCAAGACCAGGGATACGGTGCCTACTGGGAGATTGAGGCAGAGAAGGGGGGCGTTGTCGGAGAAGGGATAGAATCCGAAGCCGTTGCGTCCTTCGGTTCCGCGACGCTGTCCGGCGTGATTGTATCCGTCGGCACCACGGGCTCGGCCGTCGTGAAGTTCGGACGCGACCCTGCGGATCTCCGCAGGTCCGTCGCACTCCAGCTTTCCGGCAGCGGCGACTCCAAGACCTTCTCGGCGACGCTTCCCGATCTCGTCGCGAGGTCTCTTTACACATATGCCGTCGAGTATTCCGTCGGTGGAAGCGTCGTGCTTGCCGAGACGAACACGTTCGTTACCGCCGCCGAGCAGGGGCTCGAGCTGCCCGGACTCTGGCAGGCGAGGCTGTCAGGCAATCTCAATACGACCGAAGGACTCTCCGGATCCGACATCGACATCGCCCGTGCGCTCGGTCCGATCATGGGCATGCAGATGGTCAAGGAGTACTCCACGCTCATCCGCAACGATGTCGATGGAAAGGACTACGCATGGGACGACTACAAGACCTACCTGTACCAGGGCTTCATCTGGCTGGAGAAGGACCGCGAGTACACTTTCTACACATGCCAGGACGATGACGGACGCATCGCCATCGACGGCGTTCAGGTCGTTCATTCTAGCGGATGCGGCAGCGCCTACGGCGACTACACATCGACCTACGAAGGCTGGCATGCCATCGACATCCGCGTCGGAAACGGCGGCGGCTGGGCGGGATGCAACGACAACTGGTGCGGCGTCGGATACTTCCCCAAGGGGGAAGGGCTCATGAGGCTTGTCGACTCCGGTGGCGGCTCGCTCCTCTGCTGCACGCGCGACTATTCCATGCCGGGCACGTTCAAGGTGATTTCTTCGTTGCTGGACAATGGCTCCGCCACGGTCATTCTCGAAGGGGATTTCCAGAGTGACGTTTCAGTCCGCGCCTGGCTCGGGACTGAGCGCGGCGGAATAGACCCGACAGAATGGGTTTCCACCAACACCGTGCTTGGTGCGTTCCAGGTCTCGGACACGCGCAAGTTCTTCAACTTCAGCGTCCCCGCAGGCACGAAGTATGTCCGCTTTGCGGCTCTCGACGCCGACGGCGAAACCATCGCGCTGACAGAGACGGTTCCTGTCGTGGAGATGCTCGGGGCGTCCGCCAGTCCCACTCTCGACAACGTGCAAGTGCTTTCCGTAGACGCAGTTTCCGCGACATTGTCCTTCGACGTGATATCCCTCGGCGACGGCACGTCATGGACGGTCAAGGCCGTCTACGGCTTCTCCGCGGACGAGCTCGTCTACGAGCAGACCATCGCCTCCGGAACCGGCGTCGCGTCCTTCACGGGCTCGCTCACCGGACTCATGCCCGGGCACAATTACTACGCCAAACTTGTCGCGGACAACGGTACGGCGATAACCGAGAGGCCGCCCGTGTCTTTCACGACGGAACTCTTCGAGGCTCCCGAGGCGGCGGGGCGTGCGATCGAACTCGGCAGCGCGGTCGTCTCCGCTTCCGGCGTCGCCGGTTCGCTGAAGCTCGCCACCGGCGAGGAGGAATCGACGGTGTTCATGGTCTACGGCGCAACGTATGGCGGAGACTCGAAGGCTGGATGGACCGGCAGCGTCGAGCTCGGAACGGCGGCTGCGTCCGCGACGTCGTTCGCGCTTTCGGCGGCGCTCCCGGCCGATTCGATCGGCGCGTCGGTTAAGTACGTCCGCTTCTGCGCAGTCACCGCGGGCGCAACGAGCTGGACCGCGCCGATCGCGCTCGGGTGCGGAGACCTCCCTGCCTTTGCGGGCGTGACGGAAGTCGGTTCACTTTCCCTTGGCGACACGATCACGATCGCGTCTACGCTTCCGTACGCCTCCGGCAGCTGCGCGGTCGCAGTCGAGGTGAGCCGCACGGGCGACTTCACAGACACCGTGACCTACTCCTGCGGGAACATCGCGCCCGGCGGCTTGGTTGCGCGCACGCTCCACAGCGAAGACACGACTTCGGCCGAGTACATCGTACCCGGCGAGACGGTGTACATCCGCCTTCGTGCGGAGGACGGCAACGGCATTGTCGGCTACTCCGGCATCGAGACTCTGCGCCCCTACGGCGCGCCTGTCATCGGGACGCTCACGGCTTCGTACAACATGAACGACCTGACGATCAACGGCAGCCTTGATGAGTACGGGGCCAATTCCGGCGAAGGGTGCTCTGTGGAACTGTGGATCGCCAAGAAGGGCGGGACCCTTGAAAAGGTTGCCGTGACGAATGTCGTCGAAGGGTCGGGATTTTCGTTCGTCTATGTCGTGCCTGAGTTCGGCGAATACACGTATCAGGTCCGCGCAACGAGCGAATGCGCCACTGCATCTTTCAACGTCGCGTCCGTCGAATATGCGGTCAATGTCGTGGACGACGCCTGGTACTACTGGAAGGCCGACGTCGACGATGGCGACTGGAGCAATCCGGACAACTGGGAGTGCAGCAAGGCTGGCTCCGACGGCAGGAAGTACTTCCCGAACTCCCCCTACTGCGCGGCATCCTTCGAGAGGCGCGGCACGGAGCCGACTACCGTGAACCTCGACGGAAAGTACGACGTCTACATGATCAGCTTCTCCAACGAGATGAACGCCAAGCTCACGATCGCGGGACAGGGCACGCCTGGCGAAGACAACGAGCTGCACGTAACGTGGGGGGACTACGGCCTGCGCTTCCCCGTCGGGACGGATTTCACGCTCTCCAACGCATATCTCCGCTGCGACGGCAAGATGTTCCCGAACAGAAATTCCAAGACGCGAGTGCTGTATGGCTCCACTCTCGACCTCAACACCGAATTCTGGTGGCGCGCGGAAGACGCATCCTATGACGCCGATCTTGAGATCAGGGGCAGGTCGACGCTCTACCTGCGCAACTACTCCCTCCGCTGCCAGGGCGGAAACGGCACCGTAATCCTCGACGACTCCACGATCTATTCCGGCGACGCGACTAATCCGCACGGCGTGCAGATCGAGTACGTCGCTCAGGACACCGACGGCATCCAGTTCATTGTCATGGGCGAGAAGCCTCAGTTCCTCGTGAACTACGTCCGATTCGACCACACTAACTGCGGCGGCTTCACGTTCGTCGTTCCCGAAGGTGGATACAAGGCGCCTGTCTTTTCGCAGTATCCGCGTACGCAGGGATCGAAGTTCAATCCGAACATGGAAGACAACGCCTGCATTCCGTTTGCGGTAAGCCAGGACTCGCCCGTCTTCAAGAGCGGCAAGGCGGTGATGAAGCTCGTCGACTGGCCCGGAACGGTCTCGCCCGAGATGCTCAGCTTTTCGGTTCCGCCGAAGTACGAGGCGCGCGCGTCGTTCCGCTGGACCTACGGCGACAACGATGCTGCGACGGGCGAGGTCCCGACCGGACTCTGGCTCGACTGCAAGGGAGGCGGCACGGTAGTCAAGGTCCGCTGACGCCTCCTGCCGCGCTATGACTTGTCGACGCGCCTAAGTCCGTGTTTTCGTTTTTTGGTATAATATGGCCATCGGAGTTGTAATGGCATGAGTAACGGAAACATATACATTTACGGCGCGCCGGCAAGCGGCAAGTCCACGCTCGGCAGGGAGCTTGCCGAGAGGCTCGGCGCCTGTTTTGTCGACCTTGACGCCGCAATAGTCGAAAAGGCCGGGATGTCCATCCCGGAAATCTTTGAGACAAGGGGGGAAGTAGCCTTCCGCGATCAGGAGAGCGAGGTTCTTGCAGACGTGGCCTCCCGCAAGCCCGGGGACGCGATCCACGAATCACGCCTCCTCGTCGTCTCGCTCGGCGGAGGCACTCTCCTGCGCGAAGGGAACCGTGCGCTTTGCGAGGCGACAGGAACGGTCTTCTGCATCGACACGCCGTCCGAAGACGAACTCGCGCGCCGCATCGGAGCGGCAGCCGGGTCGCGTCCGCTCGGCAACAAGGCCAAGGAGCGCGCCGCGCACTACTTGTCGTTTCCGAATCGCATTGCCGCTTTCTTCGACGCGCAGGAATCTCTCGTCGTAGTCGGACGCGGCATATCCGCCGCGGTGCTCTCGGGACGCGCAGTCGTCGCTGACGAGAGGGTGTCCAAAATCTGGGCGGAACGTCTCGGGGTCGCTCCGTTTGCGACGATTCCGTCCGGCGAGGAGCATAAGACGCCTGCGACGATTGCCGGACTCTGGCACGCGTTCGCGGAGAAGGGGCTCGGACGCAAGGACTGCGTCGTGGCTCTAGGCGGAGGCGTCACAGGCGACATGACTGGATTCGCCGCCGCGACGTGGATGCGCGGCATATCGTGGATAAACGTTCCGACAACGCTGCTTTCGATGGTCGACGCCTCCACGGGAGGCAAGACCGGCTGCGATCTTCCCGAGGGGAAGAACCTCGCCGGCGCGTTTCATTTTCCGAGGCTCGTCGTGATCGACGCGGACTTCCTTTCGACGCTTCCGCCTGAGCTGGTCGCGGCTGGTCGGGCCGAGATGATCAAGCACGTTGCGATTGGCGGAGTTGGGGATGGAGAATTGAACAGTGAAAATATCGGCAATGGCGGCCTGCCGTCGCCGCAGGAGATCGCCCGGAATCTGATGGTCAAGGTCGGTATCGTGAGAGAGGATCCTTTCGAGACGAAAGGGCGTCGCATCCTCCTCAACTGCGGGCACACCGTCGCTCATGCGGTCGAGAAGGCGACGCAATACCGCGTTTCGCACGGCGAGGCCGTGGCGATCGGCTGCGTGGAGGAGGCGCGGCTTGCCGTCCGGCTCGGACTTGCGCCCGCCCAATGGCCGGATGAGTTCGCCGCGCGTTTTGCCGCCGCCGGGCTACCGGTTGAGCTTCCGGGCGGCCTTGACTTCGATTCGCTTGTTCCGCTCATGCGCGGCGACAAGAAGCGCGAGGGCGGTGCGGTGGTGTTTGCGCTTCCCTGCGGATGGGGGGACGTTCGCGGCGTCAAAATCAACCTTTGAAATCCGGCCTCACCGAAGGGTCGTTGATTTTTGACTGTGAATCGTCATTGCCCGTGGCGTTAGGGTTTTGGGCGGATTATACGCAGGTCGGCAAGTAGATATGATTTCACCCACTGGGTGAAGATTCCGGCCGAAATCCTTAGGTCGATGCATACGCTATGGTGGAATATGGTATAATTTTCTCGTATGCAAGGCGAGACGTTGAAAGTTAGTTCACAGCCGCCATCCTGCGGGAGCTGGCGGCTTGACCGGGAGATCGGCCACGGCGCGTATGGCGTGGTCTATCTCTCCTTCTCCCCGGATGGCGAACCCGCGGCGGTGAAGGTCTGCCGACGCGATGCAGCCGATCCCGAACGCTATTCGCGCGAGCTGCGCGGCGCGAAGCTCTATCGCGCGATTCCGCCTCAGGAAGGACTTGTCCGGATGCGGACGCTCGCCGAGACGGAGTGGGGCTTCTATGCTGTGATGGATCTCGCGGACGACGAATTTGGCGGCGCCTCCGAATTTGCGGAGAACTACCGTCCAAAGACCCTCGCAAGCGTCATCAAAGGCGAGAAGGCGCTTCCTCTGAGGGATTGCGTCAATCTTGCCATCTCTCTCGCGAAGGGGCTTGCGGCGCTTCAGCGGCACCATCTTCTGCATCGCGACGTCAAGCCCGCGAACGTGCTGTATGTATGTGGCCGCCCCGTGCTTTCCGACCCCGGGCTTCTCGTTGAGGAGTCCGACGCGGTTTCGCTCGTTGGAACGCCCGGATATGTTCCGCCCGAGAAGTTCACCGCCGCCTCGAGCGACATCTACAGCCTTGGCCTTACTCTCAAGGCCGCAAGTTTCGGACGTCAGATCGAGCACATAGACAAGGGACCTGCGGCGGAGGCCGATACTGGCGCGAAGTATTTCCCTGCGTGGTGGCGAATCCTCAACAAGGCGACCGATCCAGTTCCGTCTCGCCGCTACCAGTCCGCCAAGGCTCTTCTAAGGGACCTGAATTCGCTAAGACGCAGAACGACCCTCTCGAAGTGGTCGTGGCTGCGCAGGGCGTCGATCGGTGTTCTGCTTCTGGCGGCCGCCGCTTATGTACACAGATCATACCGTGAAAGGAAAAGGCTGGAGGCGGAACTCGAACCATTGCGGCGTGTGGCCGATGCGATGAAAATGCTGAATGACGTTTCTTCGCAGGATGATGCCGTGTGGTCTTCGTTTTCCGGGTCGTATTTCTGCCATACGGACGAATCCCACCGGCAGCGCCTTAAAAGAGCGGAAGAGAAGGATCCTGTCCGCGCAGAAAAAATGCGGGCGATTCTCGGCAAAATGGTGGATATTGACGGGAAGGGCGAAGAAAACAACCGCCGGATACAGGTTCTGCACGAAGAAGCCAAGACGGGAAAGGGCGCTTCGGAGAAGTATAATCGGGCAGAGTTGCTCTCCATGGAAAACGAAAAGCTCGTCAAGTCGTGGCTGTCGCTTCTCGAGCAGTTCACGGTGCTGGAGGATGAAGTCAAGGCGAAGGACAGACAATGACATACCGGCACTACAACAATGAATCGACGCGCTCAAGCGTCATCAGGGCTGTCGCAGACACCCAAAACGAGGCGGCATGGCAGAGGCTCTTCGACCTCTACGCCGGATTCGTCTTCTCGATTGCGCGGTCGAAGGGTCTCAACGACGCCGATGCGGACGACATCGTGCAGACCGTCTTCGCAGATCTCGCGCGCAACTTGCCGACGTTTGAATACGACCGCGCGAAGGGGCGCTTCCGGTCATATCTGTCCGGACTCGTCCACTGGCGGGTCAACGACAGGCTGCGGTCCGGGAAACGCGACGCCGAGCTAAAGTCCGCCTTCTGGGACGAGGCGAAATCCGCCGCTTCAGCCGAGGACGAAGACTTCGAGGAGCGCGAGTGGCAGCAGGCCGCGCTCGAGGAGGCGCTCCGCCGAATCAAGCCGGAGGTCCGTCCCGAGCACTACGCGGCGTTTGTCGCGAGCGCCGTCGAGGGGCAGGACACCGAAACAGTGATGCGGCTCTACGGCCTCAGCAGCGACAACCTCTACCAGATCCGCAAACGACTCACGGCTAAATTGCGCGAGATGATGCCGGAAGTCCTTGCCGAGATGGATGCACCAAACATTGCACAGTAGGTCTGCAGCGTCCAGATGCCGGTGCCTTAAACTTTCAACGTCAAATCAGGCATCCCCAGTCTTAAGAGAGCCCGGTCAGACCTGTTAATACGAAATTCTTCGTTACGAATAATTTCGTAAGCAGATACTTGATTTCTCGGCAGCCGATACCACATGCTTCGGAGGATGTTCACCGACCACAACCGTCCGTTCTACAAGTCGGCTGTCACGATTCACATCGACAAGCCGCCGGTGGATGAGAGTGTCCGCTTCGTGGTCGACCGTTTCGCGAGCGAGGGGAAGGCGGCGAGGAACGAGCCACGCAACTGAGTGACCCATCCCGAAAGACCGCATACGCCATTGACGTAGGTACGCCAATGGTGTATAATATGCTCATGATTTTTGTTGAAACCAGATTGTTTACGTCTCGTATTCTTGATGCGATGAGTGATGATGAGTATGCAGGATTGCAGAATCATCTTTCGCAGCATCCAGATGCCGGTGCGCTGATTCCTGGTACTGGTGGCGTTAGGAAAGTCCGCTGGGCAGGTTCCGGCAGGGGCAAGAGAGGAGGATCGCGTCTCATCTACTATTGGGACTGTGGAGATCGGATTCTGATGCTCTATGTCTATCTCAAAAACGAACGAGAAAATCTGACAGAAGAGCAGAAAAAGTTAATGAAGAAAATTGCGGAGGGCTATAAACATGAATAAGAAGAATTTTGACTTGCTGCTTGAGAGCATGCGCGAAGGGGGAGAAATCCTTAGGGGTGAGCGCAAGCCTTCTCGCCGTTTTGCGGTAGAAGAAAAGGAAGACGTACAGTATGTCCGCCAAGCCTTCAATCTTAGCCAGTCCGCATTCGCAAAGTTCATGGGCGTCAGTATCGGCACACTGCGCAACTGGGAACAGGGACGGCGTCATCCGACCGGAGCGGCACGGGTTCTTCTTCGCATCGCGATTCGGCAGCCGAAGCTGTTTGCAGATGCCGTGCGCGAGGATTGCGTGGAGATGGTGTGAGCCCAGCCATTATACATATGCAAGGCGAGACGTTTAAGGGGAATCCTCAGCCGCCATCTTGCGGGAGGTGGCGGCTTGAACGGGAGATCGGCCACGGCGCGTATGGCGTGGTCTATCTTGCCGTCTCCCCAGACGGCGAGCGCACGGCAGTAAAGGTCTGCCGACGCGATGCAGTCGATCCCGAACGCTATTCGCGCGAGCTGCGCGGCGCGAAGCTCTATCGCGCGATTCCGCCTCAGGAAGGACTTGTCCGGATGCGGACGCTCGCCGAGACGGAGTGGGGCTTCTATGCTGTGATGGATCTCGCGGACGACGAATTTGGCGGCGCCTCCGAATTTGCGGAGAACTACCGTCCAAAGACCCTCGCAAGCGTCATCAAAGGCGAGAAGGCGCTTCCTCTGAGGGATTGCGTCAATCTTGCCATCTCTCTCGCGAAGGGGCTTGCGGCGCTTCAGCGGCACCATCTTCTGCATCGCGACGTCAAGCCCGCGAACGTGCTGTATGTATGTGGCCGACCTGTACTTTCTGATCCTGGGCTCATCGTCGAGGAATCCGAGGCGGCTTCGCTCGTAGGGACGCCCGGCTATGTTCCGCCCGAGAAGTTTACCGACGCCGCGAGCGACGTCTACAGTCTTGGGCTCACGCTCAAGGCCGCAAGTTTCGGACGTCAGATCGAGGACTTGGACAAGGGGCCTGCGATGGAGGCCGATGTCGGCGCGACGCTTTTCCCGTCCTGGTGGCGAATCCTCAACAAGGCGACCGATCCCGTCCAGTCGCGGCGCTACCAGTCCGCCAAGGCTCTGCTAAAAGATATGGAGTCGCTGCGAGTACGGCTATCGATGACGTCTGTTTTTGGGTCATGGCTGATGAGGGGCGCGATGAGAGGGGTGGCGGTAGTAGTGATTGCGCTATTGACCATTTTCATTGCCTTCAAATTGTACGCCTGGAAGATGATAAAGGAAACCATACCACCCGAGGAGAGGGGGTCCATGTGGGAGTTTTTTATGGAATTTTGAGCATTACCTGGGCTGTAGAGAATAGGATGTTCAATGTTTAAATGCTTTGTGTGCGGCATCTTCGCGCTTGATCGCGTCCGCGACCATCGAGACGAGACCGTGCTCGTTCTTCTCGTCTAACCACGCCCACTGTCCATTCGGATTGAGCTCCAGGAACCACAGCTCGCCGTCTTTCCGGATGAAGTCGAAGCGTCCGAACCGGTAGCCGGTCTCGTCCATGAAGCCCTTGATGGCCCGTTCTTCCTTCTGCGAGAGTTCGCAGCGCGGCCATGCACGGGGTTGTTCCATGAGCGACTTGCGGGAATCTTCTGCGCCGAACGAATCGCGCGGCGCATTTGCCGCGTAGGACTTGCCGTCGATATACACGACGGTCACCTCCTCTTCGCCGTCGATCCGCTCCTGCACAAACCAGGGGTAGTCGAGGTCGAGTGCCGATGGATCAATCTCGCGGACCAGAAACATCTTGTCTTGTCCGATCGCGGTCCCTGTCAGCGACTTTGCGACCCATCTGCCGCGCCTTAGCTCATCTGGCAACTCGCCATGAAAGAAATGCCAATGAGCCACTCGGAAGTATTTTTCGGACAGGAGAAGTTGTCTGAGTTTTCCGAATTTATTGCTCTGGCTTCTGAGAAGTGCCGTCAACCCGCGGCTGTGGCATTCGCGGAAAAAATCGTTGAATAATTCCTCCGTCTCCTTGCGGCGCCAGTTCTCGAGACAGCCGAACTTAGGGACATCTATAAGGTCCATGTACATCGGCTTGCGCAGATAGAACGATGTGAGTGTGTGGTTGGTGATACTTCTCCCTGAAAGCTTGTCGGAGATGCGGAATCCATTGCGATGGAAATCCCACGAGAAATCAGTTGGCTTGTCGATGTTGAAGCGCAGGACGTCGTTGGAATCGAACTCCTTCATGACGAGATCTGCCGTTGTATCCTGACTGCATGTGGATATGAATATCATGGTCTATGACGCCCCTGTGCAAAAGTAAGTGGAATGGGGCTGGCGTTTTGCGCCAGCCCCAGGGTAGTTCATCCAGATTCAGTCCCATGTGTTCGCGTCGTCAACGGTGTAGCCGCCGCCCATTGCGAAGGACTGCGTGAAGTTCGTGGACGCGGTGATGTTTCCGCCTCCGACGGGCTTGAGACCAGAGATGCTGGTCGCGATGTCATTCGGTGTCATTGTTGTTTCTCCTTTGTTTTGGTTAACCAAATGCAGCGGACACCCGTCCGTTGCAAACTCGTATACGAAGGCCATTACGTAATCTGACAAAAAATCTTTTCGTAGCAGAGATCGGCAACGGCGTCATCGTGCGTCACGACGAGGACGATGCGCTCCGGTACAAGCTGGCGGAGGAGGCGTCCGAACGCGGCGCGCGCGGCGGCGTCGAGGTGGTTTGTCGCCTCGTCCAGGACCAGCAGGCTCGGATCGCGCGTCAGCGCGCGTGCGATTGCAAGTCGCTGGCATTCTCCGCCCGAGAGGGACTGTCCGCCTATGCCGACGCGAGTGTCGAAACCGGTCGAGAGCTTGCGCGCCACCTCGTCCAGACCGCTTGCCGACGCCGCGTTTTCGACCGACGCCGCGCTGACAGCCGGATCCCGCAACGTTACGTTGTCGCGTACCGAACCCGATACGACAAGGCTGTCCTGGAAAACGACACCGATCCTGCGTCTGAAATCGCCAATGTCGATGTCAGACATCGGAATCCCGTTGACAAGAACTTCTCCGGACAGAGGCTCAAGGGCTCCGACAGCGAGCTTTAGGAGCGTCGTCTTGCCTGCTCCGTTCGACCCGACGAGCGCTACGGCGCGGCCAGCGCGAAATACCTCCGAAAAATCCTTTATGACGGGCTTTCCGCCAGGATAGGCGAAGGTCACATTTCGGAATTCGATGGTTTCGATTTTGCCGGTCTTGCGTCCGCCTTTCCGAGCCTTTGGATGCGCAAGCGCTTCTTGCACGGAATCGACGGCTTCGCGTAGCGCTGCGGCTTCGGGGAGGAGCGAGACGATGCCCTGTACGGACTGCATCGCCGTCATGAAAAGCATCTGGTAGACGACAACGTCTCCGACCTGGATCAATCCCTTTGCGGCGAATGTCCCGGCAACGCCGAGAACTGCGACCTGTCCGACGACGAGGATCGCGCCGAGCAGCGCACCGAACGCAACGGAAATGGAGTCCGTCGCGCCGTTGCCGCCGTTGAGCGCACGGAGTGCGCCGCGCGGCGAGTCGGCGAAGCGCCGTTCCGCGTCGAGAGTGCGCAGGAAGGGGAGCGTGCGTAAGAAGTCGAAGAGCGTGATATAAGATTGGTCGCTTCTTGTCCTTACGGTTCGGGAGTTTTCAGAGAAGCGCCGCGCGAACGGCAGAAAGAGCGCGACGGCGAGGGGGATGAACGCAACGAACGCGAAGCAGAGCGCGGGCGAGCGGGAGTGGAGCGCAAACCCTGCGGCGAACATCGTCACGACTGCGGCGAGGATTCGCGGATAGAGTCCGCTGACGAAACCTCCGACCGCGAACGCGTCGCGCGTCAGCTTCGCGACGAGTTCACCGCCTGATAGGGCCGAAAGTTCATGCGGGGCAAAATCCATGGCGGATTCCAGCACCTCGTTCTGCAGCTTCAGCTCGATTCTTCGTGCATGCCTGAGGATGAACCGCTGCAGGAAAGCAGCAACAGCCGCGGACGCGACGGACAGTGCGGCAAGCGTCAGAAAGGGATGGACTGCAGGACTTCCCGACACAAGCGCGTCAATGAACCGGCCCGTCGCGAACGGGATGGCGATGCCTGCGACGGTCTGCGCGACGAGCAGTGGTGCGTGCACGAACGCCACAGCTGGGGACGAAAGGATCAGTGAGACGAGAAACCTCACCCTTCCGCCTGTTTTTGGAGCCTTGTTCAACAGTCTGTCCATATTCCACCCCGTATACGCCGCAAATCCAAAAATCTGACAAATAGGGAATCGCAGGAAAATAACATAAGTGTCCATTCATGCCATTTTCAACAATTCAACCTTTCAACTTGTTTTGCCTGTCAGATTTCCGCGGCTCCCTCGTATACTACCTTGCCATTAGGCAGACACCCGGCTGAGAGAGCCCGGGCAGGCCTGCGGGCGAAAATTCGTCCGCGATTTTCCGTCCGCAGGTCTGATTTTTTTGCTATAATATTGGCGCAGTTGGGGAGCGAGCCTCCTCGTCGGCAAATCAGATTTCCCGCGCGGGGAACGGTAGGGCGCGATCACCGAGCGCGCCGCCATCCCTGCGGACATGGGGCGCGTCGCAAGAAAGCCTGAGAAACTATGCTTGTAAAGACGCACAGAAGGGTAACTGCCCTCGTACTGCAGTTTCACCTCCTTCGGTGTATCTTTACGGGCTCTCTCAGGCGCCTCTTGCGATGCATCGGA
>JAEDKA010000006.1 GCA_016296065.1 Kiritimatiellia bacterium
TCTTTTGAAATCCCAGATGGACACCCTAAATGTCCATCTGACTTTTCAATTCACATATGGAGTTTTGACGCGGCGGTCTTTCTCGACGCGTTTCATGATCCGTTCGTGCTCCCATAAGCCTAAATTCGGCAGTTGGATTATGTGTTTAGCTGGCAGCGCTTATCACGCCGACGGCGCGCTGGTATTCCAACAGTTCGCGGATGTAGTCGAGACGCGCCTCCGACGGAACGACGATCGGCGGAAGTCCGACGGAACATGTGGGGACAGTCCCCATTATATATGCCGTCACTCGAACTGGCTGTATTCCTCGGGGAACCAGGTGCGGTAGAAGTTGTCCGGACGCCACAGGTTGCCTGCGGACGCGTAGTCGCAGAACGTCACCTGCGTCCAGTGCTCCCCTTCCGGATTCTCGTGGTGCGAGCCGAGCGGCAGCACGGCGGAGAACGCCATCCAGGCGTCGTCGGACGGAGCGCGCACCGCCGCGAAGCCGTCCATCCTCTGCCCGTCCCTTATCCCGCGCCTAAAAGGCTCCGTCATGTCTCCGTCCGCGAACCGGCTGTCGCGCGCGAGCAGCACCGGCCCGCGCGTGAACGCGACGGCGTGGTCCAGCCTGTGCGCGACGACCGGCATGTCGAACGCGATCTCCACGATGTCGCCGAGCCTCCAGCTGCGCGAGACGGAGAAGTAGGCGCCAGCCTTCACTCCGGACTGCACCTGGCCGTTGATCCTGACGACCGTGTTCCCGCTCCAGGCGGGGATGCGCAGGCGGAGGGTCAACGGACCCTCCGTGTGGCTCACGATGCGCGCGGTGTTCTCGCGCGGATAGAGCGAGTACATGTCGAAGCCCTTCACGAGGGCGGACGCATAGAAGTTGAACGTGGCTGTCTTCCCGTCGTTGCGGCAGAGCTCCTTCAGGAAGCAGAGGAATCCGCGCGGGCCGTTCGCCGTGCAGCAGTCGGTGTGCATGTAGCAGTGGTGCTGTCCGTGCCAGCGGTAGCCGGACAGCGGGGTGTATCCCGCGAACTCCGAGCCGTCCGCCTTCATCGCGCCGAGGTAGGCGTTGTAGAACGTCCGCTCGAGCTCGTCCGCCCACTTCGGGTCGCCCGTCGCGGACAGCAGCTTCTCGCAGAAGCGCATCCACGTCGTCGTCACGCACGTCTCCTGGAGGTGGAGGTACGGAAGGTGCTGCTTCCTCGCGCCGTGGAACCACGCCTCGGAGCACGCGCAGCCTCCGGCGAGGTTGATCTCCTCCTTCACGATGTCCTCGGCAGTCTTCACGGCCGCGTCGAAGAGATCCCTGCGTCCGGTGACTTCGTAGTACTCGATCAGCCCCTGGTAGCAGCTCATCATCTCGTACGCCTTGGAGCGTCCGTACTTGCACACGTACTGCCACCCCGCGCCTGTGTCGTACCCCGGCTCGTTGCGGTCCGCGACCGACACGCCCTTCAGCGCGAGGTCGAGGAGGCGCGGACCCTTCTCCGGCTTCGTCATGCCGTCGACGATGTACGACGCGAAGTCGAGGTACTTCTTCTCCTTCGTGCGGTTGTAGAGCCACATCACGGGCTCGAGGATGGACGAGCTTGCGTAGCCGGACCAGTTGCCGGTCTGCCACAGCTCGCGGCCGCGCTTTCCGTTCGGGCCGATCTCGGCGATGACGTAGTCGCAGAGCTTCTTCGCGGCGTCAAGGACGGCCGCGGCCTTCTCACGAGAGACGCCGGACGGGAGACGCGCGGCGAGGTCGTGATAGTGGAGCAGTCCCATCATCGTGTACTTGATGCCCCACACGTCCCATCCCTCGCCGCACCTGAGCGCGTCGGGATAGTTGCCGATGTAGCCGTTCTCCTCCTGCGAGGCGAGCATGCGGTCGATTCCACGATCGATCTTTGCGCAAAGCCCGTCGCCCCCCTTCTCCATTCCCTCGTACAGCGCATACGGCACCGCGGAATGCATCCACTTGCCCCAGAACTCCGTCTGCCACCAGCCCTTGGTCTCCGTCTTCTCCAAGAACGGCGCGGTGATGTAGTCGGGGTCTGTCCCCGCGACATGCGCGCGCACCATCCTGTCAAGGCGCTCGCCGAGCGGACCTTTCAGCCTCACGTTTCCGATGTTGTCGAGCGAATCGCCGAACGCGGCGAACGCAAGCGCTGCGCAGAGCGCCATGACAAGCGCATTTCCCTTCATGATCAACCCTCTCTTTCTGACATTTGGAAAGCAGTTTCGCCTATTATAGCAAAAATCGCCCCCCATGCGGGCGGTGCATTGAATAATCTTCTGCACCGCCGCGCAGTCGGTTTGAGCGGTGCGACCACCGGGCTATAGGCCGCGAGCGGTCGTATCGGCTTCACGCGCCTCTTTGCCCATTCGACATTTCAAATCGCCGATTCGATCGTTCCAGTCAAGATAGAACCGCTCGACTAGATTGGAAGTGTTTGGGGCATTCTTGTTGTCAAGATTGAGCAGGATGCAGGCGTTGTCGAGGAAGTTCGTGACATAATCCCTGCGCAGCGTCTCATCGCCAATCTTGTCTATCGCTCCGTACTGATCAAGAAGCCATGTGACGTTCCATCGAATATGCATGCCTTGGTCGCTTTTCCAGCAACTCGCCGTAAAATCACGGACGGCCCAGGCGATGCTCGCGGTGCAAGACGACAAAATCAACGCCAGCACCCACCATTTCCACGGCGCGCGGGCGAGTCTGGCCACCGAAAGAGGAATCAGAATAAGGACCGCGACAAAGGCGCATGCAACCACAAACACAAGCACAACGTCACCTCCTTGTCTACAAGTCGACTTCTGTTCTGCTGCAATCTTCCATGCCGCACATTATACCAAATCCGCGGCAGATGCGCCGCGTTACTTGGCGGGTTTGATGCCGCGGGCGGCGAACCAGGCTGTCAGCGCCTCCGACGCCTCTGGCGTGAGCTCCGCGTCGCCGTAGAAACGCTTCCAGCGAAGCGCCTTGAGATGCTGGACCGCCGTGCGCGCAAGAAGCTTGTCGCCCTTCCACCAGTCGATGCCAGGATGCCCGCAGCACATGCACTCGGCGTTGCTGCCGCGATCCTCGAACCTGAAGATTCCCCGAAGTTCGGCTATATCCTTCGGTTCCTTGAGCTCAAGCAGCACCGGATCGCGCTCGGGCTTCGTGCAGCATCCGAACCCGCCGTCGCGTATCACCACGCGGTCCGCTTCGGCGACCGCCGCCTGAAAGCGTTCCGTTTCGGAGAACAGGGAGACCATGTTGTACTCCGGCGATCCGTTTTCGTTCCGCGGCGCAAACTGCAGGTAGTCCAGACTCTTCCAGCGCGCGCGAAGCGCCTCCTTGTCCGGCTGCACCATAGGCGTGTCGGCGATGCGCATCTTCCTCAGACTTGGCAATGGACAGATGTCATTGATGGATTTGACCGGGCAGCCGTATATGTCCAGCGTCTCCAGCGGGCAGAGCTCAAGCCCGCGAATCTCGCCCACCGGACACTTGCTTAGGTAGAGCCAGGATATCGGGACGCGCTCCAGCATCGCGACGTCCGTAAGATTCGTGCAGTCGTGGAGAATAAGTTCGACGGAAAGCTGGCTGTTCGTCAAAGTCGCCAGCTTCTCAAGCGGACGCTCCGGCGCGTTGACGTCGGCAATCGAAAGCATCATAAACACTTTCTTGGGCTTTCTCTGCTCTCGCAAGACCGCAACGATATTGGCGAAATCCTGATAGGAAATCTGTTCTCGGTTCGTTGACGAGCACGTTTCGGCAAGCTCGTAGTCAATGGAAATTCTCCGACTGTCGAAATCGATGTCGCCCAGCGAAAACTGCCTGCTCTTGCCACCTTCGGAATCGTCGTCAGCGAACGGATTCTCGTCTTCCTCGTCCTCTTCCTCATCGTCGCATTCCACGCACACCGACGCAGGCATCTTTGCCCGGGATTGCATCAGGTCAAACTGTGCGACGACACCGCCCATCAAAGCGGCGAGAAGCACAAAAAACCACCAATAGCTGCGGCAGTGCCGATAGTCTTTCAGTCCGGCCTTTTCGAGCGCTGCCTTTACCTCTTCGACATTCGCGCCGAGATCGGACAGGGACGGCAGAAGAAGCCTCGGCATTTTTCTTTCCAGCACCGCAAGTCCGCCATCGAGAAACAGATAGTATGATCCCAAGTTTCGCCAACCCACGCGCATGACATTGTCGCCGCTGCGGAATTCGTAGCAGGCGTCGGTCATAGTGATCGACCATTCATCCGAATCGCCCATTAACCTCCGGATGACAATGTCTATTGACTTCTGGTACCGGGCCCTGTTGAACTTCAGGCAGAAGAAGATCAAAGCCAATAAAAACACAAGATAATAGTCAAGATGGCCGCGGCGCAAATACGACAGCACCTCGACTACGCCCGCCGCGGCGATGAACGCGAATAGCATGATACGCGACGGACGCGCGATCCTGTCGTATACTTTACCGGCAAAGCGGCGGATCTTCTCTACTTCGTGCAGCCGACCTGTGTATTCAATGTTCATATCCAACATTATACCAAATCCGCGGCAAATGCGCCGCGGAGGCGCGATGCCGGGACATTACGACGGGCGGAAGGAGCGCAGCGAGTGGAGTGTCCGCAGGGCGAAAGACGTTGCGGACTCCGCATTAGTCATGCCCGCCAGAGGGTGTCCGCGCAGACCCGCGAGGCGTTGCATGGCTGCGGACAATATTGACTTCGACCAAGCCGTTCGTCATCGCCCAAGCACGAAGTCGCGACAAAGTCTCTTCCGTAAGGCTACAGTCATCCAGCACATGCACAGCCATCTTCCCTCCTGCATATGGCGCAAGCTCAAGTCGCTCGACATCGTCGGATGAAGCAACCCGTACCGTCTGCCTGAAGTTGTCGTATCCATTGTCGCACCGAATGCAATCTTCATACAGCACAGCCACGCACAACTTTCGCGACCGCGGCCTCTGCACAAAATCAACAAGCGAGACACACAGAAGAGCAGCCACCACGCACACAAGCGCGGCGACCATCCACCGATTCCACTTAAGCCTCCTATGCGATGTCGAATTCAGCATGCATTCCGGCAAATCAGCCGAACGGTATGACAAGCTTCTTGGCACCTTCGGGGTACTTGATCTTGATCACGATGTCGTCGCCGTCGGGCTTCTTGAAGTTATAGGACTTCTTTCCGTTCATCGAAAAGCTGCCGGTGCTGCCGAGCTTCTTGTCCCCGCAGTAGACCTCCAGCTCGCAGTCGGCTTTGCTTCCGACAGGCGAAACCTCAAGCGACTTCTCGTCGCTCATCAAGTTGGAGGCGAGCTTGACCTTGTAGGAGTATTCGCCTTCGCCGATCTTGCCGGACGAAATCTTGCCGGACAGCTCCTTCGTCGCCATCTTGTCGGCGACAGTGACCGTGACCTTGCCCTTTACCTTCGGGAGCGACTTCGCCCACGCATTGCCGCCGCCGCAAAGCACGAACGTCGCGAATCCGCCTTCGCGGTTCACGGTCGAGCGAAACGGCTCAGCCTCCCAGTTGGCGTCGCCGTTCTTCTTCTTGGTGTAGTCCTTGCCCGATCCGTCGGTTATCGATTCGACGACAAGGTTCTCAAGATCGATGTCTACGATATTCTGCGCGAGGACGATGTACTTGGCCATGAAATAGCCCTTGCGCCCGTATTTGAACCTGTCGAATGTCGCGAGGCTCGGCACGTTCGTGCTGATCGGCGGGTAGACGCAGCACTCGTTGAGGACAACCGCAGGCTTGCCGGTGTAGCTCTTTACCCCATTTGCGAAGCTTGCGCCGTTGCCGCTAAAGCCGCCGCCGAAGCCACTTCCCCCAAAGGCCTTCTCAATGTCCGACATCGACATCTCCGTAATGGAGACGCTACTGTTCGAGGCACTCGAGCTTCCAACAACGGTTTTGCCATATGCAATGGCGGCAATTGCCGACAGGAGACATGCAGCTGCGATTCGTTTCATGTTGGCTTTCCTTCCTTATTCAGTTGGTTTGCGGACATTATACCAAATCCGCGGCGCATCCGCCGCGCAAGCACCGCTTTCTTTGCGGCCCTCATTTACGACTGTCGTTACATTGGCCCGCGGTGGTAGAGGCCAGCGAGATATGCAAGCGCTACTAGTGCGACAATCCATGCCAGCAAAAGCAGAACCTTCCTTAATATGCTTTCCGTTCTGGTCATCTTGACTGCGGCCCTTGTGCGCTCGACGAAACGCCGGTGCGGATACCCTTGGCGAGACCAAGCGCCATGCGATTCGGCTCGTAATGCTTTATCGTCCCCTTTCGGGATCCCCTGCGCATGCGCTTCGCGCCCCCTTCGCGCATGCGCCTCACGATTGCGGCAGCCCGTTCCGCCTCCTCCTTAGCCCGCTCGCTCCTCGACACCCATATCGGCAGGGCTATGCACGCTGCGCCGGCCAGAAGCAGCAGAAACGCGCCCATCGACATGATGGTGAACGCGCACAGGAGCACGACAATCCATCCATAGCCAAGAATCTTGTCTGCCTTTTCGGACACCGTCCGTCTACGCTTGCCATCGTGTTTTGCCATACCTGCATCTTTTAAATCTGTTCAGGAAAACATGATCAAATGGGGAGTCACTCCTTTGGCGTTGTTCTTTCATCGCCCATTTCGCTGCTTTTCGTCGCTTTCCTCATTTTCAATAGCGTTGGGCATATTATAGCGAAACGGCCGCGCCGAAATCAAGTGCGCTGCAAATTTGGAGGTTCCCCAATTTTCGCAGGTACTGTCGTCCCTTCCCGACACCCCGCGCGGAATTTCAGAAACTCCGATGGTTAGGGTTCCCGCTAACGCTTCACTGCTTCGCGCTTTTCAACCACAATCAGGTGTCGCTGTTTTGTAGTGTTCAGAGCGGCCTTCGGACGATTTATGCGACGCAGTCGCATCCCAAAATGCTAACCCTGGCACATATACAGTCGTTGAGTGGCGCGAAGCTGCGGAGCGTTAGCGTGAGCACAAACGCTCGGAGTTGCCTATAAAATCAAGCACGGTGTTTTCACTTGCCATCCCGCGGCAAATGCGCCGCGTGGCTGTCAATCCAAGCCTTCGCCAAATGGCTCTATTGTCACTCGTTCGTGACAACGCGGGCGAAATGGCCGAGGAAGAAGCATTTTCCGGACGGATCGCGCGACGAACCGAGTGGAGCGAGCATCGGACGCACGAGCGTGACCGTCTGAAGCGCGACGACCACGAAGACAACGAACCACGTCGACAGTCCGGCAGTCGATGCGACGACACCCGACTGCCTCGCGCGGGCGAGCGCCGAAATGGCGAAGAATGCGCCGATTCCCGCAAGGAGAGCCGCGAAGACAACGATGAATCCCACCGTCTCGGTCGAGACCGAGAACAGCCAGAGCACCGGGGCGAGCGCCGCGAGGATGCATCCGAGCGTGGCGGTTGCGACAAGCCCGAGTCCGAGAAGCCGCGCCGGAGACAGCGTACTCCCCGAAATCGACGCGAACACGTACATCGTCGGATATGTCAGCGCAAATGAGAACGCGACGACTCCGAGCATCTTCGCCGAATCGGCAAACGCGACCTGAAGGTCGACGAAAGACCCGACAGCGAAACCGAAGACCGCGGCGCCGACGAGCGAGACGAGCGCGAGGAACACCGCCGGAAGCGCGAAACGTTCCGAATCGCGCAGCCGCGCGGCGAAACCGCCCGGATCGGAGAGAAGGCTCGATACATTGAATCTTGGCGACTGACTTTGGCTCATGAGACAGCTCCTTTGCTGATTATGTGTGGGATTATCTGACGGAAAAGCGATTCGAGGAAGTTGCTGTCGAGCGCATCCGCACGGAGGAACTCCACCGCGATGTTGGGACTGCCGACAAGCGGACGCATGATCCAGCCGAGCTGGCAGCCGACAACGGCAAACGACGCGATCCAAAGCGCGACCATCGGCGCGAGACGGCAGGCAGGCGGCACGCGCCGCCGGAGCGCACGGCACAGGACAAGGTTGCCAGCGACTCCGGCACAGGCGAGTACGAGGATGTGGACCATCATCATCGTCGCGTGGGCGAAGCGCATCTCCTCGCGCGTTCCGGCGTCAGGCGCGCCGGAGAAGACGAAGTACAGCACGACCGGTGAGAGCGCGAGCAGTATCGAGCCCGCGACGGCCATTGCGGAGAACACCGCGCCGAGCACCTCGCGGTAGCGAAGCTCCGCGCGGCAGAGAAGCCCGGCCGCCCAGCAGAACGCCGAGACGACCAGCGTCGTCGCGACGAATACGACAGGCAGCTTGACGGCGACGTACGCCGCCATCAGCGGCGATCGCCACGCGGCGAGCACCGCCCCGTATGCGGCGGTCGAGAGCACGACTATTAGGACATCCCGTTTCATCATACGGGATAATGCGCTCCGTCGGCGAAAATGTCACGGCGAAACGAAAAAAATCAGTCGCCGAACTCGGCCTCTATCGCGTCGACCATGCGTCCGATGCGCGTCTTCGCCTGGCTCACCTGGTTGCGCGTGACGCCGAAGAGCCGCACGACCTCGTCGATCGGACGCTCCTCGAGGACGTAGGCCCGGTAGAGGTTCTTGTTCAGGTCCGAGACGAGCGTCTTCGTCATGACGTGCTCAACGGCGGCGCGGTGCCGCGCCGCGGCCCATTCCGCATCCAGCCCGGCTGTCACGGAATCGGCGGGGACGGACAGTTCCGCGTCGTCGATTTCAACCGTGCGCCCGAGTCCGCGGCTCCTCTCGCGGCGGTAGGCCATGTAGAGCTTGCTGCGGATCATCTTCGCGAGGTACGCGCGAAAGTTCCCCTTCCCCTCGCGGACCGAGAACCGGTTCCCGCGGAACACCGCGACGAGCCCTGCGAGCACCTCCTGCACTATGTCGTCAGCGTCGCAGTCCCCGCGCGAGCGCGCGAAGTCGCGCATCGCGGGGACGTAGAGGTCGGCGAAGCGCACCCAGTTCGCCTCGTCCTCGCCCGTCACCTGCGCGGCGAGCTTGGCGAGAAGCGTCGCGGAAGTCTCTGGGAAGGCGCTCATTTCTTCAGCTCCATGATTATCCTCGTGAGGCGCTCCACCTCGCTCTGCGCGGCGTTGTAGCGCCCGCGCTCCCGCGCGGCGAGTATCGTGAGCGCGACGAACGTGCACGCGGCGATGAAGAGGATCGTCCCAATGACCCAGTGCGGGAACCTTATGCGGAGGAATATCTCCTGCGTGTTCGCCTCGCCGGAGAGGAGGCGGATGGGAGACGCCGACTTCACCGGACGCCACGGCACGCACTCGCGCTCCGCCGGATTGTCGCGCAAAAGCCGCGGCAGGATCGTCCGCCACATCGGGTCGAGCGGCATGAGCATGTCGTCGAGCTGCGCGCCCGGCATGTACCACACCTGCGTTAGAAGCCGCAGGATCATGACGCCGAGAGAGAAGTAGTCCGATGCGGCCGACTCCTCCGCTCCGTCCTTCAGCTCCGGAGCGAGGTAGAACGGCTTGCCCATGAGCGGCCGGTCGCCGCGCACCAGCGTGTTCATCGTCTCCTTCAGCTCCGCGCGCAGATCGTGCGGCAGTATCTTGGATACGCCGAAGTCGGAGAGCACGGCGCGTCCGTCGGAACCGATCAGCACGTTCTCCAGCGTGACGTCGCGGTGTATCACCCCCGCGCCGTGGATGTACGCGAGTCCCTCGCGAAGGTCCTCGTACCAGAGCGCGACCTTCTCCTCGGTGACTTCGCCGGCCTCGAGCGCGTCGCGGAGCGTGCGGGGGTGCCCGGTCGGATCGAGCACGAGATCCATGACATAGTACAGAATCCCCGTCGCCGCGTCGAGGTCCATGTCGTAGACCCGCACGATGCGCGGGTGCGCGAGGCGCGCGAGGAGGCGTCCTTCGACGCGGAACCGCTTGCGCAGGAACTCGACCTCGCCATGGTCGAGGGTGAACGCCTTGAGCGCGAAGCGCGCGCCGAGCCTTTCGTTCTCGACTTCGTAGACCTCGGCCATGCCGCCCTTCCCGAGCGGCCTCACGACACGGTATGAGCCGATGACTGTCCCTTCGCCAAGCATGCGGACATTATACCAAATCCGCGGCAAATGCGCCGCGCGGCCATCAATCCGATCCTGCGCCAAATGGCTCTATTTCGTCTTCTTCGTGCCGTGTATAGTCGAAATCGTTCTTGATGTCGATGCCGCAGTGATCCTTGAACCAGGTCGAAAGCGCGAGACGCGAGAAAGGCGACAGAAGCAAGTCGCCGGACGCCCCATCCTCTCGAAGCGTAATCCCGTGATGAATCGCCGACAACACAAGCCTTTTGTCGCCCTTCCACCAGTCGACGCCAGGATAACCGCAGCAGGCACACATCATGCCTCCACCCGAGAAGCGGAACATCTTCCCGAATTCCGCAATCTCCGTCTTGTTGGTAATGACATACAGAACATCGTCCTTGTCAGGGTCGCCATGACATCCACCGCCGCCCTTTCGAATCACGACGCGGTCGGCATCCGCTATCTTCGCCTGAAAGGCCGAAGTCCGCAACTGGCCACCGACGAGCGAACCGCGCCGCAACGCCGTAAATCCTATGACCACCTGAAGGACCGCAAGCGGCGCAAGGAGAGAGACAAGCCAGACGCGCCACTTGCCAAGCGATTTCTCCACACGGCGCGGACGCAGCAGGCCGAACGCGAGCGCTACGGCAGTAAGCGACAGCGCCATGCCGGCATACATGTCTGCCGACCAGAAAGGAACGGCAATAATGCCGAGCACAAACGTGGCGGGGAACGCCCATTCGAGATTCCGCACCACCGAATACAACCGCCTTGGACTCTTGCTTACTTCTGCCATGCCTGACATTATACCAAATCCGCGGCAGATGCGCCGCGCGGCACGCGGCATTTCACCGCTCGCCGCCTCCAGAAGTAAACGCACTTTTATCGTTCATTTACCCTCCGTAAAGATTGGCTATTGTTGATGGTGAAGGTAAATCCCTCACTCCCTCCCTGGGGAGGGAACGCGCGTTTACTTTTGGGAAAGCCCACCTGGGCGGATTCATAAACTCCGAGCAGCAGGGCTCTCGCTACCGCTCCGCAGAATCACATTTGCTTCGCGCCAAACATTCTCGTTCCGCTGAACGATCCGTTCCATCTTTGAGCTGGAGGAAGTTTCCTCCAGACCTCCTCTACGGCGCCGACATGGCCACCAACAGACTTCAACACATAGTAACCAAGATTTGATATACTGTTGCCGACATGAGACTAAAAGACGATCCAAAAGCCTACGCTATCATGGGCTGTGCAATGCGGGTTCACGACACCCTCGGCAACGGCTTCCTTGAATCTGCCTATGCCGACGCGCTTGAGCTGGAGTTCATGCGGAACTCCATCCCGTATGTACGGGAGGACGAGGTGTACATATATTACGGGAACACCAGGCTGCAGACGCGCTACAGGGCCGACTTCACGTGTTTTGACAGAGGCTACATCATCGAACTCAAGGCCATCAGGGCTCTGACAAAGATCGAATGGGCGCAGGTAATCCACTATCTCCGCGCCACGCGGATTCCGTATGCGCTGCTGATCAACTTTGGACGATCTGAAATACAGTACGAAACGTTCGACCTCGCAAATCTACCGTCCATATAGTCGCAGTCGAACATATCTTAATCCAGCCGTCCTCCAGCAACGATCGGAAATCTGCCCTGGCTGGACGGATTGGTAGTTGCACACTCCCAACCTGCCGAAGGCAGCCCAAAACACAATTCAAAGCCTTGAAATGCCGTTGAGGCATCGCGAAGCTGCGGAGCGGTAGCGAGAGCCCGAACGCTCGGAGTTACCTTTCTTGCGTTTACTTTCAGAACGTGCGTTTACTTTTGAACGCGGCGGGCATTTCACCGATGATATTTGATATAATATCTTCCACAAAGGAGAACTCGATGAAGCATGACATTTTCTGCATTGTAGTCGGCATTCTTATTGCGCTCACAGGCGGCGGCGGATATCTGCTTGGACGGAACTGCGCAGTGCAATCCTCCGAACAGGCGAAGTCTCAAGCACAGGAAGAATTCAGGCTGCGATACGGCTTTGGGGACGTACTGCTTGTAATGCAGGATACACCAGCGGGCACCGTCCTCACGAAAAACATGCTCGGGTACAAGACCGTTCCGATGACAGGCCTTTCCGGTCGCGGTTTTCACAAGGAAGATCTAGACGAGGTCTTGGGGCGCACGCTGGCGTTCGATCTAAAGCACGGCGATGCCATTCTGAAGACAGACCTGCTGCCGAAGCAGTAGACTTCGACGCGCGCCTCGCGAGGTGGGCATTGGGTACATCGCGAGGTGAATCCAAACATTTCCAACGGAGATGACTTGGTTAATTTGACCTATCTGACTGCACCAATCGGACGACCGTCAAAAGTCCAGGTTCCGTCATTCTCGAGCTGCATTCCTTGCCGATTCACACCACGAAATTCCGACAAAGCGTTGGACCTGGAAAAGGCATCAATGGAGATGTGTGCATCTATGAGGTTCATTGTCATTTTGAGATCTCTCGAACAGCATGAAAACGCATGCTCTCTGATGCTCTTCACGCTCGATGGGATAGTCACGGACTCAAGATTCTCGCAATTGGCGAAGGCGTAACTGCAGATTTCGACAACCCCTTCAGGGATAGTAACCTGCTTAAGATTCTTGCAGCCTTCGAAAGCATAATCCTCGATGTTCGTCACTCCCGGCGGGAAATCCACATGTTCCAGCGAAAGACAACCTTTAAACGCAAATGCGCCTACGTCATTCACTCCAGATGGAATGGATATCGATTTCAGCTGCTTACATTCGGAAAAAGCACCCATGCCGATGCTGACAACTCCTCGAGGAATCACTACCGACTTCAGATTGCTGCCGCTGAACGCCCAGGAAGGTATGTTCGTCACACCTTCTGGGATTGTCACGTCTCCGCCGATGCAGCGGACAAGGCTTTTCCCGCCCTTCGTGCAGACGAGTCCGTTGGTCTCACAATAGCTCTGATTGTCTGGACTGACAATGTACTTTCGGACATTCCTGCATCGCAGCGCATTGATATCAATATTTGTGACAGTCGAAGGGATCGTGACGGAATCGAGTCTGACACCATTGAACGCGCACCAACCAATCTCTTTGACACCTTCAGGGATCACAAGCGACCGGACTGGATCATTATCCTTGAAAATACTCCCCCACACGCCTGTCACCGGATAACCATCCAGCTCTGCCGGAATCACGACATGACTGGAGAAAGGCTTGGATTCCCGTCTTACCGCCTTAACTATATGCGCCTCACCATCAATAACCGCGTAATGCCATTTTATTCCGTCAACAGTTGCAGTCCGCTCCGACGCCGAGTCAAACCGCACGCGAAAACCATATTCCTCATCTGGCTCTCGGTTGTTCCAGTACCACAACGCGCCGACAGCCGTCGCCAATATAATAGCGACACAATAGATGAGTTTTGTTTTCCTGCTCTTCGTCATGTATCCTACCTTCCTTTCCGCGGCAGATGCGCCGCGCGGCACAGTGTTTCTTCGCGGCATTTGCGTTCTTTCTACGGACGCAGCGCGGATATCGGGCAGACGACGATTCCGTCTGTACGTCGGTAGGCGCAGTCGCCTGTCGCGGTCACCACCATTTTGAATGCTACGGGCTCCTGCCGCGAAGTGTCGACCAGCCCTGAAAGCGCGTTCAGCGTCGCGGCGCCTTCTTCAATCAGCGCAGAGCCGCCAAGCTTGATCTCCACAAGTCCGCTCGTGCCGTTGCGCAAGTGGACAACGGCATCGCACTCCAGTCCGTTCCTGTCAAGGTAGTGGCTCACCTGTCCATTCAGGGCGTCTGCATACACGCGCAGATCCCGCACGGCCATCGTCTCGAAAAACGATCCGAATGACCTTATGTCGTTCATGAGGTCTTCCGGACCGAGACCGAGCGATGCAGTCGCGATCGAAGGGTCGGCGAAATACCTGGTGTCCGTCGTCCGTATCGCCGCCTTCGATCTCAGCGCCGGACACCACGCTTCGGAATCTTCCACGACGAAAATCTTGCGCAGCGCGTTCAGATATCCTGACACCGTGTCGTCGTCTGGCCCATGTCCATCGCCCATCGCCATATCCCTGCGTATGTTCGGAATCGACGACTGCGTGCCCTGCAGCCTGGCATAAGACCGCATCAGCCGACGCGCCCTTACCGGATCTCGTGATACGCCGTCAACCCGTGAAATGTCGGAATTCGCTACCGCCTTTACATAGTCGAAAGCCTGGTCAAGCGCAATGTCTCCGTCCAAATTCACAGCCTGCGGCCATCCGCCGCGGCATATCAGATAGGCGACATCCGAAAGGGACCGCTCAATAGCCTTCCCGGGGCCGAGCGGTCTGCCGGCGAAAAGGTCGCCGAGAGAAACCGTCCCCGCTGACTCGCCGGATTCCCAAAGCGACATCGGAAGCATCCTGATCCTTGCTATTCTTCCCGTGCCCGAATGCACAATGTCCCTTTTGCCACTCCGTTCATTTCGGTCGTCTGGTGGAACGGCGGATCCCGTCAGAATGTAATGCCCGAACCCCGCAGAGTGATCGACATCGTAGCGAATCGCATCCCAGAACTTTGGCGCATCCTGCCATTCGTCAATAAGCCGAGGCTGTTCTCCCTTCATAAGTTCAGTTATATCCACCGCAGCCTGTGTGAGATAACGGTCACGTCTAACTGGGTCCGCCATATACAGAACACTCTTGGCCTGCTGTTCACAGGTGGTTGTCTTACCGCACCATTTTGGCCCTTCGACAAGAACCGCGCCCACCCCTGCAAGTTTGCGACGCAACACTTCGTCTATTATGCGTTTTTTATACACTTCACCAATTTTCATGCAGCATATTTTATCACTTCCTACAGGTGCAAGTCAATCACGTTCGGTGATTTGACGCGATTCCGTTCGGTGATTTGACGTGGTTCCGTTCGGTGATTTGACGCGGTTTCGTTCGGCCAAACAGAATGGTAGCCATAGTCGGCGATCTTCATCGCAATTCCCTACGGATCTAATTTTCAATTACAAATATTATACAGAATTCCGTTTTGAGATCAAGTGCGCGGCAAATGCGCCGCGGTTTCGATGGGGCAGATGTTCCTCACCTAAATTCCGCCCTGCAGAAACATTGCGACATGCGGTCGACTTCGTTTCTGCGGATATTCAGCTTCTGCGCGAGCGCCCGCCAGCCTGGCGTCAGATCGAGCGCGGCGAATGCCGCATCCGGGTTCGGGTTCACGTCAAACATCGTGAGCCTCGCTGGGTCCGAAGAGTGTTCAAAGGACGCATACCATCGCAACCGCAAAAAAGGACCCGACCAGCAGCATGACCCCCAACAACGCCTGCAGCAAAGCCCTCAGCCAACGACGCCTGCCGAGCGAAACGCCAATGGCCACAAATAATGTCAAGCCCGCGGCAATCCACGCAAAAAACGCGGAAGCGGACAGGACATTCCATACTATGTTGTTGCGCACACCAAGGAACCAGTCGACGACCACAATGCCCAGAAGCATTGCCGAAACGACGGCCAATACCACCTGAGCGCCATACCATGTGTCAAACAAAAACTTCTTCACCACATTCCCTCCTCTATTGAATTTCACACATCAAGTTCTTCATTGCCTTACCCCTCCCGAAGAAAGCTGTTTACTACCCCTCTCTTTGTTTCAGCATTATTCCAAATCCGCGGCGGATGCGCCGCGCTATGGATGGCGCTTATTTCGAAGGGAGCGTCTTGCCGAGCGTGATCATCGGCGACTGAAGGATCGTGAGGACGACGGCACCGCGGCGGACGAGTCGGTATTCTTCGCCGCGCCTCTCGTAGCGCGGCAGGGCGTATGCAATATCGATGGCAAGATCGCCGAGCTTGCCGACGAACGTCTGCACCTTGTCCAATCCGAAAAGTGCGCGCGAGTCGCCGAACGTCGGGACGCCGTCTCCCAGAACCTCTGCGAGCTGCGCACGCCCCTCCGCCGTATCCGCGACCGGAATCTTCCCGCCGTACGCCGCCTCCAGGCTGTCGAGTACTTCCTTTGCCTGACGCTGAAGCTCCGACTCCTCGACATCGCCCGGATACGCGCGCCGCGCAATGAAGTTTACCATCGGCACCCGGAAGAAGCTCGTCGTGCCGCTGTTCGGCTTGCATTCGACAAGCCCTGCAACGGGATGTTCCATAGGCGTCCATTCGTTCTTCGGCGGCCATTCGGGCGAGGAGTCCTTTCGCTCGTCTTTGTCCTCGGTTGCGTCGAAGTCTATTCCGAAAAGTTTTCCAAGAGCTTCCCTCAGGCGCTTGGCCTCCGCATGCGCCTTCACCTGCTCATCCTGCGAGACAAGCCCCGCAATTGACGAAGAAGCGACCGACACTGGCTCCTTTGCGCGTGGGATAAACGAGGTATAGACATTAACATGGACAGAGCACATTCTCTTCCTGTCAACCATTCCCGAGACGGAATACCCTACGCCAACGCCCTCGCGCTCACCGAAGCCGTTGATGTGGCTGAAGCTGGTAGAGACCGTCTGATGTCTTTTGCCCTTTGTCATCTGTTCGATGAGTTTGTCGATCTCTTCATCGGAAAGCTCACCGTCGTACTTGCTCGCCTCCATCTTCACCCCAAAGCGCTTCGAGATGTCGTCCGCGATCTCCTTCATGACCTTTCGGCATTCATCGACGGTCAGCGTGCCGCCGATGCCGCGCTTTTTCCCTCCGATCGAAAAACTGTACGAATCAAGCCGGCGCTCTTCGCCCTTGAAATCGAGACTCACGGATTTCACGCCGCGGTAAGGCGTGGACAGACGGACGGATCCGTACGCGCTCCAGTTGGTCGTCGTCACCTTCGTCTCCGGGTCGTATGATGCGCTTGTATCGGACCGCACTGACTTGCCGAGCCGCACCGCGTAGTTCGTGGACCCCAGAGTCAGGTCGAACGGAGAGTCGACGGTGAAATCAGATTCCTCGGCGGCGGATGCAGAAACTCCGGCGCAAAGCGATAAGCCGAGCGAAACGGCGCAAACCCATAGCATGCAATTTTTCATTATCAACGGTCTCCTTTCCGATTGGACTCGGTCTTGCGCTTCTTCGCCTGCGCCAGTATGGGCGACTGGACTATTTCCACCACTACCGCGCCGCGCAGAGCGACTTCGTACTTTCCGCTCCGTTTCACGTATGACGGCTGCGCGTACTTGATCCCGATGCTGATGTCGCCGACTCCGCCCTTGAAGAAATCGCCGGTGCGTCCGAGCTGAAGCATCGTCCTGAGGTCGCCGAACGCAGGCGGCTCCACATCCTGCGGATCATCCTTCTCCGCCATTTCAGCGTCTCTATCGTATTCCGGAATCTTCTCGCCAAATTCACTCTCAAGCGCATCAAGTATCTTCTTTGACTCGGCCTTCAGTTCCTCCTCTCCGACATGGCCGTCGAAGGCATGGCGTATGGCGAACGACGTCATCGGGATGAAGAGCATGCGGACGCCCATGTCCGCCCTGCGCTCGGTGCATCCGGCAAAGGGCTTCTCGAGCGGGAACCATTCGGCCTTCGCCGTAGTGTTTGTAAGCGTAAGCAGAGCGGCGGACATGTCGTTTGTGGAGGACGGCGCGTCGAGGTCTACGCCGAACACGCGCTTGATCGTCGCGCGCAATGCGTCCGCCTCCCTGTGCGCCTTCTCCTGCTCGGGCGTGCGCAGCGAAAGGTCGACGGCATGGGGCTTGTTCGTGTAGACCGGGATCCGCCCGTCGTCGCGGGAGGACCGCTCAGAAGGCGGGAGGAAAGGACGTCGAATGTCGAGGCTAATCCAGCACTTCTTGTTTTCATGCATCATCGCCGTGAGATTATACCACACGTCCCCGTATTTGTTCGCCACCGTCACACTGTCCGACCGGAAGCTAGAGGAGAAGCTGCTGCCGACCTTTTCGCGCTTCACGAGCTCCTCAATCCTCTCCCTTGCCTCCTCCTCCGTCACATCGTCGTCCACATCAATCTCCTCGCCGAGTCGCTTGGACATGTCTGCGGCAATTTCACTGTGAATCTTGCAGCATTCGTCGAACGCCAGCGCGCCGCCAAAGCCCTTGCCGTCCTTTCCAATCGAAAGCCCCGCCCTCGAAAGGGCCTTGTCCTCACCGCTGAACGAGAGCCATGCATTCTTGGCGCCGAAGTACGGCCGGACGAAGCTCGCCTCGCCGGAATGGTACCAGTTCGTGACCATCTCGCCAGTCTTCGGATCCTTGCGGACGTCCTTATGTGACTTGACGGCGCTTCCGAGCGCCTTCGCATACTCGGGCGATCCAATCTCAAGGTCGAACGGCGAATCGACGACGATCTTGCCGTCCTCTATGCGAAATCCATCGCCTTTCGCCGCGCATGCGCACAGCGCGCCGACGATGCACGCGGACAGAATCTCTCTTCTAAATTTTTTCATACGCAACATTATATCAAATCCGCGGCAGATGCGCCGCGGAAGGTCATTTTGGAGGTTCCCCAATTTTACTTTGGGCTGCCGAAGCTTTGCGACTCCCTGCGCGGTTTTGGAAAAACTCCGACGGTTGATGTTCTCGCTACCGCTCCACGGCTTCGCACTTTTCAACCATAATCAGGAGACGCGATTTTGCAGTGATTATAGCGGCCTTCGGCCGATTTATGCGGCACAGCCGCATCCAAAAACACTTCAACCGACACATGTATAGCCGTTGTATGGTGCGAAGCGGCGAAGCGGTAGCGAGAGCCCAAACGCTCGGAGTTCAATTACAAACCGGAAGTGGATTTTCACTTAACGCAAAATGAAAATTGCCACTTCACCCTTTGTTTACTGGGGTGTGGCCGTTTTCATGCCAGAAAAAGTGGGGAATCTCCAAAAGGTCATTTCACCGCCATGCCGACCACGGCGGAACCGGGGTGGCGGAGGAACGCGGCGAGATAGGGCTTCACGTCGTTCGGCCAGCTTGTACAGATCCTCTGCGGCGGGCCGCCTGGCTTGGCGATGACAAGCTCGTTCATCTGCTCGTTGTTTATCCATCTACTACTTTCGCGAACCTTGACGTCAAAAGGTCCGCCGTATTCAAACCGTTGGCGCGCACCAATAGGGCCGACTCCAACAAAGGTTGTTCCGTAGCCGTGGTCGAGCGTCATCGTACGCTTGCCGAAGAGCACGAAGATAAGCTGCGCGAACGGGAAAAGCATCACGAAGGCGAAAGCTATTTTCGCCGGAAGCGGTATGCCTGTAAACTTGAACCAGACCATCCAGGTGAAGAATGTCATCACAGCGACAAGGACAATCGCCAGCAGCCACCTGACGCGGCGCAGAACGACGGATATCCGCCCTTCCAAGTCGCGCGAAATGGACATTCCCCTCGGAGGCCTCCCGGCGAGCAGCGTGAAGTCGCGGCGCTCGATCCCCGCTTCTTCGGCGGCAAGCTCGTCAGCGCTCTTTCCCGCGGGCTTTGGCGCGCCCGCCGTTACGGCGACTTCCTTCGCGGCCTTGCAGAGTGTGTAGATGATGTCGCCATCGGTCGAATCGTATATCACGCGTGGTCCGTCAAGATCGAACCTTGTCTTCACGATAAGGCGATAGGCAGTGTAGGTTCCGCCCTTGCTCCTGTGGCACACTACTTCGTCAGTGCCGATTTCACCCTTCATGGGAAACGAAAACTCCTTCGTGAAGCCGAATCGTCCGACGCCGGTGAACCGCGTTCCTCCCTCGCGCCGGAAGGTGAAGACCGTCCTCCCGAAAATCATCAGCAGAATCATGCTGGCGACAAATATCTCGGGGCCGAAAAGCATCAGCACGGCAAGGACCAGCTTGAAGCTGAACGGCTTTGTGAAAATGTCGATGACAATCATGTAGCAGCCGAACGACCAGAAGGCGAGCCAGAGCATCAAGAATATACAGGCCGCGCTCCAGTGACCGAATGTGACGCGAACAAACGGCTCTCCGTTCTCCGCCCCGCGCTCGATCTCAACCCCGTCGCATGTCGCAATCTGTTTCATCTTTTCAATATTTTCCGCTCGACATTATACCAAATCCGCGGCTGATGCGCCGCTGCATTGAAAGCGGGTTCACTGACCGCCGTCCGCATTCGCCTTGGCGCGCTTTTCCGCGGACTTTCGGATGAAGCGCGGGAGGTTGCCCCAGACGGAATGGTAGCCGAATCCGCCGTTCTTCATCTCGTCTATTGCATCGTCCACCGTCCAGCCCTCGCGCAGTATGCGGTACATCGCGCACATCGTACCCGTGCGGTCCGCCCCGTGCTGGCAGTGCACAAGAATCGGCACGGCGTTCGTGTCGTCGACGATGGAAAGGAACTCGTCGACGTATTTGTCCTTCATGTTGGCGGTGAATATCTCGATGCGCCGCGCCTTGAGCGGAAGATTGCCGATCTCGTCCGAATCGGAATGGTTGTCGCGAAGATTCACGACAGTCTTTATGCCAAGCGCAACGAGGTTCGTCATTCCCTCCGCGGTCGGCTGTGCGCTGCGGTAGAGTCCCTCCGCGACCTTGTGCAGATTCGGAACGCCCGCAAGCGTCATCGGTTCGGCCCACTTGCCGTCCAGCACCAGGTCGCGCATCCAGATCAAGGAAGTCATCGCGCCGCGGCAGAAGTAGAGGTCCTCCTTTTCGCAAAGCGTCGCGCGCACATTGCGCACGACGTCACCCTTCTCTATCCGCTTCGCCCATTTCGCCGTCTTCCCGTCTCCGACCTTTACGGTGAACCTGAAACTCTCCTCTCCTGTACCCGGATCCAGCGCAGCGAAATCGACATGGGGGCAATTGCGGTCGTCCACCATATCGGACCTTACGACGCGACAGCTCGAAAACCTCAGCTCGCGGCCCTGAAGTGGCCGCAGCAGTCTCTGCATCTTCTCCTGCCTGGCGTGTTCGGGAAGCCCGTGCGCGAGCTCCGCCAGCTCATCGCCTGTGAGCCGCTTCACATCGACATCCGGCGGTCCATCGCAGTCGAATGCGACGTCAAAACGCGGATTGACGAGCCAGATCCCATTGTCGCAGTACGAGTGTGCGTTTAAGCCTCCTTTGCGCTCCTTAAGCGCATGCAGATATCTGTCGATCGAAGCGGCGACGGTTCCCGTGACTGAATTGATTCTGTCGCGATGCGCGAACATGCGCGGAAGGCTGTCCATTAAAGATGATTCGAAATAGACCAGTACAAACACAGTCTTGCCGTCGCGAACGTGACGGCACCAAAGTTCGGACATGCCCCCGCCAAGCGAGAAGAGAGCCTCGACAGTCAGATTGGTCAGCGTGAGGCTGTTGCCGCGCGCATATTCGCGAAACTTCACGAAACCCTCAATGCCATGGCCTCCGCAATTCGTGACGGCGAGTCCGTCGAGCTGCCGTTCCATTTCCTCTGACGAAAGCACTCTTTCGCATACGTTTTCCCCTATGTCATCCGCTTGAGTCTTCGCAGGACACAGGCACTTCCACGTAAACGCCGCAGTAAGAAGAACGACAGGGACAACATACACCCACGACCACTTCCGCACCCACGACAAGTCCACGCCCTTAGGCGGCGGACCATAGGCGTTCTCACCCTTTGAACCCGGCATCAGTACAGGAAGCAGGATACCCGCAAGTTCAAACAGCCAGCTGACTACCCTGACGAACGGAATGCCGCGCAGAATGTTCTGCACGATACAGTACAGCACCACCCACCAGCCGCTTCGCCCAAAATCATGGAGGCGCCGAGCGAGCGATGGGATATAAAAGCAAAGCGTCACACCGAGGCAATGGCAGACAGTCAGCAAACCATAAACCGCCCCTATCGGCGACTCCGTGGCAAGATTAACGCGGCCGCCGTCCCTCCTGCCGCCGATCAGCAAGCCCCCCAGGGCCAGCAGCAAAGTCGCGCCAATATAGACCAATGTCTTGATGAGATAGGTACGCCGGCTTTCGCGTCCTTCGAACCATACGCCGCGCGCCGCTTCGCACCGCGCGTCGGCTTCGTTTCTTTCTTCGTCGCCCTTCATGCCTGACATTATATCAAATCCGCGGCAAATGCGCCGCGGCGGTTGGAGTTACATCCCCTAAATCCTGTCTATCCTGTTAATCCGGTCTAAAAAACTCCCGCCATGCCTCTTGCAAACATCGTCCGCGAATTCATTTCGCAGAGCCCTTCGCCTCAGCAGCACACTTGTTACATTTGTGAGCTGCCGCAGCAAATCGGCAATCTCTCTACCTCAACAGTTTCCCCGGCCTTTCATCACATTCATCGCCTTTCGTTCATTTCTAAAACTGGATCGGGGGCGGTCGGCGAACCGCCGAACACGCGCGCGGCCTCGCGGCAGCCGCCAAGGCACTTCGCGGCCTTGTCGCAGCCGTCGCACATCTTCGGCAGATAGTCGTGCCGCACGTAGTGCATCCACTCCTCGCATTCAGGCAACCGCTCCCACTCGTCCCATTTCACGAGTTCGACGGGACTGTGGTTACAGACGCGGATGCGTCCGTTCGGCCCGACGGTAAAGAAGTCCGTCGCCGCCGAGCATCCCGTGGTGACGTTGAGGTATTCGTATTTCTCCGCGTCGATCATGCACGTCGGAAGTTCCGTGCCGAAATGTCCGCGCCGCTTCGCCCGCGAAAGCACCTCCTCCGCGACGTCGGCAGCGTGGCGCACGTCGTCCGCCGTCAACATCAGCTCGGGATGCGAAAGGCCGCGTCCGCCGGGAAGGAAGCGGTTCAGGAGCAGCGAGTCCGCGCCAGCGACGAGAGCGGCGGAAATCGTCTCGTAGAGCTCCGGCAAGTTGAGCTTCGTGACGGCGATACCGACGGTCGTCGCACAGCCGAGCTCATGCGCCTTGCCGAACATGGAGAGAATATGCTCGACGGACGTGTCGCTGTCGGTGTTCGCCGCGAACGACCGCAATCCCGGCATGCTCATGAGCACGTGAATACCGCGCTCGGCGCAAAACCGCAGGACATCTTCCGTCATGGCGCGCCCGTTGGAGAGAAGCCCCACCTGCGCCCGCTTCGACGCAAAGTCCATCAGCTCAAGGCACCCATCCTTCAAGAGTGCCTCGCCTCCGGTAAATGAAAACTGCGTAACGCCCGCCGACGCATACATCTCGATAAGCCGCTTCCACTCGTCGACTTCCATCTCCGGCCCTGGCTTAAGCATTCCCGCGAACCACGGACACGAGCAGAACCTGCACGCGTGGTTGCAGCGATAGGTCATCTCCAGGACGGCGACGGACGGGAGTAGCGTCGTCATATATCGACCTCGACCTTTACATCTTCAACTGCATCAAAAGGCCCAATAAGAGGATCAGACTCGCCGGGTCCCAGCAATTTGCGCAGACGTCTCAGCTCCCTTTTCAGGGAGTAATTCCTGCCGAATAGGTCTTTGACGGTCTTTTCGCCAGACAAAAACGCCTTCAATATCTTGGCATCATCGTCATTTACCACAACGCGTTTCCCGTTGATGATCCACGCCAGCCTGTCGATGCGGCATGGAGCGACAAAATCCTTTTCGTCATACGACAAATCCCCGATAAACCTTGACTTCACGCTATAGCCAAGATAATGGTCGTTCTCAGGCGGCCATTCTACGCAAACCCAGTCCGCCGGATCGCCCGGTCGCGCCGGAAGCCTTTTCAGCGGCGGATGTAGTTTGTACAGCGAACCTAGCACCATTGCGTCCAAACTCGGCCCCAGTCGAATGTTCACACTATCCCCAAGTATCTTCCCATCGTCCGATATATACCTTGCGCTGACCCATGCGTGGCTTGAAGCAGGCAAGACGCGATACCAGCCGGAGGGACAAGCCTCGATTATTCGGACTTTGTCACCAACGTTCCACCCAAATTCCTTGGCATCAGCCTCTCTTGCAGGTCTGCCGACAATCGTTCCTGCGGTCGGCAAGCCAAGTTCCTTCGCGGACCTGCACTTCTGACAAAGGACCGACTCGTCAAGCGCGATGTCGAGCCCCATCGCCCTAAGGCTCGCCGCCTCGTCGCGACGACGGGCAAGCACGTTCGCCATCTGCCTCGTGTTTTCAAGATAGACCGTGTGATTTCCGCACTTCTTGCAGACATATTCGAATCCAGCAGGGCGTGGCATCGCCCTCACATAGCAAGTCGCCATCATCAAGGTCGCAGACTTTGGCTCGGGCGAGGCGGCGAGCTTGTCGAGCATTGCGTTCAGCTCGTCGCGGTCGAAGTCCTTTCCCTCCGCCGCGAGCGCCGACAAAACGGCAACCCCAACTCCTATCTGCGTCTTCATACCGACATTATACCAAAAACCACCCCATTTTATTTGAATGGATTGACCACGGCCATACCGCAGTAGACTTGTCCGTCGTTCAGGTCTTCCGTGACAATTTCATGGCAACCAAGCTTCTTCGCCGCTGCAATCATCACGGCGTCGTGATACTGGATTCCGTATTGGCGCCGAATGTAAATCGCCTCGCGCAGCATGTCCGACGTCACCTCGCTCCCGACGAGACGGTAGTAATACGAGTAGTAGCCCTCGATCTGCTCGTCCGTCGCAAGGGACCTTTTCAGCATGACGTTGGTGAACTCCTGGAGTATCTGAAGCGAAATCACTCCGTCGTGGTTCACCTCGAGCGCATGACGCAGCAGACCGAGCGCGATTTCCCTTTTGCGCGGATCCTGCCTGCTTGCGGCATAGACAAGAACATTCGTGTCAAAGAACCTCATTTGTCGCACTCCAACGACCGCTCGGCGGCATCAACGCGGCTATACTTGTATCCAGGCTCCATCTCGATAGAGTTCGCCATCGCAAAAGAATAGAACTCGTCAGCAAGGGACTTGCGCTCAAGACGAATCTCGCGATCCTTCGCAATCAGCAAATCGCGAATATACTGGTTGAGACTTGTCCCCTGCTCTTCAGCCCAACACCGAACATTCTGGATGACATTGGGCGGCGCTGCCAAAGTTATATTCATTCTTCCTCCTTATGTGCACACTTATTTTAGCATATATGCGCACAAACACTCAACAGAAAATTATAACTCAATAAAATTATCAAGATTTCAAGGTTTTCTTTCACATTCCTCATTTCAAGGTGGTGCGTGTATTATAGCGAAACTGCCGCTTGCCTTTCAACAAAGTCGACGCAGCCGGTCGGGGTCAGGAAATAGGTGTCGGGGCCGGGCTTTGGTATGCCGTCATTGAATATCAAACTTGGACGCACATACTTATTCTTAAAAATTTGCGAGGTTCCTCCTTTGTAGACAATCACACCCGCCTTCTCGCAAAACTTGAAGCAGGTGCCGCCCCACTCCTTCGGACATGTCAGCTTCAAGGGCTGGTCCTTGTCCTGAGAACACAGCAGTTCGCGCGGATCGATGTTCGCCGTGACCATTACAGGGAATTTGTCATTGTCAGGAGGATTTACGGCGATGCACCAACTGTCTGGATAAGGGCATGGGGCTTTGTCTTCGCCAAGCTTCGCCCACAGCGCCTGGACAAACTGCGTCGAGTTCGTGCAAGAAGAGGCGTCAACCCAATCTTTTCCAGATTCGCGTGAATGGTTGAAAACAATGCAGCCCCACAATGCTCGTCCGCGCCCTGCCATCGCGTGGGACAAAGCATTTTGCATCCCTATCTTACTAAAGTACATATCGGACAAACACGGTCCGACGAAAGCCAACCAGAGCACTCCTACTACAACTATACCGGCACATCCGAAAGGGCTGGGAGAGTCATCGCCGGACATTTCATTGAACCACCGACTTGACGACGGCAAAAAGAGAAGGACCATCGGCCCGATTCCAAAAAGCAACGCCAAAAGCACGAATGGCAATGCCGTCGCGGAGCTGCAAAGCGCTTCTATTGCGCCAATCAGACAAAGACTCATGACAATCGTATTCGGCACAAGGAACCACGTGCGCCTACCGAGCCGCAGCGCGAAAACCATGCCAACTGGCAGCGACAGCAGGCAAAGTCCAAACAGCACGGCAAAGAGAATGCCGGACAACGACTCGCCGCTACCTCTACACGCACTCACAATCGCCAGTATAAACAACAGGACGGACAACATGACATATATCCAGCCCAGAGTCTCGACAATCGTGACCGGCAATGGCTTTTTCAAATCATTCATAGCACTGGCACTCATAGACACACTACGGCGCACTTTCTGCAGAACCGCGCCGCGACACATAAAACTGGCGACTTCTGTACTCTCGCCGCGTTATACGTGTCTCTTCGCCGTCACTGCAATGCGTTTCAGAACTCCCCGCACAACTCGAAATAACGAAATCAAACAAATCAGATTTTCCCTCCACGATCAGAAATGTCGCGGGCTCATCATTGTCATCCCAGCAGAATGTTGCTCCATAGACTCTTTCCATTTCAGCTGCAATCTCCATCGCCCATTTCTTCTCTGACGAAAAGTCAAACACAGCCCCCTCGTCCTCTTGTTCGAACTCCAGACTGTCAACCCGCCCGTCGTATTCCTCGTCACCGATTCGCTCAACCTCACGACCGACGAGCTTTACGGTAGTAAATCCATGGAAAGGCCGCCCAAGTCCAATGACGCTTTCATATCGTGTGTCCAACACGCAATTCGACATGCCGAAAACTTCGCAGAGAGAAGACACTTCGTCGCCATAGACAATTGAACTATCCATGTCAAACCCCATGAAGGACAATCCCTTCGTCTTGTCGCCACCCGCAGCAAAGACAATGTTTGTCGGACCAAAGCAGACAACTTCATTGCACCTGTCTCCATCGCAAAAGCCCTCAATCACATCTCCATAGAGCAGCGACCAAATGCGCGGGAAATGCCGAAGCACGGCATCGCGATCCGCGGACCTTATGCCTGTACGCCGAAGCTCGACAATGCGGACGTTCGGGAAAAGGCCGAAGTCGTCAAACGACGCAATCGGACAAAAGTCGATGCTTATTTTCTTCAACGGGCACTTCTCAAGCCCCTTTACCTCATGCACAAGACATGACGTGAGTTTCAACTCCTTGATCGGAAGTCCATTGAGAACAGACAGGTCAAGCGGACGAAACTCGCAAAAGGCAATCTCAAGGTTCTCGAGCGACTTGCACTCGCGGAGCGCGCCAAGATCACCCAATTCGTACCCGCCGTTAAGGACAAGGCGCTTCAGCTTCTTCATGGCACGAATGTCATCTTCGTCGATGTATTGATCCTTTCGAAATATGGTGTCCATCTCCAGTTCTTCAAGATTGACGAGATTCGTAAAACATCCACAGTAATCACCTTCTGGGGAATGCGACATATCGAGCGAAACAAGACCGGACGGAAGTTTTTCTATTGCCCGAAAGTCTTTCCACGCACTGAAAGATTTTAGCGATTTCAGCAATCCGAGACTGTCCTCGTCAGCGAGCGAGACGCTCGACTCAAAGTAGTAGCGGCCATCCAACCGCTCCAGCGGCAGGTGCGCAATCTTGCGGAAAGAGCCAATATGCAAATTGCCGCCGAGACAGAGTTCCGTCATGTTTGTCTGAGACGAAAGGAAGGACAAATCGAGCGGGACTTTGCTTTCTGCGTGAACCCCGAGCGAGAGATCCTTGAGCCGCGTCATTTTCGAGATGCGCTCCAGGACATTCGTAAACTCGGCGCGCGAGACTTTCTCCCAATATGGGTTTGCATTGGTTGGAAACGCTCCCGCCGCATCAGGAAGCACCAGATCCAGCGAAAGGCGCTCCTGATCCAACGCAAACGCGGTGTCATCAGCCATAGTCGGCATCGCCACCACAGCGGCAGCAAGACAGAATGCAACCTTCAACAATCTCTCGCGCAGTTTCCTCATGCACCATATTATATCAAATCCCGACAACACGACGCTTAGCAAATCGGCGGTGCCAGTTGACCAGTGGTACGGGAAATGGTACAATACCGCCATAAACTATTGCAAGGAGAATGACATGCCGACACTTACGGTTACAGACGCACGCAAGAACCTGTTCGGGCTCATTGACGATGTTGCCGAGGAGCACAGGGGATACTGCATCGTCGGGAAGCGCAACCAGGCGGTTCTCATCTCCATGGAAGACTGGAACGCGATTCAGGAATCTCTCTACCTCAACAGCTTCCCCGGGCTTGCGGACTCGATTGTAGACGGCATGAAAACTCCGGTTTCCGAATGCTCCACGGAGCTCAAATGGTGAGCTGGACGCTCGTATACACGAAGCAGGCGCAGAAGGACGCAAAGATAATCGCGTCTTCCGGCCTTCGGCCCAACGTCGAGCGACTCCTGGGTATTCTCGCCATAGACCCCTTCCGAACTCCGCCGCCCTATGAAACGCTGGTCGGGAACCTCAAAGGCGCCATATCCCGCAGAATCAACATCCAGCACCGCCTCGTCTACCAGGTTCTCCAGGAAGAACGCGTGGTCAAGGTTCTTCGCATGTGGACCCATTACGAGTAACGCCGCAATCCGCGGCAAATGCACCGCGGGCGTTTTAACCACGAAATACACTAAATACACGAAAAACGGGTATATCGCGGGGCTGACCCCGACCGCTTCTCATAATGTCGTTCGCCTTTCAACAAAATCAGGCGAAATGGCCTCCCTTGAACAAATGGGGAGACACCCCTTTGGCGTTGCTCTTTTTATCGCCCATTCCGATGCCGTCTCACGTCAAGCTGGTATTCCACGCCGCTTTCCGTTTCCACTTGATCACCACAAAAGCTGAAACTGCTGTACGCTCCGGCACAGACCCATATGCGAAGTGCATCTGTCTCACCCTTTAACATGACCCAACTGTCAGACGCGCTCTCCACGACGAGATCGATGCCACAGCTTTCGGCAAAATCGCGCCGAACCTCGTCTGTCCAGCGTTGAGCGCCGCATATGTCAAACTCGCAAACAACCATGCGGTCGAAAACCATGGCATAGGCTTTTCTGCTATCGATGTCGCCGCGCACTTCCACTGTCTCAAACCCATGAAAAGGCTGTTTCAATTCAAGTTCCCGCGAGAGGAATAATCCGTCTTCACAAGAATCCATGATGCAATTCGTCCTTGAATTCCAGTCGATCTTGGAGTCAAAGTCAAAGCCCATGAATGCAGCGCCAGTGGAATTCGTGCATGGTGTAAGCGCAAGAATAGGCACATCACGTGCCTCGTTAACATTATTCGTATCTGGTGAATCATCCGTATAAACGCAGCCTGCCCCCGCGAGCGCGAGGAACGAGACGAGAATAAGACTTCCTCTTCCCATAATCCTGTTAATCTTGTTAATCCTGTCCAAAACTCCAATATCCTTTATAGCGAATCGGCGCACTGATTTGATTGCCTTGCTTTGCATCTTCAATTCGGTCATTCCAGTCAAAATAGCAGCGCTCGACAAGATTTGAAGTGTTTGAAGCAGTCTTACAGTCCAGCCCCCCTTGGTCAATCAGCTGCGCCCTGCTTTACCTGCTCAACGACAGCATCCTTGAGTTTCAACGAACTGTCGAAGTCCGACTTTCTGATTGTGCCAGTCAGGCGCAGGTTCTTCTCGCCATCCTTAAACGGAAGGTCCTCTTTCCTCATGGCTCCCTTCAGCCGCGCGGAAACGCGCAGAATCGGCATCTCGCGCGAACCCCGGATATTACGACTGGGATATGAGGCGCACAACTCCAAACCTCCGCTCTCACCATCCCACATCGGATTGTAGTAGCTCCAGGAGCTGATCTGGTTGCCGTCCAGCGGCAGAGTCACGCGGACGCCGTCAAGTTGCCGGCCGAGCTCCTTGACCTGCTCGCCGGTCAGCGCGACGGAGCGGGATGCCACGAGCTTCACGATGTCGTCGCCGGTAACCGTCCTGCGGTCGAACTTCGGGAGCGGCTCGGACTTGTCCAACTGAATAAACTCCACATCCTCGAACGCCGAGAAGTCCGGCTGATACGGCTTCCGGTGGAAGACAACGGTCCCCGCGAAGTCGACGAGCCGCGCATTGTCCGAAAGCGCCTTCGCCTTGTCGCTGGGCATGAAGGCGTAGAACTCGAACGTTCCTCCGTCCTTGCCCGCAGCACGAAGCGCGACCCTCGACACCGAAAGATCAAGATCAATCCGCACCGCGTGCGGCCACGACGGATTCTTATTCTTGTCTGCAGGAGTGGAAACATTCTGGACGACAACCTCTGGGAAGGTGAGTCTCCTTCCGTTCAGCCGTTCGAGAACGGTGTCCACCTTCGCTTTCGCGCCCCTGTCCGTAAACTTGGACACGAGCGATACAAGTTCCTCTCCAGTGATTGCCTGCGGGTCGAAGTCGGGCAGCTTCTCGCTTTGCCACGGCACGTCGAACTCAACGTTCTTGAGCGTGAACACTGGACGGAACCCGCAACGCCGAAGATTACCGTCAACCTGCATGGACACTGTACCCTTCAGCCGGTTCAGATCGTCGCCATAATTCCAGGGCGTGGCCCAGAGGTTCCACGGCAGTTCCGCAAGTGCCTTACGCGGAATAACGGCCCCGATGTCAAAGGCCTGCTCCCATTCCTTGCCGAACGAGACGCGGAAGAGAAGCCCAACCGTGTCGTCGTCGATGGTCGCGACCCCTGTCACCTGCGCGTTCGTGAACGTCAGCTCCCGACCGTCCAGCCGCGCCGCCAGATCCTCGCCGACGGCGTTGCTCATTCTGCCCTTCGTGCCGCGCAGAACATCCACCAGCTGATCGCCAGTGATGGACGCGGCGTCGAACTTAGGGAGCTCTGCGAGCTCTATTGCCGGAACGAAGCGGTTCACCGTCACCACGAAGTTCGATCCAAAAGTGCAGTCCAGCTCCTTGACCACGGGTTTCACCGAGAACTTACTGTCTTTCGTCTTCCGTGCGAAATTACGAAGCTCCTCGGTCACGCCCGGTACGTCAAGCGTGAACCAGAAGAGCCTGACGTCGTCAGGACACAGCAGCATCCCTCCTGGGTCTGTCATGTCAATTACTAAATGGTGTTGATCCTTCCCGACGCGCCATGACGCCCGTTTCAGATCGTGGAACGTGAAGCGATGCCCATCCAGCTGGCTCGCCAAGTTCTGTCGCTGCCTGAAGCTTGGCACCTTCTCGACACCGGCCAGCAGCGCAACAAGCTCATCGCCGCTGACCTTTCCGGCATCGAACTCGGGCATGGTCGGCTCGCTGGTGAACATGCGACATCCAGCAAATAGCAACGCAGCAGCTGCAACAAATCTTGAAATGATTGATTCCATACCTCATTCCTTCTTAACTGTTTTGTCTTCAATCATATTATACCAAATCCGCGGCAAATGCGCCGCGCCCATGCAAGATGCTCTGGGGTGCAACGGGCGATTTATGCAAGGATGCAGCAAAGTGCCCGCATCTGCGCATAGCGCATATATTGGCGTATATGTGTTTGCGCCTGCGTCGACGGAGCGACGCAACCCCCTGCCAAGCGATCCGTTCACTACAGGACCACCCTACAGGGGGTCCGTCGCTCCGCGACGGACATTCGCAGCTATCGCACAGAATCAAAAGAATCGGGAGCGCGCGAGAAAAGCGAATGGAAAATGACTTTCTAGTCAACTGCTCCACGCCCTTCCTTGTTGCGTCGCGGAGCGACGCAACCCCCTGCCAAGATTCGTGGTCCCGCGAAGCGCAAAACATGACAACATAGACTATGCAGCGACGTTTGGCACTGGTGGAGTAGAGCGTTCCGCCTCGGATTCGCCGATGCGGACGCCCCCTCATCAAACCGTGCGTGCGGATTTCCCGCACACGGCTTCCCGTGTGAAACTGGTGTCATCGGTATCTTTTCCTCGTGAGAGCGATTAGTCCGAGCTTATGCAGTTCCCCGTAGTAGGTCTCGGCATATTTCAGCCGATAACGCCGCTGGCTCTTCCTGTTGAGGAACTTGTACAGGCGTTTCAGCACGTACGAGTTCACCTTCGCGAACTGCCGCGACGGATACCCGCACTTGAAGTACCTTCCCCATCCGTCCAAGACGAGGTTAAGACGCTTCACCACTTCCTCTACGGGCAAAAGCAACTTGCATCGCATCGTCTCTTCCTTGACTTTCCTGCAAACCTTCTTCACCGACTTCGGCGACGGGCACCATTCAAGGTATCTCTTGCCAGTCATGTAGTGTCTGTCCCTCACATATCGAAACTCGTAGCCGAGAAACGATAGCGCGGACTTGTCGGCCTCCATGTCGAGAAGTTTCGACTTCTCTCTGTTCACCACAAGTCCGAATCGGTTTTCCAGTTCGCACTCAATCCGCTGAACGAATCCATCCGCCCACTTTCCCGCGAGAATCACGAAGTCGTCCGCATAGCGCACGATCGACATGACCTGGTTGGTGGCCTTGGCAACCAGCATGGCGCATGTCTCGAACCAATGCAGGTAGATGTTCGACAGCAACGGGGAGATTACTCCGCCCTGCGGCGTCCCCTTTCCTTTCGGGCTCTTCTGCACTCCGTTCGGCTCGACGCTGTTGGACTTCAGCCACTGTCTTATGAGCGACAGCACGCCACTGTCCGTGATGCGCGTTCGCAGGGCGAGGAACAGTTTGTCGTGCGGTATCGTGTCGAAGTAGGACGAAAGGTCTGCATCATAGACCTGCCGCTTCCCCGACTTTATCTCCGCCGCTATCCTGTCCACCGCCTGCTGTGCCGAGCGGTTTGGCCTGAACCCGAACGAGCAGTCGTGGAAGTCCGCCTCGAATATCGGCTCTATGATGAGCTTCACCGCGCACTGCACCACCCTGTCCTTTACGGTGGGGATGCCAAGCGGTCGCAACTTGCCATTCGCCTTCTCGATGTACTTCCGTCTCACGGGGCTTGCGCGGTAGGTCTTTTCGTGGAGTTCCTTCTGAATCCCCGCGATGAACGCTTCCGCTCCGCCCTCTGACCGCTCGATGTCCTCAATCGTCACGCCGTCCACCCCGGGCGCGCCCTTGTTCGCGCGGACTTGCGCCCACGCGCACTTGAGCGTCTCGGTTTCGACCACGAGCCGCTTGAGGTTGTAGAACCGAAACTTCGGTTCGTTCTTCGCCTTTACCGACAGTTTCTCCCTCATGAGCGCAAGGTGCGGATAGCCGACGAGACCCTGCCTCGCGGCAATCTCGCGGATTTCCTCTTCCGTATAGGACTTCGCAGTCAAGCGGCTTGCCCCCATTTGATTGAAACGTTTCCTTTTACACGTAGAGGCCCTTCGCTCCACGGGCATTGCCCCGCTTCAACACTACTATGGCCTCGTCCGACTTCTGCGGATGCTTTCGCGCCGCAGACCTCCCAAGTTCCCAATGCAGCTTTCCAGACACGCCGCCCCTCTCTGCCCCGCCATGCTTTCCGCGCCGCAAATCGACTTCGGCACATCTTCTCGGCTTCACGCTTTATGACACGCTGGCCGCATGGAGTTTTCGAGATAACGAGACGTAACGACAAGGGCTCACTTGCGTTGCGGCTTACCTGTTTGTAGGGCAGGGCTTCGGCATTCGGGTCGCCCCTCGTGCCGCCTGCCTTCCTAACTGACTGTCGATTTCTTGTCAGCGCGAACTCCTTTCATTTCGCAAGTTGCTATTGAGCTTTGCTTGGCGCACCATAAATGTCTCGTTGCACCCTTCACCCTCCCAATCTCTCTATCCACAATCCACCGATAATTCTGGAATGCTTACTCAAACGGATTGATTACATTCTCAAAACCAGCATCAAGGAAATCTTTCGTGTTCCTTGTGTAGAACTCCGTTACACCCCAATACTTAAGGGTTTCTGCCAGCCGCATGTCATGAATCCTGCGCCTTGCGAAATTATGCCCGCCGGCCTTTTGCCATACTTTTTGCATGACCTTGCGATCTTGAGGTACGTCTATCAGAGCCCAGCTGGGATTCTGGCGATAGGCAGACACCACTGCGACTGCTTCAGATGGTGAAAGCGGAGTCGTATTTAACGTTGGATTGCGAAGGAGCCCATACAACTCGACAAGAACCTGCTCTGCGATCACAAATTTATCATTGTCTGCGTTTTGAGAAATGAAGTCCACGGCCTTATCATGGTTGACGTCATTAGGATTCGAAACGGCAAACAGAATATTGGTATCACAGGAAATCATTTCGGCTCCTAATCATCTTCTCTCGAGTACAACTTCTCCCGCCAATTTTCATCAGCAAAGGGATCTCGAATCAACCCCGTGGGGCGGCAAATTGGAATCTGCCACTCCTTTGCGGAATCCTCAATCTGACATTCCTTGTGAATGCCAAGGAACAGCTCCACTGCATGCCTAAACACCTCGGACATGCTGATTTCTTTAAATTCAGCATATCTTTTGCTCCTATTGTAGAGAGCATCCGGTAAAAGTATCTGTGCCCGCGTCATGATGGTGTATATTTTACACAATCTCAGAATCGGCGTCAATGGGGAGAACAAGAATTTTTCCCTAGTCCGCCAGGGCCTTGTCCAGAATGGACGCGTCCAGCAAAAACGGTATCGCACCTACTTCGATGATGCCCTCGGACGTGTAGTGCAGCGGAGTGTACCCGCCGACGACTATCATCTTGCGGAAGAAATCGTCGCACTTGCGTAGCGGAAGCATCTCCTGCTCGCGTTTCGCCTCGTTCGGCAGTTCGTAGGCAACTTGAATATACAGTTTGCCGGGCGCACGATTGACGACAAAGTCAATTTCATGCCGCTTGTCCCCGATAGGCACCACCCCCACGTCAACCTGGCAACCACGGAGAAGTAACTCGTTGAATATGACATTCTCCAGCATATGCGACGGTTCGACATCCCTGAAGTCAAGTCTGGCGTTTCTGAGACCCGGATCTTCGCAGTAATACTTAAGCGGATAGTCCAGATACTGCTTGCCCTTCACTTCCCATCGCTGCGCCGACGCAAACAAGAACGCATCCTGAAGAAACTCCACGTAATTGGCAATGGTGTGATCGCTCGCCTTGACCTTTAGGACAGACTCAACGGACATAGTTTGCAGTATAATACGCCTCCTACGCCTGCGAGCCAAGACCACTCCTCTTGTGAGACCTTCGCCTCCGCACCCCTCCGCTTAAATTCACCACTATTCCACAGCCATGTCAGGCCACCAATTTCCTCTCGTGCGCCCCCGCGCCTCACACCCTCCACTATATTCATTGCTTTGCTCGCTTGTGAATCGATTGATAGCGCATGCTTCGTTGCGGCGGCGATTTATGATAGAGCGTCGATTCCGACATACATCAACCTGGGGGTCCGTCGCTCCGCGACGGACAAGCGATCGCCGCTTCACTGGTGACTGTATTCACTCTTCATTGCTCCGTCGCGGAGCGACGGAGCCCCCTGACTCACACTCTCCCCCTCTACACGTTCTACATGTTCTAGACGGCCAAACATCTCTGCGTACTCTGCGTCCTTGCGCCTCTGCGTTAAAACATCTTCACCTCAGCACGGCTACAATTCTGCACCTTCTACCCTAACCTACCTTAAATTTTAACCACGAAATGCACTAACTACTCGAAAAGTTTTTAGCTGACACTCTTATCTAATCACTGCAAAGCTCGGCAGAAACACGCTTTTACCGATGTTCACCACAAAGTCGCACAAAATCCACTATTTTCGCGGTTGCCTTCTGCGGCGAGACATCAAGCCAATTTGCGTCAGTTTGCCGTAGCCTTTGCATATATGTCCTGCTTTTGAAGGTGCGTGTAAGTCGTTTCAAAATGTCCGCAATGCTTCGCTCTTTCATCTCTGGATTGTCAATGATGAAAACATGCAGAAAAGACATAAACCGCTGCTTATTGACAACCTCGCACAAATAGCACATATCATAAACATCTTTAGGCCGACCAGACCTTGCTCCAAAAATCAGAAGGCTCTTCAATTTCTCAGCAAACACCTGTTCTTCGGTATTCGCAGGCAACTTCGCTCGTTTTGCATCAAGGAATATCTTGAATGCCCTCGTTTGCTGCCTGATGTTTGGCTGTGTATGCACACCTAAGTCAATCTTCGTCCGCACCGTAACACCTGATAAATCTGTAACCTTGAGAAGTATCCTTTTACCATGATAATCTCTGTGCTGCAGTTCGACAATCTCGCCCGTGCGCTCAATCATCACGCCTTCGATGCAATTCAATCGTCCGATGAATTCATCGATCTTATCGTCGTCAAGGGAATATCTGATCAAATCAACGTCCATATCCATAGTCGCCCTTCGGACGTCATCTGTGATGTCGCTCATGACGACACCACCTTTGATAGTGACATTTCGCGCCAACCCACTTTCTCCATCGCCATCAAAACAACATCATGGGCAATACGGCTTCTTGCCTTCGGCTCGTTATAGCCGACAGCGACAAGCGAATCCAACCAGGAGTTGAACGAGACCATCAAAACACCTCCATGTCTATAACCCTCGCAAGCGCATCACGCCGAGGGAAATGCTCCAAATAGTCATCAAGTCTTGCGGGGTAAAGTGCTCTGATGTTGTTCCTGTAGTTGCCGATAACCTCTTTGTAGTAATCATACGGAAGTTTGGTGCGAAATCGGACGAGCTCGATAAGCAGCCGCTCAAGATCATACGTACGAATCGTCATTCCGTCATATGCCAGTTCCATCAGACCGATTCCCAAGGTGCCCTCAGGCATATAGTACTGCACCACCCTCCCGTCGGCGATTCTCGCAGACTTGGAATCTGTCGCCAATTCGTACTTGTCAGGAATGAAGTCGGAATAGGAATGGTACATGAATGCGCTCCGCAGGGTTATCACTGCCGAAGGGTATTTTTTCTGCAGGATCTCCTCTTCGTGTACTCTGCCCGCCACATCCGAATAAATCCCCTTTTCCACACGAAACAACGTCCCTTCTGCGATGGCCTTTTTCATCGCATACTCCGAGCCTACTCTGTTGAGGCATTCTCTAAATGTCATCAGCACTTTGCAATCATCGGAAAGAAATGCATTTTACCGAGAAACACCAAAATTCTACCACATCTCCCACTCGCCTGTCAATAGCGAACACCGCATTGTCCATCGCCCCTTCACCTCAACCTCAATCCCTCTTAACATCTTCCCGCCATCCTCCCAATCGCCGTTGGCCTTGAGCGCGCGTAAGTCTTCGCGGTTAATCTCGATGTTCGAACGCCACCCCACCGACTGGGGGAAGCGCCACACTGACTGGGAGAAGCGGCGTCTCGCCGCTTCACAAACCGAATGTCGGCATAGACGCAATCGACTTCGGACTTCAGACTTCCGACTTCCGAGGACTCAAATGCGGAGGCGATGTGCGCCAGCGTCTCGTCACTGCCATCGCATCGCCTCCTTTCAGGGATCGAAGTCACTGAACGGGACGACATGAATCACCCCTTCGTCAACCTTTATGTCCTCGCGCTGGCTCTTGGTGACGATGAAACCTTCGTTGAAGGAAAAGCGGCGCATGGCTGCAGCCAATCCCTCCTTCTCTCGTCCGGAGTCCTCCTTTGTCAGCTTCACGCACGCCTGAACCGCGACCCTCGGCAGATGGTGCTCCATGCACACGAAATCGCATTCGCCGCCATCGTCGAAATAGAATATGTCGCGATACTTCCTCCTCAGGGAAAGAAACACCATGTTCTCAAAGCAAAGGGCGTCGTTGAACACGATCCTCCGGGAGACGACATTGACAAGCCCCGTGTCTACGGAGTAGACCTTCCTCGGATTAACCAGCTGCGCCCTGACCGAATCACTGTACTTGGGCACGAAAAAGAACAGATAGGCATCCTCGAACCAGTCGCACCAGTTGATGACAGTCGACGCGACGGAGACATTCAGCGATTTCAGCATTCGTGTGGCCGAGAATCTGCATCCGGGGTTTTCAATCAGATAAGCCGCCAACCGCTGGACGGCACCCATCTCCCTTATGCCGTGTTTCGCAACGACATCGCGGTACATGATGTCGTCAAACAGCTCAAACAGGATCGATTCGTCTCTTGTTGCCAGGAAACGCGGGAAGCCGCCGTTTTTCAGGTAGCCGTCAATTTCGGTCCAGTCGTGGGGCTTGCCGAGATATTCGCAATATTCCTTGAATGAAAACGGAAACAGCTCCCTCGATATATGCCTTCCGGTAAGCTTGGTCGCCCTTTCCCCCTTGAGCAGGGAGGCGTTTGACCCAGTTACGCAAACGCGGAACCCCTCGTCCAGCTTCTGGAGCACATACAGTTCCCAGCCGTCAAGCTCGTGCATCTCGTCAAAGTAGAGATTCCTGGCCCCGCTCCTCGCTATGACGCGATCAAGGGCATCCGAATCGCCAAGCTCCATGTCAACAAGCTGCGGGGAGTCAAATTTCAGGTAAAACCAGTCTCCGGCGTTACGACGAATGCGCTGGGACATCAATGTGGATTTACCGCATCTCCTCACGCCGGTAAGCACGAGCGCGTGAGAATCAAGCGTAGATTCATTCACGCTAAGCGGCCTGGGCAATCCAGTGTCGCGCCTGGATTCAATTCCCGCCTGCTTTACGGCAACGTTCTGAAGCGTCTCCTCGTCTATCATTTCAGCCTCCAATCATCAACTGAGCATCGCCCCTTGGCTCCTACCAACATCCAATCTTGGATTTTGGCAACAATCAGGTTGACGACTGGTATTATACACTTTGCTGCCGGAATAAGTCAAGGGGGGCTTCTTCTTGGAGGTTCCCCAATTTTACTTTGGGCTGCCGAACCTTTGCGACCCTCTGCGCGGTCTTGGAAAAACTCCGACGGTTGATGTTCTCGCTACCGCTCCACGGCTTCGCACTTTTCAACCATAATCAGGAGACGCTGTTTTGCAGTGATTATAGCGGCCTTCGGCCGATTTATGCGGCACAGCCGCATCCAAAAACACTTCAACCGACACATGTATAGCCGTTGTATGGTGCGAAGCGGCGAAGCGGGAATGCGCCCGCGCCGAAGGCGTCGGGTTGGCCGAGGGCGAAGCCCGAGCCGCGAAGCGGCCGCAAGGGCACGCGCGAGAGCCCAAACGCTCGGAGTTCAATTACAAACCGGAAGTGGATTTTCACTTAACGCAAAATGAAAATCACCACTTCACCCTTTGTTTACAGGGGTGTGGCCGTTTTCATGCCCGAAAAATTGGGGAACCTCCAACGGGATTTTGAAAATTTCGGCGAGAAGGGACGTCTCGCCGCTCCGAAAATTACTTCACGACCTCCCAATGGCCGGTCTGTTTGTTGCCCTCACGACGAATAATCTTCAATCTGATTAATGTGGCAATCGCCCGTCCGATTGTGTCTTTTGCGAAATCTAATTGCGCGGCCAATCCTCGGTATGTTGCCTTGGGATTAGCAACTATCGCTTTGTACACTTGCCGCACGGAAGCTATCTCGTCTCTAAGTTCAAGCGGGAAACTCTGCTCAAAACCGTCTTGCCTTGGGCCGATTGCTGACTGAGCTTGGGCCGATTCCACCCCAGGCTTGGGCCGATTGTGTGCAAAGCTTGGGTCGATTTGGGGCACTCTTGGGGCACTTTGGGCCGTTTTTGGAGCACTCTTGGGCCGATTGGCCGTACTTTGGCCGGAATACGTGTAGACAGTGACCTTGACTCGGTCGGGATCGTATTCCTCCGAGATGACAGGTTCAGGAAGGCCGTGTTTCTTCCAGTGCCCATATAGATCGGCAAGGCCCATGCCGGACCGTTCGCCGATGTCGACGAGGGCGAAGATGTTGAAAATGTGCGCATTTCGGGCGTCGCTGGTTCCGCCCTCCACGGCAACCGCCTTGTTGACGCGGAAAACGCCAGGATTGGAGAAGCTGATCGTCTGCGCCTGTTTCTCGATGACGATGCCGCGGCGACCATGATAGTCGGCGTGGATGAGGGCGTTCGCAAGCAATTCGCGAATCGAACGGTGTATCTCGTTCTCCTCCACGCGCAAGCCCTCGGAATCTATCTCAAACGGCACCTTTACATGCGAGGTGATGCGATCATAGACCATCAGGTAGAAGTCGTAGATGTTGCCGCTCCAAGTCGCGTCATGCGCGGCGACGCGATCAGTCCAGCGCGTATCGGTGGAAAGTCTTTCGCGATAGTCGAGAAAGAAATCTGGAAGGATATCCATGATCTGTCCGAACTCGGCAAAGCATACAAGTCCGGCAAGATTGGGATGAACATTGCCGTCCTCGCCGCGTCTTGCAGCGCGAATGCGCACAAGGAATTCCTCATCAGGCAAATCGTTCCAGATGTGCCCAGGTTTCTTGGACTTGAACCGATTGCGATAGCTACGGATGGTCTTGGAGCACAAATCGTCTACCGTCAACTCGTCAAGCAGGCATGCATCAGCCGTCTCAACGCAGGCATCCCGCAACATGGCCTTCACAGACTCGCGTGGGCAGTGGTAATCCCCCTCGCCATTGCGCCGAAAACTGCCGCTGAACATGTCCTTCCCGATGTAAACAGGGCGATCCTGCCGATCCGCCCGCGGCACTTCTATCACGACTACATCGCGACCTCGGCATTTCACAGAATAGACGTGCCGATCGAAGAGGATATTGACGCTGACCTTCTCGCGGTTGTTTACGCAATCCCAGAATCGCTTGATCAACGCTGTAGCATTGGGCACGCCGACAATCGAAAACTTGCCGCCAACCTCCTTCACGCCAAGAAGGATCACTCCGCCATCCGTATTGGCGAACGCGCTATACGACTCCCACAGGGAGTCGGACAGCCCGCCGGATGCATCCTTGCATTCGGTATGAACCACCTCGCCCTGCCTTATAAGCCTCTCGATTTGTCTTGCTGTCAGTTTCATCGTTTCTGTTGCTCAATATCGAATTCGCCCTCACTGGAGAACGTCGCGTTTCGCCAGTTTCCCGCGCGGCAAATCTATCGCCCGGCATCGCGGCAGACGTGACTGCCCCTCAACCGAACACCCGAATTATAGCAAAAGGCCACAGCAAGTAGCAAGGGCGGGATTTTGAAAATTTCGGCGAGACGGGACGTCTCGCCGCTCCGAAAATTACTTCACGACCTCCCAATGGCCGGTCTTGTCCGGGCCTATGCGGCGAAGTAGATTCATCCTTACGAGTGATGCTATAGAGACCCTGATAGTATCACGGTGCAACTTCAATTTAGCAGCAAGCTGATCGTATGTCATTGATGAGTCGCTTTCCAGTGCAGCCAACACTGCCCGGGCGCTCTTTGTTAATGTCGCACGTACTTCTTTTACAGGCGGATTTACAGGCGGATTTAGAGGCGGATTTAGAGGCGGATTTAGAGGCGGATTTATAGCACCTCCAGTTTTCATACCGATTTCATCCGTGTTTACTTCCGTGGTAGCGTCCATGGCAGAATTTTCCGATGATGACTCTACACCATTGATCCTACGCCCATAGTTCAGGTTTGGCAGAATCAAGAAGAAGTCAGTCTGTGTTGATTCAAATCGTGGGCCAACTGTTTCGCCTCGCTTTTCAGACTCGAAAGCGTATGCATCAAGTATCTTCTTGAATCCACTGCCACGGCGTTCCATAAGGTCAAGCCGCTGGAAGAGGTCGGCTATGACCGGATTGCGCCGCTTTGACGTCACCTGTCGCGCATCAAGTTCCTGAACACAATGACCGCTCGGCATACCGCCAGGCGATGTTATCTCCATGCGGTCATCGTAGATGTCAACATGCACTTCACTCCCAAGTTCGAGGTAGTCGCGATGGATTAGTGCGTTTACAAGCCCCTCTTCGTAGGCACGTTCGGGATACTCGGGGTAGTTTATCCTCCCGTCGCCCGTCTTCCGCCACATCACCTTCGTATTTGATTCGATAAACTCCATCGTGTTTCTGAAAAGAGAGATCAGCCCGCCGGAAAACTCGCGATCTGCAAGCGCCTCCATTAAGCCGTGCGCCTTGGTAAGCCCCTTCCACCGCGTACAGAACACACGCGAATGGCGGACTGGGGATCTATCCGCCAAAAGCGCGCCTGCGTTCGACAATAGACCGTCTTCACCGACCAAATCAAACGATGCAAAGTCAGAATCCTCAAACGACTTGCGACGCTTTTCGAAATATGTCGCACGAAGCACTTCAAATGAAAAGTCTGACAGACGCCATCGAGAAGGAAGTCCATCCCATGAAAGATGGGAACCCTTAAGCACCAATCGCTTCAGCTGAATGGCATCCGCCCTCACGCTCTCGTTGCCGATGCGGATGAAGGCATCGCGGTGGCCCTTCACGAACGTGTAGTACGGCGTCTCCGAGCCAGCCTTTATCTCAACGACCACGATCCGCTTGCCGTCCTCCTCATGAAGCGAAAGGTCGATCTCCGGCACGGGATCCATCTGTGCCTTGATTGCCTCGCTGATGAACTCGGCGTCTCCCTGCGCGTCGGCAAGGCCGACAAGCGCGCCATCGTTCGCAACGCCGAACAGCAACCGACCGCCCTGTGTATTGGCGAACGCGCTGACGCTCTTGAGCCAACTCGTCGGGTCCTTGCGCTCAAGCATCAGCTTCTTGTCGTACGCCGTCGCCTCGCCTATGTAGTCATTTAGGTTCAATTTCATGCCCTTTATGTGAAATTTATCAACATTCCCCTTGACCGCGAAATGCGGCCGCGACAAGCGCGACCCTCCCGCGCGAAAAATCTATCGCCCGGCATCGCAGCAGATGTGACTGCCCCTCAACCGAACACCCGAATTATAGCAAAAGGCCACAGCAAGTAGCAAGGGCGGGATTTTGAAATTGTCGGATCGGGTGCAACGAGATATTTATGCAGAGTCAAACGTCTCCGCATAGTCTATGCCGACAAGTTTTGCGCTTCGCGCGACCACGAAATCTTGGCGCGCGGCGAATCGCGCAGGCGCGATTTCCTGCGGCGCGTCCCATTCCCGCGTGAAGTCCGCCTGCGAACCCACCCACTCACCCACTTGTAACTCACCAAATCATAGACGGCGGCCTTCGCGGGATGGCCCGCCCCGCAGTCAGCACTGCGTGCTTTCGCCGTCGCGCCAAGACACGAAAGCCCGCCTTCGCGGTACACGAAAACGCCCACTGCGTGGGCTTCACGAAAAGGGGATGCACCTTTTAGTGTCTTTTCGTGTCCTGCGTAGGCAGGTTTTCATGACGCGGTGCAGCTGACGCGGACCGAAGGTCGAGACGACGCGTAGACGACGGGCGAAGGTCGCCTGGACAGAGCTGTCCATATCAAAGCCGGCGGGACCGCCGTGCGACCTTCATGCCTCGGCGTCGACGCGTCGTCTCAAGCGGCGAAGCCGCGCGTCAGATGCACCGCGGTTCGTGGTCGCGCGTCAGCGCAAAATACATATATGCCAATATATGCGCAACTCGCAAGTGCCATCAATTTGCGGTTTCCCCGCATAAATTGCTCGCTGCACCCTGTCGGATCGGTCAAGGCGCGGATGAAATCGCGGCAGATTGAAGCGCCGCCAAGATGGCGGCTTTCCCAGTCAGTAGAAACGCGGCTACCCCATACAGCTAAGCAAGCTGACAGAACGTCGGCGAGTGCAGATTCCATCATCTATTTCTTTGCAATTTCAACATCCCTTTCAAATCGTTTTCCCTGTATTCGCCCGCCTCACTTCACGACCTCCCAATGGCCGCCGAAGCGTGGTCCGAGCGGAGCAACGCCCCCCTGCGAGCGATCCGTTCACTACAGAGCCACACCCCTGAGCATAACTCCAGGGCTCCGAAACTCCACGCAGCGAAAGCAAATGCGTTGTCGCCTAAGGCGTCAGGCAGCTCCCGAGGTGGGCACCGGGTACCTCCCGAGGTAGGCATGGGGTACCTCCCGAGGTAGGCATGGGGTACCTCCCGAGGTAGGCATGGGGTACCTCGCGAGGTAGGCAACGGGTACCTCGCGAGGTGGGCACTGGGTACCTCGCGAGCTAATTTTCGGTTTTCCCAGCGCAGGCGCGGGGGAGAAAACAAACTGAAAACCGAGGAACCTCAAAGGTCACTTTCCACCCCAAAAGAGTCCATAAATTTGCTATAATTTCCTTATGCCAACAAAGACCCAGAATCCCGCCTCCAAAAAGGACGGGAAGAATCCAGGTGCACTGCGCTCCTGGCTAATGATTGCACTCGTCGCCGCGCTCTTCTTCTCCTTCTACAAGAGCACCCCTTCCGACGTGGGAACGCGCGAGCTCACGCAGCTTGAGTTCTACAAGGCCCTCGACGAAGGCAAGATCGTCGAGCCTGTCATCAGGTTCCTCGACCGCGACGAGGGCGAGACATTTCTCACGGGCGAGATGGAGACCGATGCCGTCGACAAGGACGGCAAGCCCCTCGCCGACGGCAAGGGCGACCCCGTGCGCGTCAAGTACCGTGTCACCCTCGTGCCCGGAGAGAACGAGTCCCTCATGGACGACCTCTTCGACCGGCAGATACAAGTGAGGGTGCGCGAGCGCCGCAGCCCGATATCGCCCTTCCTCATGAACATCCTCTTCTTCGCGGGAATGATGTTCCTCTTCTACTGGCTCTTCTACCGACGCATGGGCGGGGACGGAGGCGTCTTCGGCTTCGGCAAGTCGCGCGCCAAGCTCCTCGACGGCAACTCTTCGAAGGCGAAGGTGACGTTCTCGGACGTCGCAGGCGTCGACGAGGCGAAGGAAGAGGTGCAGGAGATCGTCGCGTTCCTCAAGGAGCCCGACGCGTTCCGCAAGCTCGGCGGCCGCATCCCCAAGGGCGTCCTCCTCGTCGGCCCGCCCGGCACCGGCAAGACCCTCCTCGCGAAGGCCATTGCAGGCGAGGCGCAAGTGCCCTTCTTCGCGATCTCGGGCAGCGACTTCGAGGAGATGTTCGTCGGCGTCGGCGCGAGCCGCATGCGCGACATGTTCGCGGAGGCGAAGAAGAGGGCGCCGTGCATCATCTTCATCGACGAAATCGACTCAATAGGAATGAAGCGCACCGGCGCAGGCGCGCTCGGCGCGAGCCGCTACAACGAGCAGACGCTAAACACTATGCTCGTGGAGATGGACGGCTTCTCGCCGAACGAGGGCGTCATAGTCATCGCCGCGACGAACCGTCCGGACACGCTCGACGCCGCCCTTCTCCGCCCCGGGCGCTTCGACCGCCAGGTGATGATCGACCTCCCGACGCTGAAGGGACGCGAGGAGATCCTCGCCCTGCACGGGAAGAAGATCAAGTTCGGCCCGGACGCGGACCTCTCGCGCATCGCGCGCGGCACGCCAGGCTTCTCCGGCGCGGACCTCGCGAACCTCCTCAACGAGGCCGCGCTCATGGCCGTGAGGAAGAAGCTCGAAGGCGTCGACATGGAGACGCTCGAGGAGGCGCGCGACAAGGTCCTTTGGGGACGCGAGCGCAAGAGCGCAGGATACTCGAAGCGCGACCGCGAGATCACCGCCTGGCACGAGGCTGGCCACGCGATCCTCCAGCTCCTCGCGAAGCACGCGGACCCTCTACACAAGGTCACGATCATCCCGCGCGGACGCGCCCTCGGGGTCACGATGTCCCTCCCGGAGCGCGACGTGCTCGGGCGCACGAAGAGCCACTTCCTCGACGAGCTCGTCGTATGCTGCGGCGGAAGAATCGCCGAGAAGATGTTCACCGGCGAGATCTCCACCGGCGCCGCGCAGGACATCGCGATGGCGACGGACATCGCCCGCAAGATGGTCTGCACTTACGGCATGAGCGAGCGCTTCGGCTTCCAGGCGTTCAACGAGCAAAGTCCGTACGCCATAGCGGAATCGATGCCGCCCGCCTTCAGCGAGGAGACGTCGCGCGCGATCGACGCGGAGGTCTCCAAGCTCGTCACAGACGCCTACGCGCGCGCCGAACAGGAGATTACCGAGAACAAGGACAAGGTCGAGCTCCTCGCGAAGACCCTCCTCGAGCGCGAGACGATGGACGGACGCGACGTCGCGAAGCTCGTCGGCATCGAGATGAAGGAGCCGGAGAAGGAGGATCCCATGTCCGCGGCGGCTCCATCCGCCCCAGGAAACGCCAAAACGGAGGGTCTGTGAGCGATTTCGCGATACAGCTACCCCGCGTCAGCGCCTCGGACGTGATCCAGATCGCGATCCTCTACATCGTGATCTACGCAATCCTCAAGGGCGCCAAGGGCTCGCGCTTCGGCCAGGCCCTGATGGGCTTCGGCATCCTCGCAGCAGCCCTCACCGCGTTCTCGTACCTGTTCCACTTCGACGTCCTCACAAGAATCGTACAGTTCCTCCTTGTCTACATCGCCGTCTCCACGGTCGTCATCTTCCAGCCGGAGATCCGCCGCATCCTCTCGGCCGTCGGCGCGTTCGGATATCTCGAGCGGCCAAAGTACGGGCCTGGCAACGCCGCGACGCCGGAGCTTGTAGTCGAGACGCTCATGGCGCTCTCCGAGCGCCGCATGGGCGCGCTCATAGCCTTCGAGCGGGGCATCTCCCTGCGCGGATACGAGGAGACGGGCATCCGCCTCGACGCGGTGTTCTCGAAGGAGCTGGTGACGTGCATCTTCACGCCGCCCATGCCGCTCCACGACGGCGGGATGGTCATGCGCGACGGGCACGTCTCGTCCGCGCACTGCATATTCCCCGTCTCGAACAACCCGAACCTCATATCCAGCGGCATGCGACACCGCGCGGCCGTGGGACTCTCCGAAGACACCGATGCGCTCGTCGTGGTGGTGTCCGAGGAGACGGGAGACATCTCCGTAGCGCGCAACGGAAGGCTCTTCCGCTACAGCGGCGCGCAGCGCGAGGAGTCGGTGATGCGCTGGGTTTCGAAGGCGCTCCCGACCGAGGTCGGCGGGTCGAAGCGCGTCGGCAGGCTGCGCGGCCTCCTGCGCAACACAATAGGCTTATTCGCGAAGGGAGGTCGCTCATGAAGGCGGAGAAAAAACGCGGCGGAATGCTGCGCCGGCTGTTCTCGGTCCTCACGCACAACTGGGGGCTCAAGCTCCTCGCGCTCGTCCTCGCGATAATCGTATACCATTCACTCAAGCCGGACATCGGCTTCACACAGGAATCAAATGACCGACACATCTTCCAGCCTGACAGACCCCAGGAGTGAGAGAAGCGTCCTGGGCTGGCTTCTCTGCATCTGGCTGATCCCAATATCGCTATTCCCGCTCGTCGCCCTCCTAACCTACGACTGGCGCGCCGTCGCATCGCTCAGAATCCCCGCCGAGGCTTCGACGAACTGGATAGGTCCGCTCGGCGACGCCTTCGCCTACTATGGCTATCAGCTATTCGGGCTCGCCGTGTGGATCGTCCCGGTCGTCTGCGTCGTTCTCGGCGTTTTCCGCATCGCCGGACGCCGCATCGGCGGACTCCGCCGCTTCGCGTGGCTGATCCTGCTCCTGGCCGCAAGCGCGTGCCTCCTGCAGGTCGCGCAGCGCCACGCTCCCGGCATTTCCGCCGCGGTCGAGCGCAACAACATCGCCAACGCGGGCGGAGTCGTGGGCTATCTCGTCATGGGCAGGCTCCTCTCGCCACTTCTCAGCGACTTCGGCGCATCCGTCATCATGGTCGTCCTCGCCCTTGTCGCGGCAATCGAGACAATCGGCGTGCGCAACATAGCCGCTTTCTTCGCCTCGCTCTACCGCTGGGCGACGATGAGCGGACGCATCGCGCCGACTCCCGAGACAGCTGGCTCCAAGGAGGAATACGAACGCCAGCTTGAGGCATACGAGGCCGCCGTCAAAGCGCGGGAGGCCGCCAAGGAGCAGGCGAGGCTCGAGAAGGAGCAGGCAAAGGCCGAGAAGGAACGCATCCGCGCCGAGAAGGAAGCCGAGAAAGCCGCCGCGAAGGAGGCCGCGCGCGCCGCTCGCGAAGCGGCAAGGGCCGAACGCGAGGCCGCCGCACGCCCGCCCGCCCCACCCGCCGCGCCGGTCGCTCCTTCCGCCCCCGCCGCAAGCGCCGCGAAACCCAAGCCCGCCCCTGCGGAGTCCGGGGAGCAGGAGGAAGCGCCTGTCGAGGACAAGGGTCCGTACATCCTCCCGTCGCTGTCGCTGCTAAATCCGCTGAGGACGACGATGGCGGACCACAGCGATGTCGGCGAGATGTCGCAGAAGCTCGTGGACACGCTGAAGCTCTTCGACGTCAACGCGACGCTCGCGTACACCGTGCAGGGTCCGGTCGTCACAAAATACGCTCTCACGCCCGAGCCGGGGACGCGTCCGGAGAAGTTCACCTCCCTCCAGGCGACGCTCATGATGGCGCTCAAGGCGAAGTCCCTGCGAATCGAGGCGCCGATCCCGGGCGAGGACAAGATCGGCATAGAGGTGCCGAACCGCAAGCCCGCGGGAATATCCTTCCGCGAGATATTCGAGTCGGACGCCTGGCGCGACTCGAAGGCGGAGCTTCCGCTCCTCTTCGGAAAGCGCGCGGACGGCAAGGAGCTCGTCGCCGACCTCGCGTCGATGCCCCACATGCTTGTCGCCGGCGCGACCGGACAGGGCAAGTCGGTGTGCCTCAACTCGCTCATATGCGGCCTCCTCATGACGCGCACCCCCGAGCAGCTTAAGCTCATCATGGTCGACCCGAAGTGCGTCGAGTTCACGCCTTACTCCGCGATACCGCACCTGCTCGTGCCCGTGATCACGGACAACCGCAAGGTCGTCTTCTCGCTCCACTGGGCCGTCGCCGAGATGGAAAAGCGCCTCAAGCTGTTCGCCCGCGCCAGGGTGAGGAACATCTACGACTTCAACCACCGCACGACGTTCTCGCAGCCCGACATGTTCGGCGGGAGCGACACGGCGACGAACGACATGCCGAAGACCGTGCCGTACATCGTAATCATCATCGACGAGGCGGCGGACCTCATCGGCCAGTGCGGCAAGGAGGTAAACCCCGACATCCAGCGCATCACCCAGAAGGCACGCGCGGCCGGAATCCACCTCATCCTCGCCACGCAGCGTCCTGACGCGAAGATCATCACCGGCGCGATCAAGGCGAACATCCCGGGACGCGTCGCGTTCAAGACCGCCTCCGCCGTCGACTCGCGCACGATTCTCGACGACTCCGGCGCGGAAAACCTCATCGGCAAGGGCGACATGCTATTCCGCGGCAAGGACGGACTCCTCGTGCGCGCACAGGGCGCGTGGATCTCGGACGGCGAAATCGCCAACATCACCAACTTCATCCAGGAGCACTCCAACCTCCAGTTCGACGAGACGTTCGCGAAAAAGCTCGGACGCGTCAAGGAGGCGTCGATCGAAGACCCCTTCGCATCGAATGAGGACGATCCCGACAACCAGAAGCAGGAGGACAGCGGACCCTCCGCGCGCGAGCAGGTGAAGGCGAGCGAGGACGCGGACCTCTTCAAGCGCGCCCTCGAGTGCATCATCAACACAAACCGCGCGTCGGTCTCGCACTTCCAGCGCAGGCTCGGAATCGGATACAACCACGCCGCGAAGCTCTGCGACAAGCTCGAAGACGCTGGCGTCATCGGTCCGCAGCAGGGCGCGGGTCCGCGTCCAATCATCATGGACCAGCAGCAGCTTCTCGCTATATTCAACGGCGGCACGGTCGCCGAAGAGCAGGCGCCGCAGGACGCCGCGCCGGAGGAACAGCCGGCGGACGGCGTGTCCGAAGCGCCTGAAGACGAAAATCTATTCAACAGGGAGGAACAGCAATGATCGAATTCGGAAAGACCCTCCGCGCCGCGCGCGAGGCCAAGGGACTGAGCGTCGGCCAAGTCGCCGAGCAGACCCACATGATGGTCCAAACGGTCGAAGGGCTCGAAAACGAGAACTTCGACAAAATCGTCGCTCCGATATACGGACGCGGCTTCGTGAAGCTCTACTGCGAAGCCGTGGGGCTCGATCCCAAGCCGATGATCGAATCCTTCATGGCGATATACTCCGACAGGCACGCGACCGGGGCAAAAGGCCTGCCGCAGAAGCCAGTGGCGGCGCCCGCACAAACGCACGCGACCGAACAGGCCCGCGGCCCAGCCGAACCCGACGCGACCGAGCCGCCGCCCAAGCGAGCGGAACTCGACTTCGGATCCACCAGCGCCTCGAAGGCGCCGCTGTCGCGATACGCAGGGACCCTACCAGACGATTCGGACCAGCAACCGTCGCCTCTCGCGCTGGTAAACTGGCGCATCGTCGCCCTCGCGGCAGGCGCATTCGTCATTCTCCTCCTCCTCGCGCTCGGAATCCGCGCAATATACCGCGCGACGATGAGCACGCCCGCGACACCGGCCGATGCAAGCGAACAGCCGGCAGCAGCCATTCAGCAGCCTACCGCCGGCAGCGAACAGCCGGAAACAGGCATCCGACAGCCGGCCGCTGCAAGCCGCAAGCCGCTGCCTCTCAAGCCCTTCTACATTGATTCAGACCACTCAACAGACAACGAAAGGAGCAAATAAAAAAATGGAAGTCGTAATCTGCAAGACGAAAGAAGAAGCGTCAAAGCTTGCCGCAGACATGATAACCGCCGCGGTAAAGAAGAATCCGAAGACCATCCTCGGCCTCGCGACCGGCTCCACGCCAGTCCTGATGTACTCCGAGATGGCCAAGGCAGTCAAGGCGAAGAAGGTCAGCTACAAGCAGGTCAAGAGCTGGAACCTCGACGAGTATGTCGGGCTTCCCGGCACGCACGACCAGAGCTACCGGTACTTCATGAACAAGAACCTGTTCGAGAAGATCGACATCAAGCTCTCCAACACGCACGTCCTCAACGGAATGGCCAAGGATCCCGTCAAGGAGTGCGAGGCGTACGAGGCGCAGATCAAGAAGGCCGGCGGAATCGACATACAGGTGCTCGGCATCGGCTCCGACGGACACATCGCGTTCAATGAGCCCGGCACTTCCCTGAACAGCCGCACGTCGATCGTCTACCTCACGCCCTCGACCGTGAAGGACAACGCACGACTCTTCTTCAAGGGCGACATGAAGGCCGTCCCGAAGAGCGCGCTCTCCATGGGCGTCGGAACGATCTGCGAGGCGAAGAAAGTCATCCTCCTCGCCTTCGGCGAGAACAAGCAGGACGCGATCAAGGGATGCGTCGAAGGCCCGATGAGCCAGTTCTGCACCGCCTCGGCTCTCCAGGCGCACAACGACTGCTGGATCTTCTGCGACGAAGCTGCCGCCAAGAAGCTCAAGCTCAAGAAGTACTACGCGTGGCGCAGCGCAACCAAACTTGGAATATGAACATGAACGACGACGGATTCACTTCATTCCTCTGCGACCACTGCCACACCGAGATCGAGGCCTCGCCGGACATGATCGGACAGGAGACCGAGTGCCCGGCGTGCGGCGCAAAGCTCGTAGTGCCGGACAACCGCGATGACGGCGTCAAGCGACACTCTGCCAACGATGTCGATCTCAAGCGGACCCAGGCCATGAAGAGCCGCACGATCCGCATCGAGCTCCCCGACCTATGAGCGCGGCACGCAAAAGGAAAAAGAAAAAAGGACGCATGTCCCTAACGCGCAGGATCGCCCTGTGGACGGTCCTCGCGCTCACCCTAGGCTACCTGCTCGTCGCATGGGCCGCCATATCCTTCGTCCACCAGCCGAAGGAATGGCGCCTTGCGCGCGAGCAGTCGTGGCCGGGCTTCGCAGTCGCGTCGCTTTACTGGGTCGGGAACGGACTCTCCGACCTGACGGACGGAATGGGCCTCACGGGATACGACGTCGTTTACGAATACGACACTGAGCCGCCGTCCGGCAGCGTCCTTTTCGCCGGCGCGCCGAAACGCGTCGGAAACATCCAGCCCGCAGACATAACCGTCCTCAACCGCGGCGAGTTCGTCGTCGGCTGGTCCCCTTCTCTCAGACGCCCAGTCTGGTGCGCCTACCACGTTGTTCCAGACGTTCTCTACCAGACCGACAAGCGTCCCAGCTTCACCAAGGACAGGGAGGCCGTCAACTCCCCGGCGGCTTCGGCCTACGAAAAGTCAGGCTACGATCGCGGACACATGGTGCCGAACCACGCGATTGAATCGCGCTATGGCTCCTCCGAGCAGAAGAAAACATTCATGATGTCCAACATCACGCCGCAGAGTCCCGCACTCAACCGCGGCGTGTGGCGCAACCTCGAACACCGCATCGCCGACCTCTGGCCTGCCAGGTACGGGGAAATCTGGGTGATCGTCGGCTGCATCCCAAACAAAAACGGCGAGACGATAAGCGGATCCGACGTAGAAGTCCCCGGACAGCTCTTCCAGGTCGTCGTGGCACAGGAAGGCCTGGACGTGAGGGCCTTAGCAGTCGTCTTCGACCAAAATGTCTCGTGGTGGGAATGGGCGGCGAGATCGCTCGTCTCGATCGACGAACTCGAAGAGATGGCGGGACTCGACTTCCTGCCGGACCTCCCCGAGTTCATTCAGAGTCCGCTCGAGGCAGAACGCCCCACGCGACTCTGGCCCGTCAGGCTATCCGACATCTTCAGCCTGTTCCTGCTCAGGTTCCAGTAGGCAAAAAAACCATGCCGCGGTCTGTATGGGAAACGCCAGGGGGGAATAGGCGATTCGTCAGACGCACGGCAAGGTGCAGATATTTTACCAAATGCAACACTTCCTCTCCGTAACATCATGTTACAGAGAGGAGCATGAGTTTACAGTTCCGACGGATTCCACTCGGGGACCCAATCGCAGTACGGGATGCCGTCATCGTCAAACCTAATCGGCATCCACACGTATCTGCTGTCGAGCTGGTTGTGCGGACGCCATATGTCGAACATCGCGATGAACGCGTCCGGCTTCCCCGCGACAGGAAGGACAAACGTGGACTGCCCGCCCCAGGTCAGCTCCGGCCCCATCCCGTTGTTCGGATTGCGTCCGCGGCAGGGATTGCCGAGCCTCTCCCACGGTCCTGAAGGAGACTTCGCGCGGTAGAGCCGCGCCGTGTTAGGCGACCATCCAGAGCATCCGGAGCCGATGAGCCAGTACCATCCGCCGTGCTTGAACACAGCCGGCGCCTCCGTCTCGTCGTTCTCAAAGATGCGCGTGCTTTTCCCGGTGTAGTCGAGGTAGTCGTCCGTAAGCTCGTCGACATGCATCGTGCGGTTGTCCTCGGACGAGAAGAAATGGTACGCCTTCCCGTCGTCATCGACGAACACCGTCATGTCGCGGCTCATTGCGCCGTTCGGACGCAGCGTCTTGACGAGGACGAACGGTCCCTCTGGGCGGTTTGCGAGCGCGATGCCCGTCTTGGCGGCGGAATACCCCTTCCCCTTGAGCTCCAGGTGGAAGAACATCACGTAGTTGCCGGTCTTCGCGTTGCGCACGACCTTCGGACGCTCTATGATGCATCCGGCGACAATCTCGCTCGCCGGATCCTGGGAGACCTTCAGCGCAATGCCGCGGTCCTCCCAATCGACAAGGTTCTTCGACTTGTACGCATGCACTCCGACCCACGCGGCGTTCCCCGCCTCGCCGTAGACCTTGTGCTCGCCGTACCACCAGTACTCGCCGCCGTCGTGCATCACTCCGCCGCCGTGCGCATTGATGACGTGTCCCGACGTGTCGCGCCAGAGGTCCCACGAACGGATGCCCCCCTCCGCCGAGGCGGAGAGGGCCAAAACCGCGAATAATGCCGCAGTGTATGTTCTGATGTTCATTTTTTACCCTGCTTTACTCGAGAACGATGTCGCCCCAGCTCTCGCACATGAGCTTCGCCTCCATCGGGATGTCGCTCACGAGGCCGGTGTTCTTGCTGAAGAAGTACGTGCGGAGCATCGTGTGCTCGCCCGCAGCGTCGGACGAGAGGAAGCCGACGTCGCCCTTGAGAGCGAGACCGCTCGCGCCCTTCGCGCCGACGATCGCCCACGGAATCTCCACGACAACCCTCACGCCGTTGCCGGTCATCGAAGCGGACGTCTTGACGCGTCCGTCAAGGACAACCGAATCGAACACGCGCGTCGACACGGGCGAGGAGTAGGTGCGCTTCGCGTCCGCCGCGGCGCCCTTTGCCTTCTCGCGCATCACGAGCGCGCGGGTCTGTCCGGAGATCGGCCCGACGAGCACGCGCACGTCGCCGTCGCGCACGTCGCCAGCCTCGGCGGAAGGACGCAGCTGGATGTCGACCGCGTCGCCGCCCTTGAAGAGAAGCGTCACGTCGGTCGTGCCGTTCTTCCAGGTCGAGTCCGGATCGGTGACGTCCCACATCACGAGAAGCGACTCGTCGTTCCAGCCGAGCCTGACGTCGGCCGCCTCGATCTGCCCAGGACGCGACACCGTAATCGGCGCGACCGCGGCGAGCTCCGCGGCATCCTTGACGCGCTTGACGGAAAGCGACTTCGGACCCTTCTCCGCCGCTTCGCGCGCGGCGCGCTCGGCTGCCGCCTTCGCGAGCAGCGCGTCATCGACGTTGATGGCAACCGTCTTGAGTTGGCGCACGGACTCGAGTCCGTCGATCCTGACGACCATGCCCGCCTGGCTTGCGATGCCGCACGACATGCGCGCGACGCCGTCGTCCTGACGTCCAGCCCAGCCGCAGAAGTGCTCGCTGCCGCCCGTAAAGCCCTCGATGGGCATGGGCGCGAGCTGTTCCTCGGTGGCGGGAAGCCGCGGCGAGGGGATGCGTCCGTCCTTGAGGAACGCGCTGACGTAGAGTCCGTCCTCCGTGAGCCAGTAGTCCTCGCCGAGGTTGCCGCGGATCATGAACGTCGACGGAGCGCCGTCCACGCCAGGGACGAATCCGCAGATCCTGAGGCAGCCGATGAGGAGTCCGGGCTGCGCCATCGGAGAGCCGTGGGAGCCGTGGACACTGTGGTAGCGGGAGGGATACTTCCAGAGCTCGCGCCCCGTTTTCGCGTCGAAGCCGAGAATCCAGACGCTCTCCTTGCCGGCGACGTTCCTGTGGGCGAAGGCGATCACCTTGTCCGTTCCGGGAACGGGGGTCGACTCCATGAGCGACCACTCGTCCGCAAGCGGAACGCGCGACCAGCTGTCCTTCGTGTAGACCGGCGCGCCGTCCTTAGTGTACGACGCGGGGCGGATGCGCCACGTTCCGCGCTCGTTGCGGAGCGCCGCGGCGTATATCGAGAAGTCGGTGGGATTTGCTCGCCTGTACCAGCCCTTGCCGTCCATGCACGGGATGCCGGGCTTGCCGAACTCGCAGCGGGTGCCGACCGGCGTCTTCTCCCTCGCAGGGAATATCGTGCACTCGGAGCGCTGCACGAGTTCGTCGCCGTTGAGGTCGGTCCACGCGAGGACGTCCGCCGGATCGCAGTCCGCAAACTGGCCCTTCGCGGGCTTCACGATCTGCGCGTTGTACTCTCCGCCGAAGCCCTGCTGGATGTTCGCGATGTCGGCGATGGCGGCGACGGTCTTCCACGAGCCGGACTTCTCGTCGCGCATGCACACGACGAAGGCGCAGCCGTAGTCTCCGCCGGAGACGAGGTACTCGCGGCGCTTTCCGGAGGCGGACGAGAAGAACATGTGTCCGTTGCCGTCGAGCCTCGGCGCGGGGTCGCCCTCCGCAGAACCTATCTTCGACGCGTCGGGCGTCTGGATGAGTTCGGCGACGCGCCAGCCGCGCTTGCCCTCGAAGCGGATCTCGTTGCCCTCGGCGTAGGCGCACGTCGGGTCGCTGTCGTGGAGGAACGTGTTGGACGCGCAGTATCCGGTCGTGCCCACGTAGTCGCGCGCGAACGATCCGTCCGGATTCCACACCGACATGCGGCGCGGACGGTTGGAGTTCTCAGTCACCCACACGAAGCCCTTAGCGTCGACCGCGACGGAGCTGCCAGCGTAGATGCCGTCCTTCTCGAAGTGGCCCTGCGAGGGGCGCCCGCCCTTCTTGCCGAACGTGACGGCTAGGCGTCCGTCGGCCGTGTACTTCTTGACCTGCGAGTCGGGTCCGTTGTCCAGCACGTTGAACGCGCCGTCCGCGTCGATGGCGAGCGCGCTGGCGACGCCGATTCCCTCGAGCTTCGGCACGGAGACCTTCACTCCTTCCTTGAGAGGCAGTGCGCAGAGGACATTGCCATGGAAGTACCAGAGCACGTCGCCGGAGAGGACGCAGGAGAAATTGCCGGAGAACTCGGGCTTCGCGGGCAATGCGCCGCGGAACCGGACGGCGGCGGTCTCTGCGTCGCACACCACCACTGTTCCGTCACCCTGCACGAGCGCGAACGCGCCCTCGTCGGCCGAAAGCCCGACAACCTTCGCGCGCTTGAGCGCGCCCTCTCCGAGAAGCGCCTCAAGCGAAAGCGGCATCGGGAGCTCCTTGCCGTCCTGCACGAACGGCGCGAAGGCGCCAGTCTTCGCGTCGAGGCGGAGAAGAAGCTCGCCCATGGTGTTCCAGTCGTTCGGAACCGAGTAGGCCCAGCGCGCGTTGGCGGACGCGACTGACGAGCCGCGCACGTTGCCCCACTTCTTGAGTCCGTCGGCTCCGATTCCGATCGTCCCCGATCCGCCTTCAGCGAAATCGCACCAGACGACCATTCCGTCGCCGGACTTGGAGACAACGCGCATGAAGGAGTGGTCAGCTCCCCACGCGCCCGATCCGTCGACCGTGCCCCAGGGCGGCGTGCCGGGATTGTAGAAGCAGCGCTCGTATGTTCCGTGGAGAGGCTTGCCGAGAACGAGCGGACGCGCCGTGTAGACACCAGGCCTTACAGCCTCGCCGTCGTCGTCAAGTCCGTCCCAGCGCACCGTAATCCTGCGCTTGCCGCCCTCGGACGACTCGGTGTAGAGTTCGACGTCCGCGCCGCCGACAAGGTTCCTGACGCGGCGCCCCTCGGCGTCGTCGATCGCGACGGTGAGAAGCGAGGCCGGCTCCTCGACCTCGAACGAGAAGGCGATCGCGCCCTTCGAGACGGGAACGTCGGGAACGTAGCGGCGCGGTGTCTTGACGCTCTCGCCGACGAGCTTGAGGTCGCCCCAGGCGTCCTTGGCGGTCCAGTAGAACTCGCGCGAGAGCTTGCCGGGCTGCATGTTGTCGACGCAGCGGTGCTCGGGGAATGTCTTGCCGGAGGGATCACTCCAGAGGAACTCCATGCCGACGCGGATCACCTTGCCGAGCTCGCCCTTGGTGCGCAGCGCGGACCACGGAATGCGCAGCTCGTGCACGAAGCCGCGTCCGTCCTCCGAGACCTTGTACGCCGACGCGAAGCCCTTGCCGAGCTCGGGAGAGCCGTCGTTGTTGTACAGCACGAATTCGTCGAAGCGCTTGGGATTCCAGAGGTCCTTTGCGTCCATCGCGTCAAAACCAAGCGCCGGGACCTTCCCGTCGTAGAGCCACGTCGTAGTCCAGAACGCGTTTTCGCCCGCGAGGATGCGCAGCTGCTCCGCGTCCGCGACCCATCCGCGGCTCGGGTCGAACGCGGGGTTTATCTTGCTGCCGAGCGGAGACGGATCGCGCCACACGAAGAGCATGTAGAGGTTGGTCTCGTCCCACATCGCGCTGGTGCGGACGGAATACGTGTCCTTCACCGACGTGTCGCGGTAGCTCTGGATCTCGCCGGAGCGGTCCCATTCGGACGCGTCGCCGTCGATCTTCACCCCGCCCTTCGCTGGCACGGCGAAGAAGCCTTCGTTCTGGGTCTGGAACCCTACCATGTTCTCGGCCGCGCCGAGCGACAGCCCGGCAAGCAGAGTCACGCCTAATGACAGCATTCTCATGATTTATCTCCGTTATTCGCCGGAAACCCACCATATGCACGGCACCCGCCGTATAGCACGAGGTGAAGCCCCCTATCCAATCATCGCCTAAATTCTACCATTATTCCGCGCAGGATGCCACCCCCACCGACAGGGGGGATGCACCCGGCACGACCGCGAAACTTTATTGCGCAAACGGAATATACCGGGTGATGTTCCCGTGGTATAATTTCCGAAATTGCACTAAACAAGGAGTCCCTAATGTCAGTCCGAACGATCACAGCTCTCGCCTCCGCGGCCGCATTCGCAGCCCAGCTCTACGCCGCCGAAGGCAACATGTACGGCAACCAGACCCAGAACGAGGGGCTCTGCGTCGTCCCGCGCACGCAGTCCGTGGCGATCGACGGGGACTTCTCCGACTGGGACCTCTCCGGGCAGATCTGGAGCTTTGCGGACTGGGACTCGCGCGACACGTTCTCCGTAAGGTCCGCTGCGATGTGGGACGAAGACGGACTCTACCTCGCCTTCGACTGGCGCGATCCGCTGCCCCTCAACTCCAAGGTCAACCCGCTCGAGAACAGGGACAAGGGCTGGCAGACGGACGCCATACAGCTGCGCTCGCTCACGCCGGACGGCCTCGGCGTGTGGATAACGATCTGGGGCTTCGAGGGCGACAAGCCCGCGCTCGACGTGGAGTACTGGGACTTCGACAGCAAGCGCGACACGTCGTCCCTGCACAGGCTCTTCTACACCGGCAAGCCTGGCGAATGGGAACTCGGCGGAGGAGTCGCGATCGCCTACAGGGCGGCGGCAGACGGACGCGGCTTCACGCAGGAGTGCCGCATTCCGTGGTCCGTCTTCCAGCCCGAGGCGGCGAAACCCTCCGCCACCGCAGGCGACGTGATGAAGCTCGGCCTCGAATTCTACTGGGCCGCCCCCGCGGGCAGCGGGTGGCCGCTCCACTCCTACAAGGACAACCTCCAGCCGGGCGTGCTCACGCGCGAGTTCTTCTGGACCGCAAAGCAGGCCTGGGGCGACGCGACGCTACTCGCGAAGGGCCCTGCCGAGAAGCGCGTCTACAGGCGCAAGATCATCAAGCCAGAGGGCACGATCCGCGTGCGCGCCGAGATCCCCGCCGGCAGCGAGTTCTTCACCGTCGCGCTCAACGACCACGACGGACGCCGCGTGCGCAACATCGCGGGCGGATACCGCACCGAGGACTTCGCCGTCGGAGAGAAGGACGGACGCACGGTCGTCGAGGTGATGTGGGACGGAACGGACGAAACAGGAAAGCTCGTCGCAGATGGCGACTACACCGTCGCCGCGCTCGGCTCCGGACAGGTCGACGGCTGGTGGGAGACGACATTCTACAATCCCGGCCACCCCGTCTGGGAGACCGGCGACGGCCGCGGCGCATGGGGCGCGGACCACGCACCCGTCTCGCGCGCCGCCTCCGCAGGCACCAACATCGTCTTCGCCAGCGCCTTCGCCGAGGGCGGATACGCCACCTTTGCCGTGAATCCTGACGGACGCAAGATATGGAGCGAGAAGCGCGGCTCCTATGTTCTCGCCGCAAGCTCGCGCCATGTCTTCATCTCGCCGAACGACTGGGGCAAGACGACCGACCAGTTCGCGCGTCTCGACGCCGCCACCGGAGCCTACCTCCCCTTCAGGGACGGAGGGGAAATGCCCATGCGATTCGGAGACTTCCTCGGCCTGCCCGCAGGCGAGAAGCCGCCGCGCATCTTCGCCCTCGCCGCGACGGAAACGACGCTAGCCGCCCTTCTCGGCGACGGCACCATCCGCCTCTTCGACGCCGAAACGGGCGCGGCGGGACGCATCTACCGCCTCGACGACCTCGCCAAGGCGGGCAGACCGGTTCCGACTGGACTCACAGGTCGACCGGTCGACTTCCCTGTTCCGCTGGCCCTCGACGCGACGTCGCTGTACTTCGTCTCTGGCCGCGACGTCTGCCGCCTCGACCTCGCCTCGGGCACCTCCGCGAAACTCTCCCTCGGCGACACGCTCGGCGCGCCCGTAGCACTCGCGCTCGGACCCGACGGCTCGCTCTACGTTTCCGACAACGGACCCGACTGCCGCATCAAGCGCTTCGACGCCGCAGGCAAACCCGCCGGCGCCTTCGGACGCAAAGGCGGCCGCGCCAGGGCTGGACGGTTCGACCGCGACGGAGTGCGCGAAGCCACCGGCATCGCCGTCGACGCGGAGGGACGCGTGTGGGCCGCGGAGAACCAGCGCAGCCCGCGCCGCATCTCGGTCTGGAAGCCCGACGGCGCCTTCGAGCGCGAATTCATCGGCAACTCAGGATACGCCGGCGAATTCACCTTCATCCACGCCGACCGTCCCGACCGCGCCTTCGCGGAGATGAACGAAATAGAGGTCGATCCGGCGACCGGCGGATGGAAGGTGCTCGGCACGATGTACAACCCCGACCCCGCAAAGGGCGCCGCCATCATGCCCGGACACACCCCCTTCCACACTGGCGACGTCTTCTGCTCGTCCGCCTCGGGCGCTGAGCGCGAATACTTCAGCGCCGCCGGCTGGGACCGCAAATCCTCGTTCCTCATGCTGATGCGCACCGGCGAGGGCGCATGGGAGCCCGTCGCCGGAATCACGACCGTCGGGTACCTCCGCAGCGCACTCAAGGACAATCCTTCCGCGTGGGCAAATCGCGACGAGAAGGATTCCGTCCTCTGGAACGACTTCAACAACGACGGCTACGTGCAGCCCGACGAGTGCGAGATCCCCGAAGACGGCGAAGGCAGGTCGCTCGCGTTCAACGCGCTCGGCGGAATCCCGACGGACACCGAAGACCTCGGCTTCTTCGTCTCCGCAACCGAGCCCAAGTCGCGCCGCCACACCTGGGGACGTCTCATTCCCGTCTCCTTCAGGGACGGCGGACGCCCGGTATATTCGCTCAAGGGATACAGACCGTACGACAACCCCGGCTTCGAACCGTCCGACGCAGCGACATCAATCCCGGGGAAGGACCTCGTCGTCGGATTCTTCCGCAACGGAAGCCACGCCTATGTCGCCGGCTGGCGCAAGTCGACGGGTGAGGTGCTCTGGCGCTACGACTCGCCGTTCCATCAGGTGCACGGATCGCACAACGCGCCGATGCCGCGCCCTGGACTCCTCATCGGATGCCTTAAGATCCTCGGCTACGCCAAGGGCTGCGGAGACGCCGACGTCGTGATGATACGCGGCAACCTCGGCGAGGACTACTTCCTTACGACGGATGGACTCTACGTCAACCGCCTCACGAAGGACAACCGCCTGCCTGGTCCGCTCATGCCGTCCGATCCCGACGTCCTGAGGAAGACCTCGTTCGCGACGCTCAACGGACGCGGCGAGCCCTTCAGCGGCGCCTTCGCGCGCCAGCGCGACGGGAAAATGCGCGCCTCGGGACCAATCCCCGCCAACCAGGGCGGCAACATCATCCGCATAGACGGACTCGAGACGATCCGCCGCGCTCCGTCCACCACGATCTCCGTCACGACCGCCGACCTCGCGAAGGCCGAGTCGGACAACCTCCGCCGCGCCCTCGCGCTCGCGAAGCCAGTAGAGCCTATCAAGGTCGCGAAGGCCGCGCTCTCCGCCGACGGCTCGCCCGACTTCGGCAAGGCGCCTCGCGCCGAGATCCGCAGCGAGGGGCAGTCCGTACACGCCGACTTCAAGGCCTCCTACGACGCCGAGCGCCTGTATCTGCGCTGGGATGTGTTCGGCGACGATTCGCCGTGGAAGAACACGGGCAAGGACTGGCGGCTCCTCTTCAAGACGGGCGATTCCGTCGACATGCAGCTCTCGGCGTCGGCCAACAAGGGACAGGATCCGGCCGACGGCGATCTCCGCCTGATGGTCGCGCCGTTCGGCGACGGAACCGCGGTAGTCCTTATGCGTCCGCGCGCAGCCGGCGCGACGGCTGCGGAGGGATACACCTTCAACTCGCCCGTGCAGAGCGTCCGCTTCGACAGCGTGACGCGGCTCGCCGCGAAGCCGTCCGTGAAGCTGCGCGACAACGGCGTCACAGTCGATCTCGCCGTCACCTGGAAGGAGCTCGGCCTCGCGGCTCCCGCGGCGGGCGCGAACTGGCGCGGCGACGCGGGCGTGATCGCGTCCGATCCCGCCGGAACCGTCAACGTCGCGCGCATCTACCGCGCCAACAAGCACACCAACCTCGTGAACGACCAGCCCGGTGAGGCGATGCTCAAACCCGCGGGCTGGAGCGGCGTCGTATTTGAATAAACAGCAAGGGACAGGAACCGTCATGAAGCGCATACTCCTCACCGCTCTTATCGCACCCCTCCTCGCCGCCGCCGCGGATCCGTACGCGGTCGACTCCGCGAAGCCGCCGCGCATCGACGGCTACAAGCTCGTCTGGCACGACGAATTCGACGTTGACGGAGCGCCCGATCCCGCCAGCTGGGGCAGCGAGACGGGATTCGTCCGCAACCACGAGGCACAGTACTACCAGTCCGGCAACGCGGTCTGCGCGGACGGACGGCTGGTGCTGGAGGCCCGCAAGGAGCGCATCGCCAACGCACGCTATCACGACCCCGCCCTGACGGGAGGCAACCAGTGGAGGGCCGACCGCGAATACGCCGACTACACCTCCGCGAGCATCAACACGTCCGGCAAGCACGCCTTCAAGTACGGACGCATCCTAGTGCGCGCGCGCATCCCTACAGCGCCCGGCGCCTGGCCTGCGATCTGGACGCTTGGCGTTAAGTACGACTGGCCGTCCAACGGCGAGATGGACATCATGGAGTTCTACCGCTCCAACGGCGGCAACGGCGATCCGATCATCCTCGCCAACTACTGCTGGAGCTCCCCGTGGGGACAGTGGACAGGCAAGTGGGACGGATCCCAGACGAAGCTCACGCACTTCACCGGCAAGGATCCCGACTGGACCAACAAGTATCACGTATGGCGCATGGACTGGACAGAGGAGAAGGTAAGCATCTACCTCGACGACGAGCTCCTCAACGACGTGCTCACGAAGGACGCGATAAACGAGGGCTCGTGGGGCTGGCACTGGCAGGGGCACTGTCCCTTCACCCAGGAGCACTACATCCTGCTCAACCTCGCCCTCGGAGGCGACAACGGCGGACCCATCGACGACTCCGCGATGCCCATGCGCTACGAGGTGGACTACGTCCGTGTCTACCAGGTCGGCGAAGAGCCGCCGGAGGAGAACCCCGACGAGCACAATCCGATGACTCTCACCTGGAGCGGCGTCGACGGCACTTTCGGCGACAGGACGAAGTGGGACGAGAACTACGCGCCGGCATCCGGCGACAGTCCCGTCTTCACCAAGGCTGCGAAATCAACCGTCACGCTCACGGACGACGCCGCTACGAAGGCTCCGCTTTTCTCGACCGCGAACGGTCCCGCCACGACGACCGTCGATCTCGGCGGCAAGTCATGGAGCTTCACGTCGGGCGACTTTCTGGTCGGCGGCGCGAACTCCGGCTCCTTCACGTTCCGCAACGGCGCACTGGACTTCCTCGGCGCGAGGTTCGCAGACGGCTGCAGCGGAATATCGGTGACGTTCGACGGTCCCGCCTCGAGATTCCTAGCAGTCCGCGACAGGCCCTACAGCGACGGCACGCAGAGCTTCTACCACGACGACCACGACGGATATTCCGACAAAGACGTCTCTTTCGCCGACGCGGGCAGAAACTGCACGTTCACGCTCTCGGGCGGCGCAGTATTCGTGACAGGACGCGGCTTCACGATCGGCGACGACTGGGACAACTCGCCTGAGCGCAGCACCGGAAACGTCGTGCGCGTCACCGGACAGGGCACCATCCTCCAGACCAACCCGCATCCGCTCAAGGAGGAGCCAGGCAAGCGCTGGGGCAGCGAATACGGAGCCAACCGTCTGCCGGGCGCCGGATCGGACAACAGGCTCATCGTCCAGAACGGCGCCACCTTCGCCGTCAGCGGTAAAAAGTGGGGCACCGAGAACGCGAACGGCGGCGGCACGATCATCGGACTCACCGCCGCGCACCGCAACCGCATAAAGATCAACGACGGCGGATCTTTCCGCATCGGCGGCGACGGCGGACGTTTGATCGTCGGATACTGGGACGCCTGCGACAACGGCATCGACATAACGGGCGCCGGCTCGTACGCCTCCTTCAACCTGACGACCGTCGGCTTTTGCCACACGACGTCCAACAACTTCATCCGGGTCTCGGACGGGGCGCGGGCCGATTTCTTCGGCGCGCTGTATATCGGCGGCACAGATGCCGACAGGTCGGGAAAGAACTGCGAGTACGAATACGACGGACGCGCGTGCGGGAATTTCCTGTCCGTAACCGGGGCTGGCACGGTCTGCACGAACGGCTCCGACCTCTTCATCGGCTACGCCGGAGTCGGCAACGGAGCAGAGGTACGGAACGGCGCAACCCTGCGAGTCAACGGCTCGTGCATGGTTTCCCGCATGGCCTCGTCGTCGCAGAACGTGCTCCTGGTCGACAACGCCTCGCTGTCCTGCGCAGGAGCGCTCGAGGTCACAAACGCCTCGCGCGTCGCCATCATCGGCCGCAGCGCACTCGCGCAGTTCAGCCGGGTCAGCATCGGCGGCGGCTCGACGCTGGAATTCCTCGCCGATGAAAACGGACTCGGAACGATCGAGATGACGGACTCCGCAAACGGCGGCTTCGATCCGGCGCCCGAAGGAGGACTCGGTCTCGCCGCGATCACGGTCGACGCCAAGAGGCTTCCGGCGGGAGGACGCTTCACGATTCTCAAGGGACGCACCCCTTCCACCGCGACGGCCGAGAGCATCACCGGTCTCGTCAGGTTCAGACACTGCAACGGATCGGCCTTCTTCGATGCAGAAACCTCTACTCTCGACGTCGACGTGAACTGCGGATTCTACATCACAATCCGCTGAAGCTCTTCCGCCGCGCGCTCAGAGGAACATCGGCGCGGTTGCGGCGGACTTCGCCTTTCTCCGCCAGGCCTCGGGCGTCATGTCCGTCTCGCGGCGGAACTCGCGGCAGAAGGTAGCGACGCTCGCGTAGCCGCAGCGGTTGGCGATCGACTCGACGCTCGCCGACGTCCGGCCAAGAAGCGCCCTCGCGCTTTCAAACCTGACGCGGCGAATCTCCTCGAGGATGCTCGCGCCGGTCGACTCGCGGAAACGCATTTCGGCGAGACGGCGCGAACAGTGCATGCTGCGAAGGACGTCCTCGGCACGCAGTCCCTCGCAGGCATGCTCGTGGATCATGCTCACCGCACGGATGACCATCGGATCCGTCCGGACCAGCTGCCGGCCTGTCGACTCGCGCCGCGCTATTCCAAGCGGTATGAAGAAGTGATGCGCAGGGTCGACCTTGCCGCGGAGAAGGTCGTCCAGCGCCGAACAGGCGCGGAAACCGCACCCCTCCCAGTCCGGCGCGATGCTCGTGATCGACGGACTGCACCCGAGGCAGCGGTCCTCCTCGTTGTCAACGCCCACGACGGCGATGTCCGCAGGAATCGGAATGCCGAGTTCGTTTGCGGCCAGCACTACGGCCTCCGCCATCTTGTCGTTCGCGCAGAAGACGCCGCAGCGGCGCGGCACGCCGCGGAGCCAGTCCTTGAATGCCGGCACGAGGATTTCGAGCTTGCGCGTCTCAGGGGGACAGAACGTCGGCAGGAACGTCCCCCCGCGGCGAAGAATCTCCTCCGCGAAGAACCGCTCGCGCTCGTTGCTCCATTCGGCCGGTTCGCAGAACGCGACGTACGCGTAGGCCCGGCACTTCAGCGCCGTAAGCTCCCGCGCCGCCAGATGGGCCGTGGCCCGCGCGTCGTGGCGGATGTGCGGCGCGAACGGAGGAACGATCGACGATGGGCAGTCGAAGTAGACGACGGGGAAGCCTGGCGGCAGTTGGTTGCGGATCTGGCACCAGAGTGCGGAAAGGATGCCGACGGGCTTCACCGAGTCGACGATCGGACGCAGCCTGGGCAGCTTCGGCCCGACCTTCGCCTCGACGAAATCCCAGCCGCGGAGGTTGCAGTACCGCCGCACCCCCCTGCGCTGGAAGCCCCAGAGGATGTCGGCGTCGTTAAGAAGAACCAGAATCTTCTCGCGAGTTTCTTTCTTCGGTTTCATTGCGACACCACCCGCATTCATATGCGCAAGAACTTGGAAAGCCGAACATGCGTCACTTCGCGAAGACGGACGTCTTGAGCTTCCAGAGAAGAGCTTCGTCCGCGCGCACGCACGCGCCGATGTGGAACGGAGGGCAGCCGAGGCAGAAGCCGCGCGCCTCGATGACGTTCCAGCCCTTCTTCAGCTGCACCGACTTCGTGACTTTGGTGCGAGCGTAGGTCGGATTATCCTCCTTGAGCTGCACTGGAACATCGATCTTCTCTCCGTTGAGCTTCCACGTAACGTACGCCATGAAATGCGAATAGAGATCCAGGTCGACATTCGCGTCCGCGGGAGACCACACCGCCGTCGTCGCGAACCACACCTGCGAGCCGAGGCCCATCTTAATGCGCACTCCATCGACGGAGATGGGCTGCCTCTCCCACTTGAGCGACTCCTTCTTGTCCCACCACCCGTTGATGGTCTCGCCCTTGTACTCCGCGTCGGCGCGCGGCGCCTCGGCGTCGGGTCCGTACTTCGCGGCCTCGCACGCACGGCGCACCTCATCCTTGTTGGACGGATCGTAGGTGAAGCGCTCAAAGCCGGGTCCGCCGAACGGACCGATTGTCGCCCATGCGCGCATGACGAGTCCGTCGCCAAGCCCCGCGAACTTGCACAGGCTCCACGAGCCCGGGAAGAACCGCGACTCGGTCGGCTCGTCGTACGTCTCGCGGCTCGCGCTGCCGTCGGTGTTCGACCACCAGAAGCGGTGGTGCCCGCCGAGGTTTGCGTCGAAGTTGACGCGTGTGCGGAATCCGCCGGAGAACGGACGCGCCACCGGAACAGCCGAACGCGGAATCGCCGCCTCAATTACGAAGCCCTTCTTGTCCTCATCAAGCGCGCCGGCAATCTTCGCGCCCTTCACAATCCCGACGTGCGCGTAGCTCGCGCGTCCACCGGCGACGGTTCTGTACGTCTGCGGCTTGGCGTCAGCGCCCTTCCACTCCGGATAGAATCCGACCAGCACCGGCTTGACGCCGCCCTTGCCGTCATCGAAGAGTCCGCACGTAAAGCGCACGTCACCCGGACGTCCCTCCGCCGCGCCGCCCGCGGGAGCGTCGGGATCGCCCTGGAAATACACGCTCACCGTGTCTGCCGCCTGGTCGTGGTTGAAGAGACGCTCGGGCTGCTGCAGGACCGTCGGCACGACGGGCGTGTCCTTGCGCACATGCCAGCGGAACGCAAGGGCCTCGGGTGTGTAGAGGCAGCGCACCTCGACCTTGTCGCCTCCGTCGGAGAACTCCACGGGGTTCGCTCCGTCCCATCCGTTCGCGCGCGGGGAGAATTCCGCGACGAGGTCCGTGCCAAGCGCCTTGCGTATCCTCAGCGCCTCGCGCGGCGGATCCGCCGTGGCGGACGCGGTAAGCACGACTGTGCGCGTCTTCTTCGCGATCGGAAGGGACTTGATCGGATTCCTCTTCATGTCCCAGCCCTCAAGCTCGTACACGAACGGCGTGTACTTTCCGGAGCCGTAGTAGATCTTGTTGTTGTCCTTGTTCGCAAACACCGAGCCGACGAAGAACTCGCCAGGCTGGACGTACACGCCGTCGCCGGCATCGCCCGCGAAGAGCGTGTCGACGTAGATGCCGTCCTCGGTGTAGAGGAACACGCCGCTCCTGGACTGGTCGATGACAGCGAGGATCCCGTTGATCGGCTTGAACATGCGCATTCCGCCCGCGATCTGCCCGCGCACCTTCGCGCCGCCCGGAAGCTGCGTGCGCCCGACGCGCCAGACGAGGTCGTATCCACCCTTGCCGTTGCGGCGGTAGCGCGTGATCTTGTGCTGCGGACGGAAATTGGCGGAGTAGTTGGGGCCGCCGCTCGCGTGGACATACATGTCGCCGCCAATCGTTCCGTCGGCCTGCATCCAGTCACTGGAGAAATTGTCGGCGAGTTCGTTGCCGCCCCAGAGCGCCGTGGCCTTGCCGGAGGCGATCGCCTCGAATACGGGATCAGAGAGAACCTTCTCCCAGCGCGTGAAGGTCACGTCGCCGTTGTCGGCTATGGAGGGGACCGCACGCCAGACATCCTTCGTGCCCATGGCAATCGCGAGGTAGGAGAGATCTTCGAGGAAGTTCTGTCCGTGGTACGTGAACGCGCCGGCGGGAGCGCCCTGCAGGTCCTTCGCGCTGCCAGCGCGCACCACGCCCTTTCCGTCGTCCGTGAGGCGGAACACCGCGCCTGAAAGCACGCTCACGAAGTAGAGCCTGCCCTTCACGCGGAAGCACTTCATCTTCGCAAGACCCGACTTCGCGTCGTCGGGAACTCCCTCGAACACCGCGTCAAGCTTCCACTCTCCGGTCGCATAGTCGACCTTGAAGCGGCTGAGCCAGTCGTTGTGCCCGGGAATGTAGACCATCTCCGGATGCGCAGGATCTACCGCGTAGCCGCAGTTCGCCTTGAGCTGGAAGTTCGGATACTCCCCCATGTACGCCATCGTCTCGGCGTTCCACTCGGAGATGCGGTTTGGGCCGTCATGCTCGACAACGAGAATTCTGTCGACGCCCTGGGCGTCCTTCCACGCCGAAAGACGGCGCGGCGCCATCATGGACTCGGCGTCGTACGAACCCGACACCTGCTTCGCGAGGCGTCCCGCCGTGCCGGTGACCTTGCCGTTCGCGTCGGTGCGGAAGAGCCTGTTCTTCGCCGGATCGGGGAAGAAGAACCTGCCCTTCGTGTCGCGCGCGAAGTCCTCGCACTCGATTTCGGCGGGCACGTCGAACACCTTGCGGAGCCCGCCGGGAACGCCGTCCGTGATCTTCATCGCGCCGATCGCGAGACGAGCGCCGTCCGGACGATAGAGGACGTAGAGCGTATCGCCCGCGACCTTTATCGCCGTGGGCTTCTGCGCAACAGGGACCTTCGCGAGAATCTTTCCGTCCGCGCCGGTCATGACCGTCACGACGTCAGTGCGCTCCGTCTCCGACTCGCGCCACCAGTCGCCGCCCCAGCTTGCGCGGTACTTCTCGAGCGTGCCGCGCTCTACGACGTAGACGAAGCTCTTGTCGCCGAACTTCGCGGACGCCATGTCCCAGACGCGTCCCTTCGGAAGATACCCGCCGCGCCGGTAGGGGGCGTTGTCGGGGCCGAAGTTCTTCATGTCCGGACGGTAGATGAACCACGGCGCGCCGTCGTGGCTGCACGCCCAGACGTCCGTGCCGTCCGTCGTCGCGCAGGGTCCCCCGCCCGCGCCTCCGGACGGGAACGCGGCGATGAACTGTGCCTGGCCCTTGGGCTTAGAGAGGTCGAGGAGCGGACACGACCTGCCGTTCTCGAGATACTGGAACCCGAGAACCGCCTTTCCGTCCGGCGTCGTGTCGACGTCGAGCAGCGGGGAGTTCACGGGATCGCCGAAGAACGGAAGATGCTTCTTCTCCACCTCCGGCTCGTCGATTTTCGGAAGGAACGCGCCAGGTCCGCCGACCCACCGCGCGGTGATTGCGTGCGCCTCGCCGTCCACGGGCCAGACGTGCGCCGGCGCGTAGATGCCCTTCACGGCGTACTCGCCGGGAGGGCACGGCATGAAGTTCTCGTCGAGGCCGTCCCACGAGACGACGAACCTGTTGGAGACAGTCGTGTCGAACACCTCGCCCGCAACAAAAGTCGAGACTATCCTCTCAGGATGCGCTTTCTCGACAACCGCAACCGAGACCTGGTAGAGTCCGCCCTTCGGCAGCTCAAATCCGACCGGCACTCCTGCGAGTGCGGCTCCCGCCGCAAACGCCAGAATGGACGACAACAGCTGTTTCTTCATCTTCTGCGTTCCTTTCATGCCACAATAATACCATAAATTCCCCAAGACGCGAACCCCCACCAACAGGGGGGGATTTCATTCTGACTTGGCGCTCAATTCTGCAGCTGAATAGACGCGCCTCGCGCCGTCCGCGACGATCTCGACGGTGCCGCCCTGCGGCGCAAAGACCTCCGCGGCAAATGCGCCGCGCACGCGGCGGAAGCGGCGGAACTCCATCGGCTTCGTCGCCTTGAGCGAGAACTCGCCGGGGACATCAAGCCTCACGCCCGACGCGTCGCATTCGACGGAGCAGCGCACGCCGTGGTACCAGAAGCCCTTCCACGATCCGAAGTCCGCCGCGTCGACTGCGCCGAACCTGAGCGAGTCGTCAAACTCCTCGACGGAGAAGAGCTCCTCGAGCGGAATCTGCACGAGCATCGCGCCCCACGCGTAGTGGTCGTCGCGTCCGCCGTTTCCGGCGAAGCGGTGCGAGCGCGTCGTCACTCCCTTCGGCGGATAGTTCTCGCAGCTACGGTGCCACGGCGTCCACTCGGCCATGAACTGCTCGCGGTTGCGGCGCGCGTACTCGCTGCGGACGTCGGACCAGTCCGTGCCCACGAGCGACAGGTAGACGATGTAGTTCATCGGACCCCACACGTTGCCGCGCCAGTAGTTGCCCTGCCAATAGGAGTCGCTCTGCTTGGCGAAGTCGGAGAACGACGGGTCGGACCAGCTCACGGTCGGGATGAGGTTCCCGCCCCAGAACTCCTTCGGATCGGTCAGAACGCCGCGCAGATTCTCGGCCGTCTTCGCGTCCGCGATTCCAGTCATCAGCGGATAGAAGATCGTGGGCGTCCGCACCTTGGAGAACGCGCCGTCCCAGAACCTGTTGTTGTAGAAGCCCTGCTCGGGGTCGTAGAGATGGTCCCTGATGCGTCCCGCGACGCGATCAGCCTCGCCGCGCAGCCACTTCGCGTCGTCGTCCTTTCCGAGCCTGTCGGAGACAAGCGCCATCGCGCGGCACGCCGCAACGTAGAGCGAGTTCTGTCCGACGAGGTCGAGGTTGAGCGTCCCCTTCGCGAAGTCGAACTTCACGCCGTCCGCGAGCATCGCCACGCGGTTCTGCGCGAAGCCAGCGCAGTACATCGGACTGTCGTCGTAGCCCGTCTCGTCGAGCGCGCTCGAGACGACATGCGCGGAATAATCGCGCTCGCCGGCCTTCATGAACGTCCCGCTCTCGATGAGCCCGTCGCCGTTTCCGTCGCGATGGGCCTGCCCGTCGCCGCGGTCGGCGAACCAGAAGCGGACGAATTCCATCATCACCGGATACGTCTCCGCCGCATATGCGTCGTCTCCGCAGAGCCTGACGAGCTTGGAGTAGAGGACGGGGATGATGAGATTCCTCTGCGGCGGCGCTCCGGCGAGTCCGCGCGAGCGTATGATGTCGAGCGTGTTCTGCAGCGATTCCTTCGCGAGCTCGGGGTTCACGCACGCGGTGAGGTACGCGTCGAAGAAATCGTCCCACATGAAGTTCGGCGGCTTCGAGCCGTCGCCGCACCAGTCGCGGTTCACCGCAACGTAGCGGCGTCCGTTCTCGTAGTTGTACGCCGAGAAGAACCCGACCGTGCGCGACACTGCGTCCGCGCACCCTTCGGCCGCGCCGGAACTCGTCATCATCTCGGCCTCCGCCGCCCTGCGGGCCGCGGCGAAAAGGTCGTCAACGCGCGCCCTGCCGGCGACTCCTGGCGTCAGCGCAAGCGCGACGTCGATGGGCCTGCCCGCCTTCAGCGCGACCCTCGCCGCGCCGACGCTGCCGTTTCCGGCGGAGGAAAGTCCGCGTGCGGCGTTTTCCACCGCGTCATCGTGTGGGCCTGCCAGGAACGCGCCCGCCCCCTGCGGAAGCGCGACGGCGACCTCGAGCGCGCCCTTCTTCGCGAAGACCGCGCCGTCCTTGAATACGGGCGTCGCGTCGAGCGAGCCTAGCGCGCCGTAGACGAAGAGAAGCGCGTCGACGTCGCGGTCCGTGGAGTAGCGCACGTGAAGAGCGCCGTTGTAGAAAACCCACTCTACGGAGACCTTCGCGGACTGTCCCTCGGGATAGTCCGGGACGAACGTCGCGTTCTCGCTGTAGGCCTCCCATGCGAGCATGTCGCGGATCGCCTTCGGATCGGTCGGAACGATGAATTCGGTGCGGCCATAGGAGCCGTCCGAAGCATACGGTCCCTTGCGGAAGAGATGGCGCTCGAGCATGCGGCGGTCCTGACGTCCCCATTCGGGGAGAAGCGGAACGAGCCGCACGCCTACGGCGTCCTTGCCGCGCGCGATCGCCGCGCCCGAGACGGCGTTCGCGTCAAGCTGTCCGACTACGGTCCTGTCGAAGCAATCCGCCGTCGCCGCCCCGGCAAGGGCTGCTGCAAGCACTGTGTAAGCAAGAGATATAAATGATGGATATTGCATGGCTATATGTCTCCGAAGTTACGGGAACATATTACCATAAATCTCCCATAAATCCCACCCCCACCGACAGGGGGGATGCCTTACCTTATGAGCCCGAGGCGGAGCGCGGTGGTGACGGCGGAGAGCGTATTGGGGACGTCGAGCTTCTTCATGATGAGGCGAGTGTGCGTCTTCACCGTCTCCGTTCCGACGCCAAGCTCCGCGGCGACCTCCTCGCGCGTCTTTCCGGCGGCGAAAGCCTTGAGGACCTGTATCTCGCGCGCGGAGAGGATCGTCGGTGCCTCGTCCGAAACGTCTTCGACGAACGCCTCCGGATCCGAAATGACGAGCCGCACCATGTCGACGAGCTTCTCGAGCTGGACGCTCTTCGAGACATAGCCCCTCGCGCCCGCCTCCTTCGCCTCGTCGCGCTCAGCGGAAAGCGGCGAGCCGGCGAGCATGATGACCTTGACCTCCGGGAACTCGGCGTGAAGCGCGTTCAGCAGCTGGAAGCCATCCCCCCTCGGCATGCGGACGTCCGTGAGCACGACGTCCGGCGGCTTCGCCCTGACGAGCGTCAGCGCCTCGTCGGCGTCCGCGGCGGTTCCGTAGCTTTCGAAATCCTCCTCAGAAAGCAGCATGGCCTCCATGCCGTCCCTGACAACCGGATGGTCGTCGACAAGTATGAACGTTATCGTTACTTTTTTCATGTACTCCCCTTCGGCACCCTCACCACAAGGCGGGTGCCTTTTCCGATTTCAGAAGTAAGGTCTAGACTGCCGCCGAGCTGCTCGGCCCTCAGGCGCATGGACGCGAGACCGAGTCTGCCGGCGTCGGGATGAACGCGCTCAACGTCGAAGCCGCATCCGTCATCCTCTATTCGGAGGACGGTCTCCTCGTCGCCGAACGTGACCTTCACGCGCACGTGCTTCGCCTCGCCGTGGCGTATCGCGTTGCCGACCGCCTCCTCCAGTATCATCAGCAGCGCGCCGCTGGTGCGCCTCGAGTCGCCTCCGTCCTCACCCTCCGACTCGAACGTCACTACGTCCTTCCACTGCGGGAAGCGCTTCGCCGCGTAGGTGAAGAGGCCCATGAGCGAGCCGGACGCCTCATGCTCGCTGTGAAGGCCCCAGAGGATATGCCGAAGGGAAGACTGCGTCTGCGTGACGGCCTGGCGCGCGAAGGCGAACTGCGCGAGAGCCTTCGCCTCGTCGTGGCGGCCCATGTAGTTGATCCCGGCCTTGAGGCGGCACATCGTGCCGGCGAGAAGCTGCTGCATGTCGTCGTGGAGGTCGTAGGAGAGCCTCATGCGCTCGCGCGCCACGGCGTCCGCCTCGACGGCCTCGCGCATCCTCGCTGACGTCTCCCTGACGAGCGCCGCGGTGCGGCGCCGAAGGACGACGCGCAGCACGACCGCATAGGCGATGAACAGGACGAGCGCGGCCAGCGTGCAGATGAAGGCGACAAGCCTGCTCTCCTCGTCCCAGAACGGGGCAGGCGCCACCACCTCGAACTCCGCGAAGTCGATTATCTTGATCGGCTGGTCTCCGCGCGGCTCGCCTGCCGCGCGGATGTACGCTCCGACGTCCGGCCCCTTCACGCCCTTCCTGTAGGTAAGTCGCTGTATCTCGCCGTCCGGGCGCTGCACGTAGACGATGCGGTGGGTGAAGTCGTCGCTTATGACGACACCCTCCACCGACTGGGTGGGAGCGAACTCGTCCTCGCCGTGCGCCGTCGCGCATGCAAAGGCGGCGAACGCCGCAAGGACGAGTGTCGCGACATGCCTCACGCCAGCTCTTCCTCCAGAAGTTTCCGCGCCGAGCCCGGTCCGGCGAGAAGGCGCGCGTAGTAGCCCTCTATCTTCCCCGCAAGCGGAGTCTTAGTGAGGTCGAGTCCGAAAATCGTCTCGTTCGCGAGTATCTCGCGGATCTTCCCGTCCTTCACCTTCGCCATAAGCTCGTCCTTGAGCGGATCGGGCGAGACCTCCATCGGCTTGCCGTCGTCGAATGTTCCGTTGAGGTAGCGAAGCCACCCCGCGATCGCGAGGGGAATCGCCGTGAGCGAGCCGAGGTCGCGTCCCTCGCGGATGTAGCTCTTGATCGTCTCGCCGAAGCGGATGCCGACCTTCTGCGACGTGTCGGTCGCGATGCGGCGCGGATCGTCCGGCATGAACGGATTTGGCAGGCGCTCGTTCACCACCTCGTCGATGAACGCCTTCGGGGAGAGGATCTTCGGATCGACCACGACCGGAAGCCCCTCGACGTAGCCGAGGCGCTTCACGAGCTTCACGATGTCCGCGTCCTTCATCTCCTCGCAGATGAGCGTATAGCCGAGGAGGCATCCGTACATCGACATCGCGGTGTGGAGCGGGTTAAGGCACGTCGTAACCTTCATCTTCTCGCACATGTTAACCGTGTCGCGGTCGCAGAAGTATACGCCGGCCTTCTCCAGCGGGGGACGTCCGTTCGGGAACTTGTCCTCCACGACGAGGTACTGCGGCTTCTCCGCGTTGACGAACGCGGCGATGAACGTCTTCTTCTCCGTTACGATCGGGGCCATGCCCTCGATTCCGGCCTCGGCGAGCGACTTCTCGACCATCGGATGCGGACGAGGCGTGATCTTGTCGATCATGGACCACGGGAACGCGATCTTCGACTCGTCCTTCAGGTAGTCGATAAACGCCGCGGGCGCAAAGCCGTTGGCGACCCACGCGGACGCAACTTCGAGGACCGCCGCCATCAGCTTCTCGCCGTTGTGCGAGCAGTTGTCCATCGAGACGACTGCCATCGGCAGCGCCCCCGCGCCGAAGCGCTCGAGGAGAAGCGCAGCGACGATGGACATCGCGTGGCGCGCCTTCGAGGGTCCCTCCTTCATGTCCGCCTCCACGACGGGCATGAGAGATCCGTCGGTGCGGCGCAGCTGGTAGCCCTTCTCGGTAATCGTGAACGACAGCATCTTGAGCGACGGCGCGCGGAAGATATCCTTCAGGTGCGCGGCGGACTTCTCGTCCGCGAAGTTCGCCTTCACTCCCTCCGCGACGCCTGCAAGCACCTCGCGCGTCGTCGTCCCGTCGGGGTTCAGGAGCACGTTGAGCGTGAGGTTGTCGTGCGCGTCGTAGATCTTCTCTATGACCTCGTAGTCGAACGTGTCGCACGCGATGATGCCGGTCTTAGCGAGACCGGCGTCGAGAAGGCGCTGGTTGAGCGAGCCGATGAAGCCGCGGAAAATGTTGCCCGCGCCGAAATGGACCCACTCCGGGGCCTTCGTGGTCTCGGCGCGCATGGCGGCGATGTCGAACTTCGGAAGCGCGACTCCGGCCGCCGTCCAGGCGTCCTTCTCGCGCAAAATCGAATCAAGGTTGAGCTTCATGTGTTTGCTTCTGTATAAGACGGCTCTCGCCGTCGCTGGTTGAAATTATAGCATAACTAAGCGCGCGATTCCATCGCGGGAACGAAATCGCACGCTTTCCGCAGCGCGGCGGATGCGCCGCGCGGCGCTTACTTCGCCGCGTCGTAGTGGCGCGCGATCGCCTCGTAGCCCTCGATCATCGCGGCCGGGAGCTTGCCGTAGAGCCTGTAGTAGTCGCAGACCACCGGCAGGCAGCGGGTCTTCCACTTCGCGATCGTGTTGAGCGCGATCGACTTGAGCTGGTGGTGGGCGAACGGATTGGCAAAGCGCTCGAGAACGCTCTCGGCGTACTCCTTCTTCTCGGCGTCCGGAAGGTCCACCGTCGGGAATATCTCCTCGAAGATCACCTGGCGGACAAACTTGTTGAACTCGGGGTCGGCGATGCACTGCGCGACCTCCGTGAAGCCCTTTTCGAGTCCGCGGTACACCATCGTCGTGTGCGTAGCGTTGAGGAAGCGCACCTTGCGCGTGCGGTACGGCTGCATGTCGGGCGTGTAGACGACGTTGACGCCGGAGGCCTTGAGCGGAAGCTCCTTCTCGAGGTCGAAGCCCGCGGGCGTCTCGACGACGAAGAAATGGAACGGCTCGCCGCAGACGAGCACCTCGTCCTTCTCGCCGAGCTTTTCGGCATAGCGCGCGGCGGACTCCGGATCGGGCCGTCCCGCGACGATGCGGTCGACGAGCGTCGAGCAGAACACGCACTCGTTCATGATGTACTCGGCGAGGGCGGGATCCGGCTCGTCCGCAAGATGCTTGAGGACGCACGCCTTGAGGTTGTCGCCGTTGTGCTCGATGAGCTCGCACGGAATGAAGACGAGTCCCGGGAGCTTCGCCGCAAAGCGCGCCCTGAGAAGCCTGAGCACCTTCGCCGGGAACGTGTCCTGCCCCTTCACGTACTGGATTCCCGCCTCCGTCGTGTTGGAGACGACGAAGCGGAGCGACGGAATCGTCGCGTACTTCTCGACGTTAGCGGCTACGTCGACTCCGGCAACGGACGATATCTCCTCAATCTCCTCGACCGTCTTCCCGCCGATGATGCCCCTGAGGCACGTGTGGTACTTGCCGCCGCGGTCGTTGAGTATCTTCGACGGAACGGAAAGCTCGTCGCCGATGGGCTGGATTATCTGGACCTTGCCGTCGAAGCCGGCCTTGTCGTTCATCTTCTGGACCATCCAGTCGATGAAGCACCTGAGGAAGTTCCCCTCCCCGAACTGCAGTATCTTCGTTTCCATTGTTTCTTTCCTTTGTGTTGAAATCAAGCGGTCTTCCGCATACAAGTTACGCGAATATTCTACCACCTTGCGGCCCTGATAGGATATAACAAAGACTAATCAATAAATAGCACTATTCAATCAGATGGTCCAGTGCACAAGCCGTCGCGGAGCGACGGCTCCCCTAATGGGCCACTTTCTCGTCCACAACTCGCGCCTAAAGGGGGTCCGTCGCTCCGCGACGGACCAGAAAATAAAACCGGCCGGCCGGCTTAAAAAACGCCGGTCAGCCGGAGGGGAGCTGACTAGTTGAAGAACCTCGCCGCTCTTGTATCGGCACGCAGTTGGATGCTTGGCCGAGGAGGCTTGTCCTTCCGAAACAGGGGAGTCCGGCGCTTTGATTCTGCCCATCTTCCCCTATTCGCCGTATATTGTACCAAATTTTTCTTCGCAGCGATATAACCCTTTCGGGTGATACGCAATTGCTACGTGCGCAGGCGCAGCGCCGCAAGCAGAATCACGGCGAATCCAGCTACGGAGAGCAGGTCCGGGACCTGCGCGAAGAACATGAAGCCGAAGAGCGACGTGAAGATGACGTTCGTGTAGTCAAACGCCGCGATGGAACGGGGTTCCGCGTAGCGGTACGCGGCAGTTACGCCGAACTGGCCTATCGCAGCACCCACGCCCGCACCTAGGAGAATCGCGACCTGGCCCCACGTCATCGGAGAGTAGTCCGCGACGACGAACGGAAGCGACGCCAGGCACGAAAACGCGCTGAAGAACAGCACGATAAATGCACCGTCGACCTTCAAGCGTCCGAGCTGGTGTACACATACATAGGCAAGTCCCGCGCCGAGTCCGCCCGTGAGCGCCACTGCCGATGCAAGCGCGTCATCGCCGGAGAACCCCGGCTTCATCACAAGCATCGCGCCGACGAAGGCGACGGCGAGACACAGCACCTGACGGCGCGAGACCCTCTCGCCCAGGAAAAGCCACGAGAAGAAGACGGTGAAGAACGGCGCCGTCTTGTTGAGCGTCATCGCCTCGCCGATCGGGATCCTGGACAGCGCGTAGAAGTTGGCAAAGATGCCGACCGTGCCGAATACCGCGCGGAGGAGGAGAGGGAGGAATGAATTGCGCGTTATGAATGGTGGATGAGGAATGATGAACTGCCGAGGATTCACCGAACCCTTGAACTCTTGGACTCTTGGGCCCCTGAGCCTCCTCGCGAACACCGCGACGGCAATGGCGAGCGCTATGACGTTCCGGAAGAAGCTCTTCTGGAAACATGAGACGCTTCCTCCGAAATCATCGCAAAGACGCACAAAGAGCGCCATCAGCGCAAAGCCGAAGGCGCTCGCAACTATGCAGAGTATTCCCTTGTTCCTGTCAGACGTCACAGTCCCTCGACTAGGAAGCTCAGGCTGTACTCGCCCTTGCCGACCATGTTGTCGCCGTGGGGCCTCGCGCCCCAGCTGTCGTCACCGCCGACGCCCATCTGAACAGCGTCGATGTTGACGGTGATCTTGTCCTCGACGGAGAGGTCCCACTCGTGCTTCGCCCTCTCGAGCGCGGACTGCGAGTAAGGCCATGCGTTGAAGCCGACGGGCGCTCCGAGCGCCGTGACCTTGACTGACTTGCCCTTGCCGTCGCCGAAGGATATCCAGCGGCAGTCCGTACGGTAGCCCTGCTCGCCCGGTTCGGAGTAGTTGTCGGGGTTGAGGCGGAACTCCGGATAGTCGATGTATCCGTCCTCGCACGCGAGGCCGCTGACGAGTCCGACGGACGCCTTCCAGACGTCCAGAAGCGCTGCGGTGCGGCGGTCGGAGTAGTTCTCCCACGGACCCATTCCGTACCACTCGACGTTAGTCAGGTCCTTCGGAATCGTGAACGTGACGCCGATGCGCGGGACGGGCTGCTGCTTCTCGCCGATGACGACCTTGAGATCCACGAGATAGCCCTTCTCGACCTTGGACACCTTGAAGTCCGCCTTGCATCCCTCGGGAAGCTTCTGCGTCTCCGTCGCGTTCTTCCACGCTGCGCAGTTCTTGGGCATGTTCCACCCGCGGTCATTGTCCGTCGGCGCGCGCCAGAAGTTCATCTTGAACGGATGCTCCGCAACGGCCTTGCCAGCGGCAGGCGCGGCGACGGGCTCAAACGGCTTCGAGAACTGATCCATCGCCGCGACGTCGGGACGTCCGTCCTCGTCAAGGTCGAACTCTCCGCGAACAAACAGGAACGTAATCGCGTCGCCGTCAGGGACCTCGGCGACCTTGATCTCCTTCACGGTGTCGGGCTCGAAGCCCTTGACGTCGAGGAGTCCGTCCTTGACGATCTTCCCGCCCTTCGTGACGACCCAGTGCGCGTTGAGGTGGTCGAGCGTAGAGAAGCGGTAGGCGTTGTATATCTTCGCGGTCTTCGTCTCCCAGTCCCACGAGTCGACGTGGACGGGCTGGTAGGCGTGCTTGATCTCGTAGGCGCCCGGATGGTACGTGCGGTCCGCGGCCACAAAACCGTTGCAGTTGAAGTTGTCGTCGTTCGGCTTGTCGCCGAAGTCGCCGCCGTAGGCGAGCCAAGTCCCGCGGTCGTCCGTCTTCCAGAGCGCCTGGTCGACGAAGTCCCAGATGAAGCCTCCCTGCATGGACGGATACTTCCGCACGAGATCCCAGTAGTCCTGGATGTCGCCGTTGGAGTTGCCCATCGCGTGCGTGTACTCGCAGAGGACGAAGGGCTTCTTCGGGTTGTTCTTCACATAGCCCTCGACGTGCCAGGGCTTGGCATACATCGGGCACTTCACGTCGCTGTGGTCCGAATCCTGCGCGCCCTCGTACTGGATCGGACGAGTCGGATCGATCGCGCGCATCGCCTTGTACTCGTCGGCGAAGTTAGGTCCGTCGCCCGCCTCGTTGCCCATCGACCAGATGACGATGGACGGATGGTTGCGGAACGTCTTGACCATGTTCGTGCCGCGCTCGACGTGCGCGTCGTGGTAGAGCGCGTTCTTCGCGAGCGTCCCCTCGCCGTAGCCCGCGCCGTGGGACTCGATGTTCGCCTCGCAGACGACGTAGATGCCTTCGCGGTCGCAGAGCTCGTACCATGTCGGGTCGTTCGGATAGTGGGACGTCCTGACAGCATTGATGTTGAGGTCGTGGAATATCTCGATGTCGCGCTTCATACCCTCGAGGGTGACGGCATAGCCGGTCGCGGGCTCCATCTCGTGGCGGTCGGTGCCCATGAAGAGAGCGCGCTTCCCGTTGATGTAGATCACGGCGTCCTTTATCTCGACCTTGCGGAATCCGAAGGCCACGGGATACACCGCCCCGCCTGCGGAAACCGTATCGTAGTACATGTTAGGCGCCTCGCAGCTCCAGAGCTTCGGGTTCTCGTACTTCTTCTCGAGAAGAGCCTTCCCCTCCGCGTCGCGCACGACGAGCGTGCCCGTCTTGAAGTCGTCGGAGAGCTGCGCGTCCACGACGAGGTCGTACGGCGCGTCCTTTCCCTCGGCGACGAGCCACACGTCGCGGAAGATTCCCGAAAGGCGCCAGAAGTCCTGGTCCTCGAGGAACGATCCGTCGCAGTGCTTCAGGACTTCCACCTCGAGCGCGTTCTCGCCGTCCTTCAGGAACGGCGTGACGTCGAACTCCGCCGGGAGGCGGCTGTCCTGCGAATAGCCGACCTCCTTGCCGTTGACGCGGAGGAACATCGCGGAAGACACGCCGCCGAAGTGGATGACGACGCGGCGGTCCTTCCAGTCCGCAGGCACGCTGAACGCGCGCTTGTAGAGTCCGACCGGGTTGCGGAAGTAGCGGCTCGTGAACCACTCCGGCGGCTCGGCATAGGGGTCGCCCTCCTTCCAGCCGACGATCGGATACGTCACGTTCGTGTAGAGCGCGGGATCGTACTCGCCCTGGAGCTGCCAGCATCCGGGGACGGCGATCTTTGCGGTCTTCTCCCATTCCTTCGCGTAGAAGTCGTGCTTCCAGCTGAAGTCCCACTCGCCGTTCAGCGACTTGAGCCACTTCGACTCAGTGCGGGGCTTCTCCCCCTTCGCAATGGCAAGCGCCATGGCCTTTGATTCGCACGGCACCATCACGGCACGCGAGGGCAGCCTGTTGCGCTGCGTCACGCCCGGATCGCGCCAAACCTCCTTTGCGCCTGCCGCCGACACGGCGAGGATCATCGCTGACATTGCTGCGAGTCTGATGTTCTGCATTCTAGCTCCTTTGTACTTTGTGAACCAACGGTTAAATACTACCAAATCCGGGACGGACTTTCCATCCCCCAAAAGTATACTTTCGCGAATCGGCTACTTCATGACGCGCTCCGCTGCAAGGCGGATGTCCTTCTCGCGGCAGTCGCCCGCCTCACGCTCGACAACGTAGTTGCCCGTGAAGCCGAGGGACTCGAGGTCGTTGATGAACGAACGCGCGCCCACTGCGCCGTCGCCCCACGGAACCTCCTCGCCCCACGTCCCGGGCTTCTGGGTGAAGAGCGCGTCCTTGACGTGCACCTGGCGGATCCACGGCGCGAGGAGCTTCACGGCCTCGCGCGGCTCGCCCTTTCCGTATAGGATCATGTTCGCCGGGTCGAAGTTGACGTAGACGCCGGGCACCTTCTCGAGGAATCGGGCGAGATCCTCCGCCGTCTCCTGGCCGGACTCGAGCAGGATCGTGACGCCGTATTTCTTCGCCTCGTCGCGGATCCACTCGATGCGCTCGACATACTTCGCAAAGGCCTTCGGATCGCTCTCGTCTAGGAAGCCGCCGTGCAGCGACATGTAGCGGCATCCGAGCTGCTGGGTGAGCCTCGCGCCGGCCGTGACGATCTTCCTGTTCGCCTCCCAGTGCTCGTCGGGGACAATTCCGCCAGTCTTCCGAATAGACTCGAGCGACGAGTAGTCCTCGCCGATAGTGCCGATCATCGTGGACATGAGCTTCCACCTGCCGGACGTCACCTGGCGGCGGACGAAATCCCACGTCTCCTTGCCCTCGCCTTCTCCGTGGCGCCCGTCGGGGCTGATGAACGGCCCGAGCGCAAGATGTATTCCCCTCACCCCTGCGGAATCCATTGCCGCCGCGACATCGCGGAGCGGCTTGTGCCAGCTCCAGCTGCACACGCCGACGCGGTCAGGTGGAATGGTGCGCACGGGCAGAGGACGGATGAAGATGTTGCGCCACTCCGTCGGATCGCCGTGGCACTGCAGCTCGATCTGCTCCTTGAAGAAGATCGGACGCTTCCTGTCCCAGTAGTTCTCGAGCGTGACATTGTCCACGACCAGCACGCCGTTGAGCCACACCGTGACCTTGTCGCCGCGCATGATCACGTGGAAGCGGTTCCAGTCGCCGACTTTCGCGTCCGCGATGGAGAGCGCCTTAGACGGGTTGCGCTGGTTGTTGTAGAGCCCGCCGGAGCCGATGTGCCACTGGTTGTGCGCGTCCCATATCTGCACCTGCGGCGACCCTCGCAGATACAGCCCGGAGTCGCCCGTAATCGAGAGAATGCGCCAGTCGGCCCACATCTCGAAGTCCTCGTAGTCCTCCTTCGTCGCCAGCGAGTAGCCGCCCTTGAATCCGTCGAAGTGCAGCGCGCCGTTCCTGACCGTCCAGTGCGCGTCGCGATCCCTGTCCGCCTTCTCCTGCATTACGGCGCGCTTCTCCGGCGTCGCGGCCTGTCGCACGATGGGATTGTCGAACTTCTCCTCGGTCGTCACGCCCTTCCAGAACTCGCCGAGGTCGCTCGCGTCTCCGTCGAAGCACGCGACCCAGCCCTCGTCGTCGCCATTCGCAGGCCCGCGCGTCGCGCCCTCCCTGCCGTCCATCGTAGCGGACGACGGAAGCTTCCTGATGCGCAGGTTGCGCACCTGCTCGTTGCCGGCATATCCGACCCAGCGCGTGACGCCCGGGATGAACTCGCCCTTCTTCGCCCTCGTCACGACGTAGCCGTTGAGCAGCACTTCGAGCTCGCCGTCTACGACGCGCACCTCCTCGAAGTTCCACATGCCAGCCTTGCGCACGTAGCTTCCGTTCCCGGCAAAGTTCGCGTCCTTGCCCCATATCTGCCTGCCCACGTTGTCGCTGAGAGCCGGGAGCATCGCCCCGGACGCCGCACCGTCGCCCGGAAGGAACTCGAAGCGCGCGACGAAGTTCCCCCCAGACGCGACCGCGTCGTCGAGAGAACCTACGCCCTCGCATTCGACGAACCCCTCGTCGATCGCCGACGGATATTCGCCGGAGGAGAAGGAAATGCAGCCGGCAAGCGCCAGAACAGCGCACGCCGCAAGTAGTCTGAAGTTGATTTTCATGGTATGGACGGTAGGATTTTCGTGACCTGCGGACTAAAGCCCGAGCGCGGCGAGAAGATCGGCCTTCGGCATGTAGCCGACGGCCTGCTTCGCCACCTTGCCGCCCCTGAACAGGAACACGGCCGGTATGGACATCACGCCGAAGCGCGCGGCGAGCTCGGGGTTCTCGTCAACGTTGACCTTGCCGACCTTGAGCGTGCCCTCGCGTTCGGACGCGATCTCGGCGACGACGGGACCGAGCATCATGCACGGACCGCACCACGTCGCCCAGAAGTCCACGAGAACAGGTACCGCCGACTTCTCGACCTCCGCCTCGAAATTCGCATTGTTGAGTTCGATTTCCATATCTATCGCTCCTTTGCGACACATTATACCAAAAAATCCCTTCCCAAGGCGGCGCCTGGCCTCATATTCGTTCATCGCGCGCTTTGCCAGGGTTGGCGCAACTCTCGATTTCGTTTAACTGCGCCGCTTATGGGTGCACAAGAATCTCGCTGACTGTGACGACATACCTGGCAAGAACGGCGAAGACAGCGGACGCCGCATAGCCCGCGAGAATGACCCACATCGGCCAGTCGGTGAGGAGTATCCGCTCCGGACGCCCCACGTCCGCCTTCGAGTACACGAGCTTCAGGTAGCGCGCAATGCCGAGCGCCACAAACACCGCAGTCAACGGAAGATACTTCGTCCCGAAGCGCGCCGTCGTCTCGGGCGATACAGTGTACCATGTGTACACGGCAAGCGTCGCGAAGGCGGAGGCAAACATCAGCACCCCGAGCGCGACGGGATGATAGCGCTTAAGCGCCTCGCGCGACTCGACCGCCACCTGCAGCTCGTGGCGGCGCTTCGCGAAGGCAAGGAAAAGCGACAGCGCAAACGCGCAGCCAAGGAGCCACGGCGATATGCGCACGTCCATCGCGGCCGCGCCCGCGACCGCGCGGAGGACGAACCCCGCCGCTATCACCGCGACGTCGACGTACGGAATGCGCTTGAGAAAGCCCGAATACGCGCACTGCATCACCGAGTAGACGAGCAGCACCGCGAAGCCGAGCGTGCGGTCCGGATGGCGAAAGACGAGAAAGCACGGGAACATCAGCCCGACCGCAAAAAGCGACAGGGCGACCCTCACCGCATCGATGCGGGAGACAAGACGCGCGGCGACAGGCCTGAGACGCTTAACCGGATGCAACCTGTCCGCATCGAAATCCGCCACGTCGTTGAGAAGATAGAAAGCGCTCGACACAAGGCAGAACGCGGCGGCCATTGCGGAAACGAGGACGAAAGGACGCCACCCGCGCGCCATCGCGGACTGGGACGGGTCCGCCACCGCGAAGAACCACGCGAGAAAGACGATTCCGTTCTTCGTCCACTGGTTCACGCGGATCGCCCGCAGCCATATGCCGATGCGCTCGCTCACTTCGGCGTCCCCCAGCGGATTATGCCCCAGAGAAGCGAATGGTGTACGCACGTCGGCCGCTCCTCGCGCTCATAGAACGTCCAGAACTTCGACCAGCTGCGGTCTACCGCCGGGACCCAGCGGATCGGAAAGAGCGCAAGGAGTCGCGAGGTCTTCACGCCGCCCTTCGTGTCCGATTCCCAGAAAGGCCACAGGCGGAAGTACGTGTCGTCCTTCCTGCTCGTCCAGAACGGAAACACCCGCGTCTCGTCTTCGTACAGCTCGACGAGTTTCCATCCGAATCGCGTGACCGAGCCCGCGTCCTCTCCCTCGGAATACGAAAGCCAGTCGACGCGCTCATAGAGCGGCCATATCGAGAGACGCTCGCGCTTGGTGTTGCGCTCCCATTCGAAGATCGGCCACGGACAGCGTATGCGCTTCTCCTCGCGCGACTCGGCGGCGGGCGTGCGCGAATGCGTGCGCGCCACGGAGAAAAACGGCGGAAGGAACAGGTCCTGGCTTTCTCGCTCGCGGCGGACCTGCCCGTACAGCGGCCAGAGCATCCACGAACTCCCCGCTCCCGCAGAGTCTCGGTCCGCGCGGTAGTTTGCCCACGTCACGATCGGCCAGAGCGCATACCGATGGTCGCTCTCACGCTGGTGGTTGATTCCGTACAGCGGCCAGAAGCTCCACGAGCCGTCGTCGCGCCAGCTGAAGAACGGAAAAAGCACAGTGTTGGTGGTCATCCACTTCTTCTCCGACGGACGCGGCATCCTGTAGCGCATCCACACGGGCCAGAGCGCGAAGTCGATGTCGTACATCAGGGCGATGTGCGGATGGTGCCCGTAGATCGGGAAAAGCCCCCAGTAGTCCTCCGCGCCGCCCTTTGCGCGCGCCGGGACGTGTCCGTTGAACCACAGCGGCAGCATGTCAAACTGCCATCCGCCGTCGTCCTGTTCCTGGTAGTGCATGAACAGGAGAAATCGCCACCAGTCGCGGTGCGAGGTGAAGACAGGCCAGAGAACGTCGTCCGTCTCCCCCTCGTGCGCGTAGAACGGCCTTACTGCGAGAAAGTCGTCGGCGGGCCGCTGTTCGTAGAACGGCCCGACCTGGAACGCGACCGCAAGCAGAAGGCTACCTAGCACTCTTCTTCAGCTCCTCGAACTCGCCCTTCTCGAAGTCGGAGAGTTCCTTGATGCGGCCCTGGACCTTGCGGATCGTCATGTTCGCGCGCTGCTTGTCGCCCTTCGCGACCTGGACGCGAGCGAGCGAGACGAGCATTCGCACGTCCTCCTCCTTGCCGTCCGCGGACCTCGAAAGCTCGCACGCCTTGTTGATGCACTGCTCCGCCTCGTTGAGGTCCCCGTTCGCGTCCATGAGGATCGAGCCGAGCGTCTCCCACGCGACATAGAGCTCCGGCGAAGTCTTGACCGCGAGGCGCGCATAGCGCTCCGCCTCCTCGTAGCGCTTCGTGCGCCTCAGCACCTCGGCGAGGTCGTTCTGCGCGAGGACGACGGGCTGCGGCGCATCCGCCGCGCGCCTCAGATACGTCTCCGCCTCCTCGTTGTCGCCCTTCTGGAGCGCGAGCGAGCCCATGACGTAGTTCGCGAGCGGCGCCTTGCGGTTGCGGCGCAGCACCTCGCGGGCGTGGAACTCGGCGTCAACGGTGTCGTTGAGCTGGATGTCCAGTCCAAGGACGAGGTCCTGCGTCGCCTGGACGTCGGGACGCGCCTTCGCGGCCTTGGCGAAGGCGTCACGCGCGTCCTTGCGGTTCTCGATGCCCTTGCGCACGAGGAGGAACGCGCGCGCGGACTGGATGTAGTAGTCGTTCTTGTCCGCCGCGTGCTTCTCCATCTCCGGAATCAGCGAATCCTCGACCTCCTTGAGCATCTTCGACTTCTCCGCACGGTCCTTCGCCGCGTCCGCCTGCTGGAGGGCAATGGACACGAGGAGCGACCACGCACGCATGTCGGACGGCTCGCGGTCGACGGCCTGGCGCGCGGCGGCGCGCGCCTCGGCAAGCTCTCCCTTCATGAGGTGGAGCATCGCGAGCTCGCCCGCTATGCGCGGATCATCCGCCGCGGACTTCGTGGCGCGCTCCAGGTACTCGATGGCGCGCTGGCTGTTGCCCTCGAGAAGCTCGAGGCGCATTAGGCCGATGAGGGCGTCGTGGTTGTCCGAATCGGAATCGAGCACCTGCTGGTACGTGGCGCGCGATCTCTTGGAGTCGCTGTCGCTCGCATAGAGCGACGCCATCATGTTGAGGAGGTTCGAGCGGCTTTCGGACGGAACGAAGTCGATTGCGCGGCGGATCTGGTTGAGCGCCTCGCCCGGACGGCCAGACTTCGCCCACGCATAGCCGAGACGCACGAAGATCTCGGGGCTCCTGATGTAGCCGTAGACGTTCGCGAGCTTCCAGAGCACATAGCGGCGATCCTTGTCCTCGACGATCGCCTTGAGCGCCTTCTCGAGCTCGCCCTTCTTCTGGGACGCCTTCGCATGTCCGGAGCGCGCCATCTCGAACTCGTTGAAGAGCGCGCAGACGTTGTCCTTGTCAATGCTGTCCAGCACGAGTTCGTAGAGTGCGAACGCATCGTCGTCCTTTCCTTCGTCCTGAAGGTAGACGCCGCGGTCGTTCGCGACAAGGCCCGCATGCTGGCGCAGCCTAAGGCGCATCAGCTCGACGGGATCGTTCTCCTTCCACAGGCGGTAGCTGCCCCATGAGGCGACGCCCTTCGGCTTCGCGAGAACGGCGTCGAACTCTTCCCATGCGCCCCAGTCGACCTTTGCCGCGGGGTTCGCGCCGAAGAAGAGGAATTCGGGGACGGCCTTGATGCCGGCCGCGTACCAGAGGTCCGGCGCGCCGAATATCGCGACCTTAGAGGCCACGGAGTCCTTCTCGGCCGCGAACCAGTCCTGCACGAACGCGAGGACGCCGAGCTTCAGCGACAGCGCGAGTTCGCGGTTCTTATCGCCGCCAATGCCCTTCTGCTCCACGAGCGCCGCCAGCTCGTCGAGATACCGGTCGTCCATGTCGCGCTGGAGGCAGACGAGGTTGAGTTCCCTGCCGGCGCGCGCGGCCGCAAGCCTGAGATGGTCGTCGAGAAGTCCGTCCGTGACAAACCACGTACGATCGCCGAGATCGGCGATGAGCCTCTCGGCCGTCCTGTCGGCAAACGCACCGCGCGAACCGTCGAAGGAGAAAAGCGCGAGAAGCGCCGAGATGCCGAAGACGAGCGCCAGCACGGGGAGGACGGCGAGCGCGAGCGGACGGCCCTTGAGAGCGGTCGGCGCAGCGTCGACGGACTCGTTCTTGCGCACCTTCGCGACGACGAGCAGCCACCAGTATGCGACGAGGTAGGCCGCCGTGAACGCGACGAACGCGCAGGGGATCACGGGGAGGAGCCCGTACGGACGCAGCAACTCCGACGGCGCAAGCGGCGTCGCGATGGCGAGGATGGACACGAAACTGAGCATCACATGGAAGATCCACGAGGAAAGGCCGCTCTCCTTGTTGTACGCCGACTTGCTCGAGAACAGCGACACAACGAACGGCAGAATCGAGAAGGACGCGACGAGGATCCACCCCTCGACCTTGAGCCATCCCGCCGCCTCCTTCGCCGACTCGCGCATAGACTCGGTGAAATCGCCCGCCGCGCTCGGCGCGTAGATGAAGAACGTTGCGATGGCAACGAGGATGAAGCCGAACGCCGCGCCGTAAGGCCTGCCCCCGCGCTTTGACGACACGCACCACACGCCGGCAATGTAAAGAGGGGCAAGGAGCGCGAATACGGGCGAATCGGCGAGGCCAAGCCCGACAAGGACGCCGACAAGCAGCACCCACAGCCAGCCAAGGGACTTGCCGGAGCGCGCGTACGGTATGAACGCCACAGCGGCGAGGAGCGCCCACATTGCGTCGAAGCCGAACGAGCTGAGATGAGTGAAGGCCTCACGAGCGGCAGGGGAGATCATGAACATGACGGACGCCACAACGCCCGCGAGCGCGCTCATCCTGTCCGCATACTCCACCAGCATCTCGCCGTTGATGCGCTCGCGCACGAAGAAAGCGGTGAAATGGAAGATGCACGCGACGGATATCGCACCGCAGACCGGACCAAGCACGTTGGAGCATCCGTAAAGACGCGCGAAGATCGCCATGAGCGGATGTGGATTCACCGCCGCCGAGTCTAGTCCCTTCCACAACGCCATCAAATGCGCGCCTTCGCCCGGAAACGCATATGTCGCCATTGAGACAAAGTACAGGACCGCCGCCGCGCCTCCAAGCGCGAGCGCGAAGATCCAGTCCCTGCGACGAGTGTCAGCCTTCTTGTATCCTGCCATCACATCTCCCTTTTTTCATGTATCCACCGAAGAAGCGAACATTGCGCCCACCCGACAGTGTGTTAACGGATATTATATCACATTCCGTCAAAGCGATGTTGGACGATGCTCGACAAAGAACACCTTGTCTCCGACGCGGCAACGCGGACACTTGAACGTCACCCAAGTGCCCTTCTCTCCCACGACGGGAGTCTCGTCGTCGCGCCTGAGCTCGCCGAGCGTCAGCTCGAGGACGCCGGTCGTCGGACCGTGCACCTGGATTTCGTCCCCCGGGCGTATCTCATGGTCCTGTATCTTCACCTGCGCGATGCCAGCCTTGAGGAAGTAGTCCACTACGATGCCGACATGCCGCTTAACCGTAGTCGCGAGAGAATCCTCGCTGTCCGCGAACTGGTCCGCACCGGGCCGCCCGAAATACATGCCGTCCGCGAACTCGCGGTGGAAGACCGTCTCGAGCTTCGCCCTGAGCCTCGCGACGAGGTCGGGTCCGTATGTGCCGGCAATCACCGCATCCACGGCCTCGCGGTACGCCTCGACGCACGTCTTGACGTAGTTCGCGTTGCGGGCGCGTCCCTCGATCTTGAAGGACGCGATGCCTGCGGCCATCAGCTTGTCGACGAATCCAATGGAGCAGAGATCCTTCGCCGAGAGCACGGTGTGCGGCTCGACCTCGAACGCGGTCTTCGCCTCATGCACGGGATTGCCGTCCTTGTCGACGTAGAGATCGACAGCCTGCACCTTGAAGCGCCTTCTGCACGGCTGCACGCACTCCCCGCGGCAGGCGCTCTTTCCGAAGACGTCCTGGCTCATGAAGCACCGTCCGGACTCCGCGACGCACTGCGCGCCATGTACGAAACACTCGATCTCGGGCGAATCGCCGAGTTCGTCGTGGATGCGCTTCACCTCCGCAAGAGTGCATTCGCGCGCAAGCACCACGCGCGTAGCGCCCTGATCCGCAAGGAACCTGACGGCAAGCGAATTCGACGTCGACATCTGCGTGGAGACGTGGAACGTCGCTCCGTGCCTGCGGCAGAGCGATATGACGCCCCAGTCGGACACGATGAACGCGTCGACGTAAGGCTTCGCGGCGACGATGGTGCGCTCAACATCCTCCACCTCGCCCTCGAACATGATGGCGTTGAGCGCAAGGTAGCGCTTGACCTTTCCGCACCGGCGCGCGATCTCCGGCAGGTCCTCCGCCTTGAAATTGACGCCGCTCCTCGCACGCATGTTGAACGTGCCGAGTCCGAAATACACCGCGTCCGCACCCGCGTCTATCGCCGCCTGCAGGCACGTGAAGTCGCCAGCCGGCGCAAGTATCTCCGGACGTTTCATCTACTCGGCCTTCGACTCGCGCAAAAGCGCGACGGCATGGACTACAATGCCCTTCCCCGCACCGACGTCGTCCATCTTCTCGTTCGTCTTTCCCTTTACGGAGACACGTCCGATGCCGACGCCCATAAGTCCGGCGAGGGTGGATCGCATAAGATCGACGAACGGACGAAGCTTCGGGCGCTCGCAGATCACCGTCGCGTCGATGTTCTCTATTGCATAGCCCGCCCCGCGCACCTCGTAGACCGCCGCGCGCAGAAGCTCGGCGGAGTCCGCGCCGCGCCACTTCTCGTCCGTGTCCGGAAAGTGCGAACCGATGTCGCCCAGCGCCGCAGCGCCGAAAAGCGCGTCGATTATCGCATGGACCAGGACGTCTCCGTCGGAGTGCGCCTTGAGTCCGGCGCAGTCGGGAATGAGCACACCTCCGAGAACGAGCGGCTTTCCGTCCTCGAAGACATGCGAGTCATATCCGAATCCAATGCGCATGGAATAACAGTTTAAAGTTGAAGACTAGCGACTAACCACTAATCAATCCGAGAGAAGCCAGTGTCTTCCTCATCTGCGCGAGTTTCGCGTCGTCCGTCTCGCAGAGCGGAAGGCGGAATACTCTTTCGATCTTGTGCATCATCCAGAGAGCCTCCTTCACCATGACGGGGTTCACGTCGATGAAGAGGTCGTGGAAGAGCGGATAATACTTCGCATGAAGCTCCCTCGCGCCAGCGAAGTCGCCTGCGCGCGCAAGGCGCACCATATCGCCCATTTCCTTCGGAATGACATTCGACGCGACGGAGATAACGCCGTCCGCACCGACGGAAATCATCGGCAGCGCGAGCGAGTCGTCGCCGGAAAGGACTGTGAAGTCGGGGAGACGGTATTTAATCGCGCTGACGCGATCGACGGAACCGGCGGCCTCCTTGATGGCGATGACGTTGGGGTGCTTCGCGAGGCGCACGACAACATCGAGCGGAATCTCGCGTCCGGAACGTCCCGGCACATTGTAGAGGACAACGGGAAGCCCGAGATCGGCGACTGTCATGAAATGGCGGTAGAGCCCTTCGGGATTCGGCTTGTTGTAGTAGGGCGTCACCTGCAGGCAGGCATCCGCCCCGCCGTAGCCGATGGCCGCCTTGGTGAGAGAGACGGCTTCGCTCGTGGAGTTCGCGCCAGTTCCGGCGATGATCTTGCACTTGCCGGCTGCGAATTCTATCGTCTTCTCGATGACCTTGTGATGTTCTTCGTGGGAGAGCGTGGGCGACTCGCCGCTTGTGCCAACGGAACAGATTCCCTCCACTCCAGCAGCAGTCTGTTCCTCGACAAGCGCTTTGAGAGCGCCGTAGTCAACGGAACCATCTTTCGAAAACGGCGTCACAAGCGCCGTGATAGTGCCTGAAATTTTCATGGCCGTATAGTATACCAAATTTTCGCCCTTACAACGCGTGGAAGTGAAAAAAAGAGCTGACATGGGGAGCGTTTGTGAAGCGGCGGGACGCACCCCGCATTGAGCTCGCCTACGGCGACTTCGGCCTTCGGCCTCGGGGGATATGCTTCCCCCAGTCAGGTTCCCACGAAGCGGCGGGACGCCGCTTCCCCCAGTCAGATTTGCCCCGGAGGGCATGAAAAAAGCCGGCGTATGCCAGAGAAATAAAAAAGCCGGCGTATCCCCCTCGGCGAAGCCGAGCCCGAAGGGCGCGCTAGCGGGGGTGCATATCCACCGACCGAAGGTCGCTCGCGCAGCGAGTCGCTAGAGTGGTGCCGTAGGACGCCGACGGGTTTTTTCATGCCCGGAGGGCATGAAAAAAGCCGGCGGCGTCCTACTCTCGCATGGGCGGGTCCCACACTA
>JAEDKA010000044.1 GCA_016296065.1 Kiritimatiellia bacterium
GTCCCGCGAAGCGCAAAACATGACAACATAGACTATGCAGCGACGTTTGGCACTGCACAAATGTCTCGTTGCACCCGCGTTCGAGCAAGATTGGTTGGGCCGCGTTCATGGCACCATTGCCAGCAGCTTGGCGATCTCCCTCGCGTCGCGGGTGGTGTAGGAAGTGACGCGACGGCCGAGGCAGTTGATGGACGAGCCAAGGCCATGCAGCTCAGTGTTGTCGATAATGAGGAATCGATCGTGGAAGTCGTCGGAGTAGGTGACGGCGAGGCCCTTGTACTGGCGGTTGAACTTCGCGATTTCGGTCTGTGTCGGTTTGCCGCGATCTTTGCAGACAAGGCGAACCTTTACGCCGGGCCGCTTCTTCGAAAGAACCTCCAGCGTGACAGCGTCAGAATACGGGTCGATGGCACGTTCACTTCGCAAAATGCTGGACAACATGGCAATGCCCTGCTCTGTGAATGCATAAGCGCCGTATCTGTCTCCGCCTCTGTTTGAGGTGCCAAATTGGCACCTCAAACTCTTCATGTCCCGCTCTGAGATTTCAATCATGAAATCCGACGGGAAACGACGCATGTTGCGCTTGACTTGACGTTTCAGCTGTTTTGTCTCAACGCCATACAATTCGGCCAAGTCATAATCAAGCATGACCTGAAATCCTTGAAATGGCATAATTCGTTTGACAATCGCTTTGTCGTCCTTTGTCGCAATTCCGTCGAATGTCGCAAATTGCGACTTTAAATCGATTTCACTTGCCGAGCGAAGCTTTTGCTGATTTTTCATAATGGCCTCCGGGGTATACAGTTGTCCTGCCTTAGCAGTAACCCCTCGCGGACACCCTCCGCTGGTTATATTGGCCCTGCTGCGCCTGCCCGTTGGCCTCGCGGATTCACGCTTTCAACGCCTTAGCTCCGGCATGAGTCGCCCGCGATTAAATCAGCATCATTTCCGATGGCCCTCCTGCACGATTTTTTAGACCGTCATCCTCTTCGGAGAAAGCACTGGTATTGTACCATATTTTCGGACGCTTGTGAGCGGGCTGTGAGCCAACATGGCCAAAGGCGCTTCGGCATTGCTAAAATCAAGCGTCTCGACATTCCGCTCCACCGCCTTGACGCGCACCTCGGCGGGCGCCTGCGCCACCGGCGCTTCCGGCGACGATGCCGGCTACTGGCGGTTGCGCGACGCAACGACAACGGCAACCGCCGCCGCTAGAAGCAGCGCAGCCCCACAAGCTATCATTATTACCAAGCACTTCTTATTTGCACTAATAAAGTTCATAATCGTCATTCACAACGTTCTAATCCCATGCCCCATTGCCTAACAATGCAACACCTAATGTTTCTGTCCATTTAGAATGCCCTTCCACAATTTTAGAGTGTCCTTCGACATTCCTTCTACGACTGCTGTTTCTATGCAACGCCGAACATCATCACGCCCCGACATATAAACATCCTTAAGCACTCGTAAAAGAAACCTCTTGCCTTCTATATCATACCCAACAATACCATTCCCACATGCCAAAAACGGGCAGAAATCCAGAGCTGCCATATAGCCGCTCAGCCCTATCAGGGTTTTATCATCCTCCGGATGAGAAAATGCCTCACGCCAGCATTTCCCAAGAAACGACTTTACATCATCCCATCTTGGCAAAGTTTCCATTTGCCTCAGCTGATTAATGTCCGTCAATGTTTCATATGCTTGCTTCTGATATAAATGATTGCCATTTATCTCTGACATGAGACAATTGTAAAGTTCATCTTCCATCTGTACTCCTATTGCTCGAGTTTAACGTTTTACAACTCAACATTCCAACCCCTCGCAGTCTCACGAGAGGTCCACCTCTCCCGTGGTCTCTTGATAAAGGAAAATCTTGTGCAGCACTCATCCCAAAACAAAACTCCATCCAAGCACAACACAACAATCTGTTCTTCACGACTAGACAAAGGCATTGATTTCGCCTTATCAATAGGAACTGGAACCATCTTAATTTGCACTCTTGGATAGGCATCAATCGCCTTTACAAAAAAAGCTTTTGCCGAAGGCGATGCCTTAACGTCATATCTATAAATCACATCTATCCGATTGACTAACTCATATCCATCCACATCCACACAAATGCTCAATTCGCCTTGAACGTTAAATGTGGCATTTCGACCGCACACCATACCAAATGGGCGAACTTCACCATCATCAGAATCCCGCAATTCATTGTCCCAATTGCCCTTGACTTCATTTCGATATTTCAACTGATACGGAATATCCACAACCTTAACGGGAAAATCAACGCCATCAACACGAACCGTTGACATTTCGCAATCCTTTTCTGCACATCCGAAAATTACAAGCAAGCAAATTAACAACAACAGTCTGCAACAATCCATGATTACCTCCCCTGGAGTGAAGGTTTGGACTTCCGAGGTACGATCTTTTGTCCTTTGCCATCGCCACTCGCATCATTGACATTTAAAGTTTGAAGTTCAAAGTTGGCGATTTGCAAGTAGCCATCATAGACGAACCGCAGGTCATTCTTCGTCACACGACGCCCCATGCGGTCGAAGGACATCGAGAGAAGTGTGGGAGTGGAGGAGTTATGAGTGGAGGAGTTGAGAGTGGGTGAGTTTGTAAAAACGCACTCCCAGAGTACCGGGCGGTTTTCGCCGTTGTAGGTGACGGACCAGCCATCAAACGCCGTGGTCGTGACTTGCCCGGCGAGGTTTTGGAGCGACGTGCGCTTGCCTTCTGCATTGTATGTCATGCGGTTTCGGGAGATAGTATACCAAATTCCATCAATGTACGCCTCGGTGCGCCTCTCAGAAATTTCGCCGCTTCGGCATTGCTAAAATCAAGCGTCTCACCCTTCCGCTCCACCGCATTGACGCGCACTTCGGCGGGTGTCTGCGCAACCGGCACTCCGAGCGATGGTAATAACTGCCGATGATTACGCGATGCTACAATGTCTGCAAGTGCCGCCACGAGCAACATGACCCCACAGACAATTGCTATCTTCCGTTTTATCATCTTAAAATTTGCAGATCCACACAAATCAATCTATCTCACACAGTTGCTAACCCTTTTAAGTTAAATCTTCCTCATCACAGAAAGCACTTACTATAATCATAGATGAGTTTGACAAACAGAAATTCTCGGACGAAAGGAACGAGTTGAAGACCACAAAAGGCCAAAGCCTGGAACGATTGATCAACTAGGCAAGAAGAACGCTTGAATTCCGAAATTGGTATCTGCACATCTAGTTCCATCGCCTGTGGGAGCCCATAGCTCACATATAAGACAGAGGACGCGTCATCCTTTGGCAATCGGAAGATCGCAACACCTTTTCCAAAATTTAAAAAGTTCGTCCAATATGTCACAGACGATGCTAAGTCATCACCTGACCTTAAGATGCGGGGTTCTATAACCTCCAAATCCATCCCCTTAAAGATGCTGTCTTCTATAAATTCAACATTGTTCCACATAGACGGGAATTTAACTATGTAAAAGCAACTTCCCAATAAACAGATTCGGTGCATTCCTACACCGCAACGCTGAAAATCTTTCCTTGCCAGATGAATCTCACTACTGACCATCAAACCTTCCAAGTCACTCATTGCGATAGCGAACTCGCAACATGCAGGAGCAACAAGCATGCCCAGCACAAACAGCCCTTTCATAAGCAGAGTTTGGTCACTCATATGATTCCTTCTGATTATTTACTTTCCCGCACATCGGTCGCCCTTTGCACGGCCTGCTCGGTCCTTCGGGCTATCCCCTCGCTTCGCTCGGCCCTCACTGCGTTCGGCGGATATGTCCTAATCGTACGTCGATTTCTTTACGATGTAGCTCCTTCCGCTATTAGTTCTGCCGAGCTTCGCTTGGCGTACTGACAATCGACCCTTCTTTGTTTCTTTAGTCTTGATTTCTTCTTAATAACAATCTAACCTTCAACGGCCCTTCATAAATATCATTCAGCAATTGCGCTCCATCCAAGTAAAAATCAAGACCCTCTCTGGTACCATACTTATGTCCGTAATCAATCTCTATTTCTGAAATATCTTCCTTACGCGGTAAAACGCAATAACTCTCATATGCCGTCACTGCAGCGTCCGGATAGGAGATTCCCCATGTGAATTCCTTATAGGGTTGATTCCATCTTATAGTGCGTCTGACAGATTCGCCTACGTTCAGTATCACGAACCGATCCTTGACAGAGGACGACGGCAATTTCGGCACGATGGACTCATCCTCCGATGGTATAACCACGCGATCATGCGTAAGAGGCCATATCAACAATAGAAACACAAGCTCGCGATCCACAAGAATCGGCTTCTTTCCTGTGTTTTTCAATGAAACTGACAACCCAGAGTCATTGCACATTGCGGAAAGCTCCGCGACACCATCTGTGGCACAAGCCGACACATCCACCACTCCATCTTCAGTCGTACATCCGACTATCAGAGCAACTGCCGCCAACAGCCCGCACGAAATCTTGAGGTGCACAATGCCTTTTGTCATGATTATTCCCCGTAGTATAGTTCCATCGCGATAATGAGAGCGTCATTGATATCCTCTATTGAGCATCGCTTTGCATAGTAATGATGTCTTCTATCTTATAGCTTATTGAGCCCGCATACTGATGACTATCTATTGTATACGAAAATGGAATAGAGAATCTGCCGGCATGGGCATGAGCGCCATTCTTTTTAGCAACCAGTAAGATATATGTTGATTCACCACGATCAAGATCATCAAGATCATCCAAAGAAAAAAATGCATCGACATTCTCATCTTCGATCTTTCGAGGGAGTGTAAATGTAATTTTGTCTGCAACATCGTTGCGCAATATCACATAATGGCATGTCTCTTCTTTTAAATCAAGATTATCGAAATCAACAGAGAGATGTGCTTGGACTTCCCTGATGGGCAAAACTCCGTGTTTTGTCGCTCTGTCTACCGCTACCTGATTAGAAAAGACATCTACCATATTGACGCGCCCATCAAAGCCAGAGAAATACAGCCTAATTCCTAGATTGTGATAAGCAAGAAAAAACGTTGAGCACTCGCTATTTCTTGGCGTTTGCCATTTGACTTTTGACGATAATCCATATTGTTGCATAAATCGATATTTCCAATTTTTGGCAAGCGGAAGTTTACCCCATTGACTTTCTACTTTATCGGATTTGATTTCAGACATACAGTCTTTCAGCCCCTTTATCGTGCCGACAAAACATCGTCTTTGGTCTAAAGGATTATTTACCATCTCATCTAGTTTCACATAAAAGAATATTTCTGTGACTTTTGACTTGTCATGGAGTACGCCAATAGAGCCATCATCAATATACCATACGTTGCTTCTATCGTCCTTGGCATGTATTCGCCCCTTGAGTGTTTCAAGGCTCATGCCAATAAAGCAGTCTGATTCAAGGCCAAGCCCCGGAACGATCTCTTTTGTACAGGACAACAAGGATTTATTGATGCACAAAATAATAAAGCATGTTATGCATGTATAGACATCTTTGCGAATCTTCATTTCTTTTGCTCCTTCTTGCATGCATCTATTATTTCATCAATATATTCATGGCACAACTTTCCGGACGCGTCGACTCTCCGCCTATGTCGATTATCTCCGCGCCCTCCGCAACAAGGTTCCTCGCGCGCCGTATCGCCTCCTCCGGCGAATTGAACTTTCCGCCGTCCGAAAAGGAGTCCGGCGTGACGTTGACGATCCCCATCACCTTGCATGTAGTCATATCTGCAGCTTTCCTCTCGCCGCAAAGTATACCACAAACGCCGAGATTCAGACAACGTCAAACATATACAGTACAACTTATACAGAAATGCCCGACCCTTTAGCCCCATGCGTTAGCTTCAACACTTTGTCATGAAATTGCTATAAAAAATCCAACCAATAACAATGCCCCGATCAATGCAACACATGCACCAACTAACGGCATCTTTCCTGAGCGCTCCGCCAAAAACTTTATGTAATCTGATATATCTCTCTTGAATCCATATTCAATAATCTGCTTAAATGGATTCCCTTCTTTTAGGGCATTAGCAACTCCCCATAAATACATGACAAGCCCAGACATAATCATCAAGATTAAAGCAACCGGAATCAAGACTATAAATAATATGCGCATTGTTCTTTCCCCTATATCATGTGTAATTCAACCATAATACAAGAATGGTCACTTTCAAACAAATACTTAAGACAAGCAACAGACCTCCAACCCACACAAACGTCTTAATATGCGCGACAATCCATTGCAATAACCTTTCACAATTTGATCTTGGATGCTGAACAATCGACCCCAAGAGTGTGTATTTCAGCAAAAGGCCCAATCCTGCGATGGAAAGGGACAGTCCTCCAATAGATGCTGTTATAATAGCAACAACTGCAAATAATATAATGACATTCATATAACTTATAACCCTACGGTTTAAAGGGAGCTGTGAAATCCCATGTTCCAAATTCTGACTCCAAGTCAATGGGACCCAAACCATATCCAAATGCACCTCCGCCAATCCATCCTTTACCTTTCCTCACTCAGAGGCTTTATCAAGATGCCATTTCTTTCTAAAACATATATCTTTCCCTTCGTCCGGTGTTTTATCAATCAAAGCTCCATTCCCATCAAAAACCATCACAGGGCAACCAGATGACGGGAAGATTAACTGATCCGATGCCTTCATATAAACAATCCTCAACTGAGCGTCGCCCTTCATGATGTCAAGCTCTTTGCAAATATCATCTGCACAAGAGGCAATCAGTTCAGAATAACTGGATATGGAAAAATATGATTGCAACCTTCTCTCTTCTATGCGTATACCAGCAAAAAACCAAACTATGCATGCGGCAAGTGGACTGAGGAATATCATAAATTCCAAAGGACGTTGCCCGATTCCCAAGATATGTTTAATATAGCATTGCATTTAGATATCTCCATTATCATATGCATTTATCCGCCTTAGAAGTCTCTTTTGTCATTGCAATTCTCCTGTACCAAATTCCGTCGATGAACGCCTCGGTTTTTTGCTGGCGGTCTCGCCGTATCAATAACTCTTTTGGCCCGCTGTAAGTATTTCTAAATCCACGGAATCTCCGTGGCTGTCCGTGTATTCAAGTCGCTTCAGGCGCGGAAATCTTCTGCGCAATACTTCTTTGTCAACCATCGAGATGCCTGTTTGGCGCACATCAAGATATTCGAGCACAGGCAAATCACATATATCAGATAAAGAACTTATCGGACAGCAATCTACCACCAAGCTCTTAAGAGTGCCAGTTCCAATTCCCTCAACTTTCCTAATCGGCAAATATCGGAGCTGCAGGGACTCCAGCTGATACCTGGCAAGCTGTTTTGTTTCTTTCAGAAGAGGAGGGAAATGCCCCCCGCTCAAACTAAGCGTCTTAAGCCATGGGGACTTGGGCAACTCAAGAGACTCAAGACCTGTCGTGCCTGAGATCGTCAGGTTTTCAAGTTTGTTTGCAGATTCAATTCCAACGATACAATCAAAGGATACGTCAACCAGCGAGAGGCTCTTAAGATTGACAAAACGCGACAAATCACAAGTTGAATTCTCTCTCACGTCCCACATTGACAAACTTTGCAGTTGATCATTCACCACCTCCAATGGGAAGATGGTGTTTATCGTTAACTCATGTAATGACGTCAACTCGGAGACTGATGTGGCATCATTAATAAAGACATCCAGAATCTGAAGGTTTTCAATAGTACTAGGCAAGACATTTCGCCTTATCGAAATTGAAACCCTCTGACTACCTCTGCCATAGATTGCTAATTCCACAAGATTCGTTAGGCCGCAAATCCATTGAAGCGGAAAATCATAATCACCGCACAATGATTCAATTTCAATCGAAAGGCTCTGAATTGCTACGTTCTTTGACAGTTCATTTAACGCGTTAGTCAATGCAGCGGGAGAATAGGCAGCATGTTCATCACCATTGGTCCCGACAGATATACTGAGGAAGACATTTGTCTTGCCCATCGCGTCAGAAAACGAATCAGGCAATTGGACCATCGCCTGACAATTCGATACTACCGCCGCCGCAATCAGCAGCGAAGCCCCGCACGCAATTGCTATTATCCGTCTATTCATCGTACTTTTCGCTATATCTCATCACATCAGCTCATCTGTGTGCTACATATCATATCCCATTGCCTACTGCATCTCACAGTCAACTATATGCAATTATACAGTTTTATGATTCCTACCGGCCCCTTTTCTAAATTGCACCGACTGATTCGCAGATAGACCATTGCCGATCATAGTTTAACAATACTTAGTCATTTCGTCTTAGGTCAATCTGGGAAAGTAAATTAATGATTTGGGAGGGACTGTCCCCGAAGAAATCCTTCCACGTCTTTGCGGACTTTGCGTTCTTTGCGGCGAAACGAACCTGCGGCCGGCACGGAGGCCGGCCCGCCCGGTTCATTCGGAATCGGGGTCGACGCGGCGGCGCGCCGCCTTGATCTCCGAGTGTGCGTGCTTGTCGGCAAGCATCTTCTGCTTCTGGCGGCGGCTGCGGCGGCGCTTCTGGCGGCGGATCTTCTCTGCGGCCTGGCGCGCGGAGGACTTGCGCTTCCGCTCGCGGTCGAGTATCATCTCGGCAAGCATGCGCCGCGCGAGCCAGCGGTTCGTCTCGCGGCTCCGCGTCTCGCCGCACCGCACCGAAAGCGCACTGGGCTCGTGCGAGAGCCGCACGACGTTAGACGTCTTGTTCGTCTTCTGCCCGCCCGGACCTCCCCCGAGGATGAAGCTCTCGTCAAGGTCTTCCTCGAAGACGGAAGCCTCCTGCATAAGCGCCTTGATCTGCTCTATCGTTTCGGGGGAGATCATATGCGGATCACTTTCCTTCGGCTTCCCAGACCGCGGCGAATCCGCCGCCCGCCGCAAGGCGAATCTTTCCGCGCGTCGCGGGGACGCGCTCCTCGCCGCGCACTACGTCCGTCGGCTTCTCGCCGTCCGACCAGTAGCGGCACCTGCCCTCGCCGGAGAGGAACGGCGCGTCAAGCTCGACTTCGCGCGCCTCGTTTCCGTTCAGGACGCCGAGGTACCACTTGTTACCGCTGCGGCGCGCAACGGCGATCCACTCGCCAGGATATCCGCCGAGGAAGCGCGTATCGTCCCACACGGTCGGGACTTCGGCGACGAACTCGCTGCCGGGCTGGCCGAGCACGTTGCGCGGATGGTCGCAGAAGCACATCCACGGGCTCTCGTAGACGACGAACTTCGCGAGCTCGGCTGCGCGCGTGTTCATCACGAGCGTCGGGGACTGCATCTTGAAGTCCGACGCGGCGACGTTGAGGAATCCGCCCGGCGTGTAGTCCATCGGTCCCGCAAGCATGCGCGTGAACGCAAGCGTCACGTTGTGGTCGGGGGTTATGTCCAGGCTGAACTTCGAATACTCCTCGCCCTGCACGCCCTCGCGCGTCATCAGGTTGGGATAGGTGCGCTCGATTCCGTCCGGGGCGTATGCGCCATGGAAGTCGAGCATGAGGCGGTTCTTCGCGGCGGCCGCTGCGATGCGCCTGTACCAGTTGACAATCTCGCGGTCGTGGCGGTCCATGAAGTCGATCTTCACGCCCGCGACTCCCCACTTCGCGTAGAGCGCGAACGCCTCCTCGAACGCGTCGTTGCGCGTGACGTCGCTCGAGTAGAGCCAGAGCCAGAGGCGCACGCCGCGCTCCTTCGCATAGGCGAGAAGCTCGGGCATGTCGATCTGCGGGGCCGTGCGCGTGATGTCGGCCTCGGGCGTGTTGAACGGACCATACCACTGCCAGTCGACGAGCATGTAGGGCCAGCCCTGCTTCGCCGCGAAGTCGATGTACTCCTTGACTACGGGCATCTCCATCTTCACCTCGCCGCTCCACCAGTGGTCCCAGGCGGACATGCCGGGGCGGATCCACGAGGTGTCCTCGATGGCGCAGGGCGGATTCAGCGCCTGCACTATCTCGCTCTCGATGAAGCGTCCGGGGTTGTCTCCGACGAGGATCACGCGCCACGGCGTGTCGAAGCGGCAGTCGAAGCGCGCCTTCGCGCCCTTCTCGCCCTCGCGCGGCGAGGGTACGAGCCTTGTCGTGATCGCGCCGTCGCGCCACGCGAAGCAGCGCCCCGGGAAGTTGTCGAGATACGCGTCGAGGAGCGCGACGTACGTCGAGCGGTCGACTTCGACGAGGAACGGCGCGAGGCACCACTCGTCGGACCTGATTTCGCGCACCGGCGTCTTCTTGAAACGCGACTCCTGCGAGCCGGTGAAGGATCCGCCCGCGTTGTGTCCGACCCAGGCGAAGGACGTCGCGGGGACGCGGAACTCCGTAAGTTCGTCGGTCACGATGCGCTCGCCAAGGACGCGCGCGCCATAGAGCGTGTAGCGGAACGCGACGCCTCCGTTGAAAGCGCGGACCTCGAGGTCCATCTGGCGGCGCTCACCGCCCTTCTCTCGCATGGCGACTTTGAGAGAGTTGTACGCAAGGCTTATTTCCGCATGGCGGTTGCGGACGACGGGCTTCCACGCCTCGACGAGTCCGTTGCGGACAACCGCCTCGCCGAGCTCTTCGAATCCGTCCGCCATAGGCGCCTCGTCCGCGAACGCGAACCCGAGCGCGGAGCGTCCGATCGCCTCGCGTCCGTCGAAGGAGACGGAGTAAGACGGCCTCCCCTCCGCGTCGACCTTGAACACGATTCTTCCGTCGGGCGACTTCAGAGTGCTCTCCGCCGCGAAAGCCGCGAGCCATGTGCCAGCGAACGCAGCCGCAAATGCCAATGTCTTTCCTGCTTGCTTCACTTGTTTTCCCCTTTCATTGTTTCCGAAATTATACCATTTCTCACGCATGCCGTGTTGGAAATATATGGTTCTGCGAAGAATTTGATCAGCCCAAAATATGGGACAACGAGCGATTTATGTCAGTCCCTGAACGGCGACGCCGGAAATCCCGCTTCGTTGTACAGCGCGGCGGCGAGCGGATAGTCGGCGAACGCGTAGTCGACGAACTTCGGCTCTAGCACCTTGTCGGACCACACCTTCACCTTGTCGCCATCAACGATGCGTGCGCGCGCCGGGAAGTACTCCTTCCCGTCGGCAGAGATGTAGAAGCCCGTCTCGCCGTTCTCGCCCAGGGCCTTGAGCACAAGCTTCGAGCCGCCGTTGTCGAACCTGAGCAGGAGCGAGTGGTCGTAGAAGGACTTGCCGACGTACTCCGGGCCGGCCTTCTCGTCTGCGCGCGCATACGCCTCCTTGAGCGCCCACGCCGAAAGCCGCTCGCCGACTGTGCGCTTGTCCTTCGGATGGATGTCCGCGGCGTCGCCAACGTCGATCGCCACGGCAAGCCCCGCGTGCGGGGTATCGCGCACAGCCCTGCGCTGCGACTCGCGGAGGAGCGCGTATTCGGAACCCTCCTCGCGCAGCCTTTCGCGGCGGAACGCCGCGAGCTGCACGACGCCGAACGGGAAGTCGCCCTGTCCGAAGCGATAGCGCCAGTCGTCGATCATGTCCTCGAGCTCGCGCTCGTACGCGGCGCAGGACCCCGCGTTGCCGGTGTTGGAGCAGCCCTGGTACCAGATCGCCCCGCGGATGGCCGCAGGGAGAATTGGATTGATCATCGCGTCGAAGAGGATGGACGGCGTGTTGGGATCGCCCGGGCCCGAGCCTTCATGCACGGCGCCCGCTACGCGCACGAGGCCGAACTTGCGCTCCGCCCCGAGCTTCCAGTCGCCGGCGAGGGAGATCTCCTCGCCGTCCGAGGAAACGAGCCTGTACGCATGGGGCCTCCCGCTGAAGCCCCCGTTGAAGATGAAGGAATAGTTGCGCACCGCGACCACGTTGCGTCCGGCCTTAACCAGCTCGCCCTTGACGGGGTAGCTGCGCGGACGATTCCAGACCGACTCGTCGAAGCCGCGTCCCGTGCGCCCGACCTCCTCGCCGTTGAAGTAGGTGATGTCCGTCTTGTCGATTCCGCCCATCTCGATCGTGAGCGGCTTGCCGGCCCACTCCGCAGGCAGGTCGACGGCCAGGCGCAGCCAGGCGACGCCGCTGCCGCCGAAGTTCTTGGTCCAGTCGCCCGGCATGCGGATCGTCTCCCAGGAGGAGTCGTCGAAGTCCGCCTTCGCCCAGCCCCTGCCGACGCCGTCGTTCGGCTCGTCGCGTCCGCACGACACCTCGTAGAACGCCTGCTGGTCGCGCCTCGTGGCTGGCACGCCGAGCTGCTTGCCGTAGTTCGTCCAGCGGTCCTTCTTCGCCCTCGCCGCGTCGGCGAACTTCACCATGGAGCTGGTGTGCGGGTTGCGCAGGAGCTTCTCGCGGCTCGTCCACGCCTCGATGCACGTCCCGCCCCAGGAGGCGTTGATGATGCCTACCGTGACACCAAGCTCCTTCTGCAGGCGACGCGCGAACCAAAACGCGACGGCGGAGAAGTCGCCGACTCCGTCGCGGCTGGAGTAGGTCCAGCTGGAGGCGGAGAGCGAAGGCTCGACGAAGCCGGATGCGTTGCGCTCGACCTGGAACTCGCGCACGAGCGAAGGATCCTCATTCATCGCGAGGAAGTCGGCGAGCTGCGGGGACTCGTCCATCTTGAAGGCCATGTTGCTCTGACCAGAAGCGAGCCACACCTCGCCGATCATGATGTCGCGCGAGACGGATGTCGCGCCGGTGACGGCGTTGGAGACGACGAGCTCGTACGGTCCGCCCGCCTCCTGCGCCGGGAAGCGCAGCGTGAACTTCCCGTCGTTGCCTACGCCTTCCCACACCTCGACGCCGGCGATGCGTCCGCAGACCTTCGTGTTCGGCGCGGTCCAGCCCCAGACCGGAATCTCCTTCCCGCGCTGAAGCACGGCGCCGTCTCCGAACAATCGCGCGAGCGCCATCTGATCCGCCCCGCGCACCGAAAGCGCGCACAGCATTGCCGGCAAAATGATTGCTGACTTGCTCATAAAACTCCCCTTGCTATGATTATGCTATCTGACTATTACTGTTAAACCCGGCTTGGAGCCCGCCGTGAGACGATAGCGAGCGTCCAGCATTTATGTTATTTTACCATATTTCCCTCGTGCAGTGTTGGGAAATCAACGCCGTCTCTGCCTGACGCTGACGGTGTCGCGGACAACGCCCGCCGGGGAGATGTAGCGCATCGTCATCTCCTCCCCGGACACAGAGAAAAGGCAGGCGCCGCAGGACGATTCGTTGGCGTCTGAGACGGCAACCGCCCCGTATCCGTCGCCAAGCCGGGGCTCCTCCATGTGCGAGTCGATTTCCGGACAGACGACATAGACCGTCCCGGCGGCGTCCATCTTCCCGTCGCGGAGCGGATGCGTCCTCACATACGCGTGCGCGTCCCCGGAAAGCGCGAAGTCCACGCCGAGCGCGTCGAATGTGCCGCGCCAGAATCCGTACCGCCCGTAGCTGCACGGACCGCCATTCTCGAAATACGGATAGTGCTGGAACACGACGAGGAACCTGTAGCGGCCCTTCTGCGCCCCGACGACGCGCACAAGCCACTCGCGCTGACGCTGGTCCGCGCTGTGGCTAACGTCGTCGTCCATCTTCTTCCCCTCCTCCGCGAGCGTGTCGATTCCGACAAACAGCACCCCGCCGTAAAGGAACCAGTATGTCCCCGCGAGGCCGGGCGCGCCGTTCTCCGGATTGTTCCGCGCGGACGCGAACCACCTGTCGTGCCAGCGCGTCCTGCCTTCGGAGCGGTAGTATTCCTTGTTTCCGGGAATCATCGCGACCATGTAGTCCCGCATAACGCGCGAACGGTCCCACTCCCTCCAGCAGTCATAGGTCTGTCCGTGCTTCACCGCGTCGCCCGTGCAGAGGACGAACGAAATGCCGCCGCGACTGGCGGACATCTCCTCGGCGTGCGAGAGAAGACGGTCGACGGACTTTATCTTCTTCGGATGCGACGGCGTCGAATGGATGTCGCCGATCCACAGGAATTCGAAGTCTCCGTCTTTTGGCGCCGTCCTTGCCGATCGTGAGACGGACTCTCCGTCCGGCCCGCGCACCTCATATGCGTACCGCGCACCGGGCTCGAGCGAATTGACCTCCGCCCTGTACAGCCAGTAGTCGGTCTTTCCCGTGTACTCGACAGGCGTCTTAGTCTTCTCCGCAACGACGGCCTGCGCATCGCCGCCCTCGGGGCCGAATCGCAGTTCGCACTGCGGGCTGTCCGAATGCCAGACGATGCGAAGCGCCGTCGAGGAATCCTCCGCCGGACATGCTCCGACCAGCGAAACCTCCCCGAACGCGCCCCATGCCGCAAGAGCCGCCATGCAGATGGAAATCAAGTTCCTCATACCGCCATTCCTTTCAATTGAATGCGCCTGTAACGCTCAATCTGACTGGGGGAAGCGGCGTCTCGCCGCTTGCAATAGAAACGACGATTCATCCTCTTTCGAAGCGGCGGGACGCCGCTTCCCCCAGTCACCGCATCACCCAGTCATCATCATTATAGCACATAATCCCGAATTGTGGTATAATGACGGCATGAAATCTGAACGACTTTACTCCCTCGACCTGTTGCGCGGACTCGACATGATCCTGCTTGTAGTCATAGGTCCTATGTTTGCAGCGATCAACACCTCCTGGCCGCTTCCGAAATGCGTGATGGGCCAGTTCCACCACAACTGGGGCGGATTCACCCTCTGGGACCTCATCATGCCGCTCTTCATCTTCATGTGCGGCTCGGCGGTGCCCTTCGCACTCGAGAAGCGCAAGACGAACGGACGCGCGGGAATCCCCTACTGGCGGCATGTCATTGCGCGCGTCGCCGTGATGTGGATTCTCGGCATGGTCGCACAGGGACGTCTCCTCTCGATGGACATAATGCTCATAAACCCCTTCAACAACACGCTACAGGCCATCGCGGCCGGATACCTCGTCGCCGCCATCGTGCTAGCGACTCCCTCGAAGCGCGTCCGCATCGCCGCGCCCTTCGTCCTTGCCGCGGCATACACCGCCTTCCTCCACTTCTGCGGAGACTACACGATCGACGGAAACGCCGCGACGCGCCTCGAGCGCTGGATACTTCCGCTAATCACCCCCGAGGGATCGAAGGCGCTGGAGATGGCCGACCCAGGCTACTCCTGGTGGGCGACGATTCCGATGTTCGGCGTGATGACGCTATGCGGAATGGCGGCGACGGACATCGTCATGGACGAATCCGTTCCGCAGACCAAGCGTCTTGCGCGGCTCTCGGCTCTCGGCGCGGGGCTTCTAGCGTTCGGATGGGTCGCCTCGCCGCTTATACCGGCGATCAAGCACATCTACACCGTGACCTTCACGGCGCAGGCGATGGGATGCTGCATGCTCCTTCTCGCAGCGCTCTATTTCGTGTCGGACGTTCTGCGCTTCCGCAGGGGGACGTGGCTCGTGCTGCTTTTCGGACATACCTCGCTCATGGCCTACATGTGCCACGTCTTCAAGCCTGCGTTCAAGGCATTCGGAAAGATGTTCGCGCCAGGCGCGGCGCATCTGTTCGGAAGCGCCGCCGAGCCCATCGCAACTTGGCTCGCGGCGTCCGTCCTTCTCGTCTGTTTCCTCGCCCTCTGGCGCGGCCGCAAATGCAGTTAGGACTACTCCTTCGGCGCGGGCAGTGGGGCGGGAATCATGCCGTAGTACTCAAATATTCTGCGGCGCTCGCCGGTCAGCATTGCGTGCTGGCGTAGTCCTCGCGAGGTGCGCACAGGGTACCTCGCGAGGTAGGCATAGGGTACCTCGCGAGGTGGATGGTGGGTACCTCGCGAGGTGGTTTTCACGAACTTCAGGCCCTCGACGTCGCAGATGGACGCCTTTCCATCGCCGCAAGGCGTCACCTCACGAACAGACCGAAAGCGACAGGCTCGTGTTTGTAGCGGATGATCACGATGCCGCTGCCGCCGTTGCCGCCGGGGCCCTGGTCGCTACCATTGCCCCAAATAGCACCACCGCCGCCGCCGCCGCCGGTACCATTCTCGGCATGACCGACGTACGCCATATTGTCGGAAGGGCCATAGTGATCAACGGGATCCACGCCTGTAGGCCAGTAGCCGCTGTCTCCACCGCCGCCCTTACCTCCCTTGGCCTGCGTTCCCTCGCGACCGACATTGGCGTTGGTTCCGCCTGCGCCGCCGCCCGCATACCACTTCTCCTCGCCGGAGAAGTCGCACTTGCGCCCGTCACCACCCTTGCCCGGTCCGTCGACTGATGAAGAGTATCCAGCCTCACCAGCGCCGCCGCCACCCGCACCAAATTCGTTGGAATTGCTTCCCTCGACAAATGTGCTAGACCCGCCGTCATGTCCCTGGCCATTAACGCCGGCTCCACCAGCATATTCAGTGTTTGTCCCACGGTTTAGCGTCATCGAGTAGGCACCGCCACCGGAACCGCCTGCACGACCAATATGAGTCCAAAGACCAGCGCCGCCGCCGCCGCCGTAAGCTGTCCTTCCGTTGAAGACCGTATTGCCGCCGTCTTCTCCGTCCTCACGGTTCCTAATGCCTCCGCGGCCGCCTGCGCCCACGGTGACGGGGTGCTTTCCGGCGAGGAGCGTCACATGCTCAAGGACGAGCATTCCGCCCGCGCCGCCGCCGCCGGCCGCGCCATATCCGTTGCCGCCGCCGCCACCACCTCCGACGAGAAGCACATCGACATAGGTGGAGTCTGGAATGTCAAACTCGCCGTCTTCGGTAAACGTGTGGATCAGGTATCCACGCTTCCGGACAATTGTGTTGCCGCCTGTGGCGGGGCGCGAGAAATCGGAGAATTGCCCAGCATAGCGAATAATCACGATGCCGTCGCCGCCGCGTCCGCCGTTAGACGCACTGGCTTCGTTGCCGTTGCTTCCGCCGCCGCCGCCGCCGCCGCCGGTGCCGTCGACTCCGTCTTCGCCGTCACGCTTGTACCCGTGGGTCGGATCGCCGTCATAGGCCCAGTCATTGTAGGTACCGCCCTTGCCGCCGCCGCCCTTGCCGCCAGAGGATTCAGAACCGTTGCGATACCGACCGCCGAGGCCGCCACCGCCGCCGCCGCCATACCAGACCTCCTCGCCGGTGATAGAGCAGGCTATGCCATCACCGCCATTGCCCGCGTAGTAGTAGTCGCAGAACGCAGCATAGGTGCCATTGTCGTCCTTGTATTCTTTCACAATGAACGAACCGCTGCCGCCCGGCGCCCCGGCGCCGCCGCCGCCACCACCGCCGTTGATGTGCTGTCCGGAGTAGTTCTTGACGACTTTCGTCTCAAGGGTGTCGTCGGCCAGCACGGCGGAATGCAGGTTGAGTCCGCCGTCGTGGCCCTGGCCGTCCATGCCGGTTCCGGCTTCACGCGCCCAGTCGCTGACGGCCGAGGCGCCGCCGCCGCTGGCGCCGTCGTCCGTAGTGTTCGGATTTCCGTACCCGTGGTTTCCGGCACCGCCGCCGTAGGCGATGAAGTTTGCAAATGAGCTGTCCGTGCCTTTCACGTTCTCGACGCCGCCTGCACCGACTACAACCTGATATTCTCCGGCCGCAATGGTGACATTCTGGCGATAGACCACACCACCAGCACCACCGCCGCCGCCGCCGGAATAGCCGCCGTTGCCGCCGCCACCGCCACCGCCGACGATAAGGATGTCGGCATCGACACTCTTTTCAAAGCGAATGTACCCGTTCGTGGCAAAGGAAATGACTGCGTAATTTCCAACGGAGGAGGCTGCGCCGTTGACGACGGCACAGTCACCGAATGTTTCGTATTCCAGCGTCTGGAACGATCCGGAACCGAACCACTTAACCGATTCCCCTTCAATGACTTCAATTTTATAGTAGTACGTGGTGCCACAGATCAGATCGGTCAACTCGCCGGAGAACAAACGATCGGAATCGACAACCAACGTCTTGCTAAGGGTAAGAGACTCTTGATCTGTGCCGTAGCGCAGAACGACCGATTCAGATTCACCAGAGAGATATGCCCATCCCGAAAAGCTGGAATGAACATCGGACGGAACGAAGGAGATGGAAGCAAGGGCATTCTCAGCCCGAGCCTCTATCTCCCAGAAGCAGGTGTAGCCGAGCTCCTGCTCGGGGAAGACGATGCGCAGTCCCGTGATGTCCACGGCGAGCGGCGCGCCGGCGGCGTCGGCGTACTTCACCATGCGGAAGTGCGTCGAGTTGTCGAGGGCGGGGGTGATGCTGTTCTTCACGACTGCGTTGTCGCTGCTCTTTCCGGAGCAGAACGACGAGTTCGGAAGCGTCCTCCAGGTGGAGCCGTCGGTTGTTACCTGGATGGCCGAGACGGCGATGTCGTTGCGGGTGCCGTCGGGCCACTGCGTCCAGAGACGGACGTCGCCAAGTTTCTTTGGCTCCGCGAAAGTCCACGTAAGCGTAGAGTTGTCCGAAACAAGCCAGCGGGCGTTCGATTCCTTGTTCCAGTTGCTGGTGTCCTCGTGAGTGGGGATCGCACCGTCGGTAAGGCACGAGGCACTGCTAGCCTGGGCCTCATAGTAGGCGCCGTTGTTTCCGTAGCCGGAGCGGATGGCGCCTTCGACGGCGGCAGGCGCGAGACCGCGCAGGAGGTTATCGGCGGCGGGAAGCAGCGCCGAGACGCTGGCGTCGTCAAAGTACGGCTGGTTGCCGTTGAGCAAGTATGTGCAGTGCGTAGCGGCTGGCGTCGCCAGGGCAGAATACACGCCGACTGCCGCAGCCGCGGCTGCCAGTACGAGTTTTCGCAGTGATTTCATGATTTGGTCCCCGTTGTTTCTTGTCTGTAAAAAGTTCCCTTGTCCACAATGCTATTGTATCATAGCCGCGGGAGAAAAGGCAAGCAATGGGCGTCTGTTTACAAAAAAATTCTTCGTCTGTTTTGCGAGAGAAGTTTTGGTTCATCAAAGAATTTAGTGGAACAGCATGCCGCTAAGAAATATAAACTCCGAACGTTTGGGCTCTCGCTACCGCTCCGCAGCTTCGCGCCACTCAACGACTGTATATGTGCCAGGGTAAGCATTTTGGGATGCGACTGCGTCGCATAAATCGGCCGAAGGCCGCTATAATCACAGCAAAGAGCGTCTCCTGGGTGTGGTTGAAAAGTGCGGAGCAGTGAAGCGGTAGCGAGAACCCTAACCATCGGAGTTTTACTCATATTCTTCCACTAAAAACTCCGAAGAGCCGAAGTTTTCGTGGGCGACGCAAAGTGCAACATCCGACAAGCCCAATCGGCCATGAGGATATATGCATAAAGGATTCGGCTGCCCCTTGATAATGAGAAGCAGCCCCGTCCGGTATCCGGGCGGGGCTGTTTTCGGCTTTGCCGATGCATTACCTGATTCTCACAGTAAACGCCGTGCGACGCAGCTTGTAGCGGATGATCACGATGCCGCTGCCGCCGTTGCCGCCGGGACCCTGGTTGTTGCCGTTGCCCCACATGGCTCCGCCGCCGCCGCCACCGCCAGTGCCATTCTCGGCATGGCCAACGAACGCCTCGCCGTCAGAAGTGTAGTCGGTGGAGGCTCCAGTCGGCCAGTGGCCGCTCTTTCCGCCGCCGCCCTTGCCGCCCTCAGCGGCGATGGTCCAGCCGACATTGCCGTTGCCGCCGCCTGCGCCGCCGCCCGCATACCACTTCTCTTGGCCGGAGAAGTCGCACATAAGGCCGTCGCCGCCCTTGCCAGGACCATCCGTCGTGGCGGAAGATCCGGCCTCGCCCGCACCACCGCCGCCAGCGCCGAAGTTGTCAGAGTTGTTGCCGTTGAGAACGCTGCCGCCGCCGTCGTGTCCCTGGCCTTCGACACCTGAACCTCCGCTATACGAACCACGAGTGTTCATAAGCGTCATCGAGTAGGCACCGCCACCGGAACCGCCTGCGCGGCCGTTGACATTCCAGATACCAGCGCCGCCGCCGCCGCCGTAAGCTGTCCTTCCGTTGAAGACCGTATTGCCGCCGTCTTCTCCGTCCTCACGGTTCCTAATGCCTCCGCGGCCGCCTGCGCCCACGGTGACGGGGTGCTTTCCGGCGAGGAGCGTCACATGCTCAAGGACGAGCATTCCGCCCGCGCCGCCGCCGCCGGCCGCGCCATATCCGTTGCCGCCGCCGCCGCCGCCACCGACAAGAAGGACGTCGACATAGGTGGAGTTCGGAATCTCGAACGTCCCGTCTTCGGTGAACGTGTGGATCATCCATCCGTTCGCCTTGTCCTTGACGACGGTGTTGCCGCCAGTCGCCGCCTTGGAGTCGTCCGCAAAGGTCTGCACGAAGCGGATGATCACGATGCCGTCGCCGCCGCGTCCGCCATGCGTCGAGGGGTTGCCCTTGCTCCCGCCGCCGCCGCCGCCGCCACCGGTGCCGTCGACGCCATCTTCTCCTGCGCCACCACCATTGTTGTCGTTCACATAGCCGCCCTTGCCGCCGCCGCCCTTTCCGCCTGCAGCGATGAATCCGCCGCGATACCAGCCGCCGTTTCCGCCGCCGCCGCCGCCGCCGTACCAGAGTTCCTCGCCGGTGATTGAGCAGGCGATTCCGTCTCCTCCGACTCCTGCATAATAATCGTTAACGAACAGCGTGTCGACTCCCCCGTCTGTCTTGTATTCGCCGATTGTGTATGTTCCACCGCCGCCGGGCGCTCCTGCGCCGCCACCGCCGCCGCCGGCATTGACGAATTCTCCCATACCGTTCTTGACAACGTTGGAATCAATCTTGCCGCTGGCGTAGTCGGCGAGCAGCGTGTCGCGGAGGCAGCTCCCGCCGTTATGGCCCATGCCCTCTGTACCTGTTCCAGAATAGCGGTTGCCGTAGTCGCTGACGGCCGACGCGCCGCCACCGCTGCCGCCGTCGCACTCAGCATTGGCATCGCTGTAGCCGTGGTTTCCGGCTCCTCCACCGAAGGCGTGGCGTCCGGCGAAAAGGGTGTCAGTGCCCTTCATGTTTTCCGCTCCGCCCTTTCCGACAATGACGTCGTACTGTCCGGCCGCGATAAAGACGCTCTGCTGGTAGATGACGCCGCCGGCTCCGCCGCCGCCGCCGCCGGAGTAGCCACCTTCACCGCCGCCGCCACCGCCGCCGACGAGCAGGATGTCGGCGCGGACAGTGTTGGAGAAGCGGATGCGTCCGTTGCTCGTGAAAGAGATGACGGCGCTGTCTCCGTCGGCAGAGGCGGATCCGTTGACAACCGCGCAGTTGCCGTATGTCTCGAACTCAAGCGTGCGGAACTTTCCGGAGCCGTATCCCGTCGGAACGCTTCCCGTGCGGATTTCTACCGCGTAGAAATATTCGGTCCCCTCCTTGAGTCCGTCGATCTCTCCGCTGAACGTGCCGTCCTCGGCGATGTTGAACGTCTCGCTGGCGTTCAGCGCGTCGGCGCGCGTTCCATAGCTGACAACCGCGACGCCGTTGCCGCTGGTGACGTCGGTCGTGCCGCTGACATTGACAGAGACGTCGAAAGGTTCGACCGTCATGGAGCCGAAGGTGTTGGAGGTCGGAATCCTCACCGTCTCGCGCTTCGTGTCGGTTCCGTCGTCGTTGGAAAGGACGACAGAGAAGAACACCGGGTCGCCGAAATTCGCCGGGGACGTGTAGCCGAACGACGCCGTGCTGAGTGCGTCGGGATCGTACGCGATCCAGTTGTTCGCGTCAGGCTCGACTGTGCCCTCCTCGTTGTCCTGGAACACCTGGTACTTCGTGTAGCCTCCGACGCGCGGAATGGCCTTGAGCTGGGCCTGTCCGGACGAAAGCTCCTCGATTCCCGTAGTGGAATCGACGATGAAGAGTCCGGGGTCAAGACGATAAGTGAGGTCGTAGAACGCCTCGTCGGATGTCGACTGAGGCGCAAGATACATGTAATCGCCGCCGCTGCCTTCGCGGAACTTTATCATGATCGAATTGACGCCCTGCCGGAGATGGCCTGCGGCCGTGCCGGTGCCATATCCGGTGCTGAACTGAAGCTTGCCGTTGACGTAGACGTACGTATCGTCGTCGCTTTGATAGCGCCAGTTGATGTCCCGGTCGTCAGGCGAAATGACGTAGATGTGATAATACTTGAGGTAGTTGTCGCGTTCGGGGGCGGGCTTCCACTGCTCGCCGCTGATGGAAGCCGCCGTCCAGACGAGCGTTCCGGGCGTGTGCGTGGTGTCGGTGGTTGTCAGCCCCGTGTAGGTCAACCCAGGATATGGGCGGATGTTCAGCTCGCCGCCGAAGTTCGCGAGATAGTCGTGGCCGATTCCGTTGTTCGGACTGAGATCGTCTGTGTTGAAGTCCTCGCCGAGGTGGAGGAGCGTGCGGAACGGGCCTTCCGGGAGCGCCCCGCCCGCGACCGTCGTCGTCACTGCGACATTGCAGGTGGCGGAGTTGCCGGCGAGGTTGGTGACTGTGAGAACGAGATTCGTGTCGCCGCGGACAATCGCGTCCTCCGCCGTCACGGAGACGATTCCGCCGTGGTTGTCGGTGGACGTGCTGAGCGCGACAAGACGCGCTGCGGAAACCTTGACGCCGTCATAGGTGTTCGGAAGCACCACCGAAAGCGATCCGCTAACGGACGCCGTCGGCTGCGCGCCATACGCGCTCTTTATCGTGTCAGTGATGTCGAGGTCATCCACCCCCGTCCCCTTGAGACGGCAGTGGACCGTGATTTCCGCATCGAGTTCCTGTGGAAGGGCGAACGCGATGATGTCATCCGGAATGTCTCCAGCCGAATAGGCCTTCCATCCGTCCGCCACGGGCTCTGCATTTCCCACGGTAAACTGGTACTGCGAATAGCCTGAGACAACCGGCATGACACCGACAGCCACTTCGCCGAGGCCGGTATAGTCCGCACTGCCGTTCACCGTGTTGACGACAGTGAACACCGTCGAATCCTCAGCAGTCCCGCGCTGCGCCTCGATTTCCCAGTAGGCACCGTAGCCGAGTCCGGTCTCATCCGTCCAGCACTGATTTCCGAACGTTATCCTGAGCCCGGTGGCGGCGTTGGCAAGGTTGACATTTGGATTGCTATCCGCGAACGTCACCATGCGCTTGTTGTGCGACTGTTCGCCGTCATAAGGTGAGACGGTGTTCCAGTCTTCCATCCAGCTGTAGCTGAACGAGGAATTGCCAAGCGCCTGCCAGACGGTGCCGACGCGAATTTCAATGCTCTTCACCGAGACGTCGCAGCGCCATCCGTCGGCCCAGTGCGTGTAGATGCGGATGTCCTTAATCGGTTCGTTGCCCTCCCACTCCCACGTGAGAGTGCCGTCCTTGTCCATGAGGATGCGGTTCTCCCAGTAGGTGTTTGAATTGTTGCCCTGGTCGAGAATCTCCCCATCCGTTATGCACGAAAAATCAGATGCCTGCGCCTCGTGCCATGTGCCGGTATAGGTGCCCCCGACGCGTGTTGGCGATTTGCCGGCAAGGATGTTGTCCGCCGCGGCGAGAAAACCGCTCGCCGACTCGCCGTCAAAATACGGCTTGCCGTCCTCTATTGTGTATGTGCGACCGGTCGCGACGGGCGCGGCCAGAGCTGAATACGCGCATGCCGCCGCTGCCGCGGCTGCCAGTACGAGTTTTCGCAGTGTTTTCATTTTTGTTCCCCGTTTTTTTACCTGTTTGTGAATGTTCCCCCACTTCACGCCGCCATTGTATCATAGCTGCGCAGAGAAGGCAAGCAAACGGCGTCTGTTTACAAAAAAAATCTTCGTCTGTTTTGCGCACAGACGAAGAATATGACCCTGCGTCGAATCCAGTACGGATGACAGGCGCGTCAGCGGATGCGGATCGCGAAGCCGCTATTCTTTGCGGATTACGCTGTTTCGATCCTGCGGTCGGAGAGGTTGCGCATCTCGGAATCGAAAGCGACTCCGGCGAGAGTCACCTTCTTCCCGGAGCGGAGATACTTCTCGTGGTAGCCCTTCTCCTTGATCTGCGCGAGAGCCTCTTCCGCCGTGCCGTTCAGCTTGAACTCGAAGACGTAGATGCCGCACGGCGTCTCCACGACCGCGTCGACCCTGCCGCGGTTCGTCCAGCACTCCGCGTGCGTGCGCGCGCCGATGAGGACGAACACCGAGTAAAAGAGCGTCTGGTAGTACTTTTCGCGCTTCACGGTGATGTTCGCCGGGATGTTCGCGAAAAAGCACGAGAGAGCGTCGAGCATGTCGTTCACGTCGTCGTTCCTGAGCGCCCCCACCATCTGCGAGAGAAGAGACGAATGCTCGCCCGCCCCGAGACGGGAGAACTCGCGGGAGAGCGACTCGCAGAACGCCTTGCGGACCTCGTAGTTGGGGAAGCCGAGCTCGTAGATTCGGTCCTCTCCGTCGTCACGCGCACCCTTGATCGTGAGATAGCCCGTCTGATAGAAGATCGCCATCAATTCCGGCGCATCCGGCTCGTAGACGGAAAACGCCGTCTGCGAAACCTCTATGCGGTCGACGTCCACTGGATCCTTCTCGATGAGCTTCAGCAGGAACGACGGCGTTCCTGTCTCGAACCAGTAGGGATCGAACTTCTGCGACGAAAGGCACTTTCCGACCGAGACCGGATTGAACACGGGCTCGGCGTTCTCCTCGAACATGTAGCCGTCGTACCACTGCACGAGCTTCGCAAACGTCGCCTCGGCGTCGAGACCGAGCTTCCCGCCAAGCGCCGCGAGCGACTCAGGGAAGTTGGCCTTCACCTCCTCGTGCGTGTATCCGAAGAGAGTGGCTACGCGTGCGTCCATCGAAAACTCGTTGAGGTTGTTGAGGTCCGAGAAGATCGACACCTTCGAGAACTTGCTCACGCCCGTTATGAAGGCGAAGCGCTGCATCCCCTCGTTCGTCTTGATGACGGAGTAGAACGCCTTCAGGAAATCGCGCACGTCGTTGACGTCGTTCTTTCCGAGATGTCCGAGAAGCGGCTTGTCGTACTCGTCGACGAGAAGGACCATCTTGCCGCCGTGCTTCTGCGCAAGATCGGTGATGAGCATGTCGAACTGCGACGAAGACGAGCCGTTGTACAGAGGGACTCCCAGACGGGACGATTCCTTGCACAGCATCAGGGAAACCTTCTCCTCGATGGCCGCAACCGTGTCGCCCTGGCAGGAACCCATGTCGAGCTTAAGGACGGGATACGTCTTCGTCCAGTCCCACTCCGGCTCGATGGCGAGCCCCTTGAAAAGCTCCCTCCTGCCCTCGAAGAGACACTGGAGCGTGGAGATGGCGAGGGACTTCCCGAAGCGACGCGGACGGGCGATGAAGAACTGGGTGCCGATCGACCCGTCGGCGAGCGTCTTCAAGATCGCCGTCTTGTCCACATAGACGAAACCGCCTTCGCGGATCCGCTCAAACGAATATGTGTCTGTCGCTATCTTCTCCATGCCGCATATTATACCAAATTGCCGACAGACTCGCGCATCCCGCGTGACACCACTCAGCGGATACGGACTGCAAAGCCGGTCTTCTTCTCGATGGAGTCGATCACGATGCCCTCGATGCGGCATATTCCGTGGATGTTCAGGAAACCAGCGCCGCTGATGGCGCATTCGACGACATCGCCGGCCTTCGCGTTAGTGATGTCGAAGAACATCCAGGTGAGGTGTCCATAGCCCTCGTCGCTGCCCTCCCAGGCATGGGAAACGCCGCCTACGCTTGCAAAGTCCGGCTTGAATCCATCGCCATAGCCCGAGAGCAGGCCTATCCTGACGACGGGATGGTTCCTCACGTGCCCGTTGAAGCGAATGCGGGCAAACGTCTTGTACGACGAGGCGCTCAGCCCGGAAACGGAAACCGCGCTGGGCTTGAAGTCCTTGACGTCTTCGGATATCTCCTCGCGAGGATCGTCGATCCAGTAGATGCCGGGCTCGTTGGAAAGCCCCACGTCGACGAATTCCACAGACCGGATGTAGTCCGTGACGTTGCTTACGACAAGTCCGCCCTCGTAGGCGACGCCCGAAGTCACGTTGTCGGACCTCGTGTCGTCGCCGTTGCCGCAGGTACCGGGGAAGATGTATCCGTCGAGTCCGTAGGCGTTCGGACGCTTCGCGTCGAGGAGCAGGTCCTTGCGTCCGGGAACAGGCGCGTTTTCGTTGTTGTTCCCCGCCGCCGTTGATCGCCACGCGGCCTTGAATCCGTCATGATAGGCCCCACCCCAGGGATAAGCGGCGAGCCCGGGATCCTGCGTCGTACCCTGTGTGCCGATCGGGCTGCCAGCGTATTCGCACCCCGCGTAGGAGAACGCCGTCGCGTTGGGCGAGATGCCGACGACGACCTCGATCGTCTCCTCGACCGTGGCGGTTCCGTCGGACACGGCGACCTTGAACGTGAAGGTGCCGGGTCCGTTGATCGTGGCGGTCGCGGATGGCGAATCGGCGGCGGCTATCGAATAGGCCGCGGGCGCCTCGCCGACGAGCGACCACGCGTAGGTGAGCGCGTCGTTGTCGGCGTCGTATGCGGAGACATTAAGTGCGACCTCGACAGACGTTCCGTCAATCACAGGTTTTGTGGGGGAACTGGAGACAGAGACGATCTCGGGGGAGACGTTGTCCGTCCAGGTCGCTAAAAGGGTAATATCAGAGGTAACAGGCGATGAGAAGTCGTAGGGTTCGCCGTTAAGCGTCCAGCCAATGAAGGCAAATCCTTCCAGGAACGGATCGGCAGGCTTCTTGACCGCGCGCCCCGCCTTCACGGTCTGCTGATTTACGAAACTTCCGCCGTCAACATCGAAGGTGACGTCATAGCTGGTGAGCGCATCGCCGACGATTATGAAGGCCGAGGCGTCGAAGCTCTCGTACTCGCCCTTCGCGGCGGAAAACTCGAGATAGATGTCGCCGTTGCTGCAGTACTGCCATATCTCGACCGAATATTCACCCGCCGTAGGGAAATCGACGACGCAGAACATGTCCTCGCTGGCAACATATCTGCACTCGTTTGAGTATTCAAGGCCGTTGCCCTTGATTTCTATGCGCACCATTGAATCCCCCTGGCCGCCGACATCAAGCGTCCATTTCCCGGCCGCCGGAACGACAATCGTGCCCGTCGCGTGGTAGTACGGAGCGCTCGAGTGCTCCCACCTGCCCTGGGGATAGCCGCACGCAGGCGCAAGGGGATCGAGCTGGTACGTTGCGGAATCAAATCCGTCGAAGTTGAAGCGGCCCGTCTTCGCCGCGTTGTATCCGGCAACGACCTTCGTCGTGATCGGCGGGTTGAAATCGTATATCACATACCCCTTCTCGACGGCGTTGGTCACATCGTCGATCGACTGAATCGCGAAGCCGTCCGGAAACTGCCCGAGCCCGCCGCTGGCGCTGTCGCCAAGGCAGGTCTTCTTGAAAATGAATCCGTCGGCCGTGACGCCGATCCCCTCGACGGTCGTTTCAGCGAAAAGAGCGCCCGTCATCACGGCGGCTACGATGGATGCAAGTGTCTTTATTTTCATTGTCGAAGTCATTTTATGGTTCCCCGAACTTGTGCCTACATTGTAGCATTATATCGGAGCACGCGACACCCCCACGGTCAGGGGGGATGCCGCCGGCTTCACTTCATCTCGATGTCGCCCCAGTTCTGCGGGGCGAGCGCCGCCTCGGACGGGACGTCGGAGACGATCGCCGTTGCCTTGTTGGACCAGTAGACGCGAGCTACGGTCGCGCCGTTCTGTCCGCGCAGCACGCCGATGTCGCCCTTCATCTTCTTTCCGCGCAGGGGCTTCAGCTTCAGGAGCGAGAGCGGAATGCGCAGCTCGTAGTTGGCCTCCCAGCCCTTCTGGTCCTTGCCCGCGGCGAGCTCGACCTTGTCCGTTATGTCCTCGACCTTGTCGAAGAATATCGACGACACCGGCGAGGAGAACTTTACGCGCCTGTCCTGCGGTGTTCCGGGAACGGACGGCATGTACAGCATCGCCTTGGGCTTTCCGTCGACCATCGCGGCGAGGATGCGCATGTTGCCGTATCCCTCGACGGACAGCATGACGTCGAGCGCGCCGCCGGTCTTGAAGAGGCATTCGGAATTCTCGCCCGAGTTCTTCGCGAGAGCGTTAACGCCCTCCGTGCGCCACGCGGCGTAGAGGTCCGTCTTCGTCGCGCGGAGAGCCCCCGAGATGTCGTAGGGCTTGTTGTCGGCGTTGAAGTACGCGCCAACGCCGCGCTTCTCGATGGAGACGAACGTCGCCGCGTCCCAGTCGGAAAGGTCGCCGTCAAGCTTCGGCGCCGCGCCGAGCGCGAGCTGGAGCGTGCCCGTCCCCTCGCGCAGGCGGCGCGCGGCCTCGTTGGCGTCACGGCGCTTCTGGATGTCGGCGAGCGTCTTCGCGGTGACGACGAGCTTCTGCCGGGCAATCGGCCTGAGCGTGTCGAGTCCGTCGAGCCTCACCACGCTGGACGAGTCCTTGCCCGCGACAACATACGTACCGCGCTTCGTCTGGTTGAGCGTCGGCCAGAAGTGCTCGTCGCACGGAGAGATTCCGGTCATGTCCATTCCGCGCCTCACGGACGGCATGTCCCAGCGCTTGCCCTTGCGCGCGTCCTCAAACACGGTCGCGGCGAAGAGTCCGTCGCTCGTGAAGAGATAGAAGTCGCCGTGGTTTCCGTTGACGCCGACGAGGGGCTTCACCTTTGAGCCGATCGGACGGATGAAGTCGCCCATGAGCCTCGTCGCCGCGGTGACGCGTCCGGGCGTGTCGGGAATCGGCGCCGTGTGGCCCGCGTGGAGTCCCGGCCAGAGGTTCGGATACGACCACGTCGGCTTTCCGTTGGACCCGCCGGTGATGGAGTAGTTAGGCAGCGGGCAGACGCCAACCGTGGAGATCGCGTTGCCCTCGGAGTCGACGAGCATCTGGTTGCCGCCCGTCGACGGGCTGCGGGACGCGCCGTAGTACACGACCTCGCGCTTCGAGCCGTCGTAGATCGGCGCGCCGGAGGCGGTGATGCGGCTCGGACGGATTATGATTGCCGGATTGTTCGTCGGGGTGGACGCGGTGTACTGTCCGTCCATGAGGACGCAGCATGTGATGGAGCCGTCGTCCTGGAACGCCACGCCCCATCCCTCGCCCGGGATGAGCTCTACTTCATCCGGCTCGTACCTCCCGTTCTCGTTGAGGTCGCTCCAGAGGAAGAGCGCCGGGGGATACCTGTAGCCGTGCCTGCCGCGGTGTCCCGCCGCGATGAGCGCGTCCCACTTCGCGTCGAATACCGAGTTCGTGAGATCGGGGGAGTAGTTGCCCTCGTAGCTCGAGTTCATGCTCGTGTGGCCTACGGCGGCGACGGGAACGAGCCTGTCGTCCTTGATTCCGCACAGCACCGCGACCGGCGTGCCGCCCGTGGGCTCGGCGTTGAAGCTGTTGGAGAGGAGCTTCCTGTACGTCTTCCCGTCCTCGCCCTTCACGGTCTCAACACCTTTCGGGACGGATGTCGCGGGGAGGTAGATCGTGCGCTGCGGCGGAGCGAAGTTCTTTGTAGGCGTCGCAAACTGCTGGACGTCGCTGTCCGAATCGCCGCGCAGAAGCACCCTCGCGAGCTTCGACTCCCCGCTCTTCCAGTCCACCTTGAACTCCATGAGCCCGTTGCCCTCGTCGTAGTAGAACAGTGTCTCGTCGCGCGTGTCGAACGTGCCGCCGGCGCCGTACTTCGCCGGACCGTAGAAAGCCCTCTCGAACGCGCCGGTCTTAGGATTCCACACAGAGGTGCGCTTGGGCAGGAAGTCGTTCTCCGTAACCCACAGCCTTCCCTTCTCGTCGAGCGCGAGGCCGCACGGATGGTTCATGTGCAGCGGATCGTACTTTCCGGAGGCGCACGCTCCCGCCTTACCGATGGCGCGCTGGAGGCGTCCGTCGGACGAGAACACCTTGACCTGCTGCGACGAACCGTGGTCCGTCACGTAAATCGTTCCGTCCGCGCCAATGGCGAGCCCCGTCGGGTCCTCGAGTCCGGACGCGACGACGGGAGTGGAGACTCCGCTCGCGAGATCGACCTTCACGACCTTTCCGTCGCCCACGGCGAAGAGCGTTCCGTCTCTTCCGAACGCGACGCCGCCCGGCGCCTTCAGCGGGATTTCCTTCGACGGCTTCAGAAGCTCCTTCGGCGGCTCCGCGGGCATATCGTAGACGACGAGCTTGTCGTGCGGCGTGAGCGCGACGACGACCTTGCCGCCGAACGCGGCGAGTCCGCCGGTGATGAACGGCTTCCCGCCGTGTTCGTCCGTCGCCTTGAGCGGCATGAGCGCGAGGCGCTCCTCGTTGCCGTCCTCCTTGAGCGCGGTGAGGCGGAACTCATATCCGCCGTGTCCGTCCCAGCAGATGGAGCCGACATAGTAGTCATGGCGCGCGCAGCGTCCCTCCGCCGTGTCAACGGCGAGGCAGTTGGCGCCGGTCCACGCGCCGCCGATCCACTTGATGCCGCCTTCCTTGACGCCCGTGTCGGGATTTACGAAGATGAGTCCGTCCGGTCCCTCGGTGATGTTCGCGCCGAGCGCGACGACGCCCTTCTCGCGCTTTCCGCGCGCAGGGAGGTAGCAGGCCGTGACGGGCTGCGAGTGGTTGGCAAGCCAGGCGCCCTTGTGGTCGGCGGTGCACCACGGCGGATCGCCGGGCGAGTAGATGGAGAACTCGTAGACGGGGGTGATCTTCGCGTGGGTGAGTCCGCGCGCGAAGTAGGTCCCTGGCGTGACGGGGCTTTCGGGGACGTTGTAGAGTCCGTGCTCCGCGGCGTCGTGGTCGCGTCCGAGGTCGTCCGTCGCGTCCCAGTAGATTGTGTTCTTGCCCTTCTTGAACGGCGTGTCCGAGACGAGGTTCTTTACGCGGTTGCCCTTGTCGTCCTCTATGACGACGGTGGCGAATCCGTCATACGGCATTTCGAAGGTGATCGGAACAAGCCCCTTGACGGCCTCCGCCTTCGCGGCTGCCTCGGCCTTGCGCGCCGCGGCCTTGAGCTCCTTGACCTTGGGGTCGAGCGACTTCGCGAGGACGAAGAGTCCGTTGAGGAACACCTTCTTCCCTCCGTCTGACGAGCCCTCGACGTGCGGATGCTCCCAGTACTCGTAGACGACGCCTTCCTTGCGTCCGAACGCCGTCACTATCGGCGCGGTGATCTTCAGCTTGAGCCCGCGAGTGACGACCGTCTCGCCGAGGTCGACCCAGGCCGCGGTGAAGGACTGCGGATACATGCAGCGAAGGCCCGACACCTTCTTGACGAGCTTCCACTGAGAAGGCTTTGCGTCGTTCGGCGCGGTCTTCGCGGGCGCGGTGCAGACGTATATCTCGACGTCGGTGAAGCCGGGCATGTTGAAGCCGACGCCCTGGAACGCGACGGGGGACGGCCAGGTGGCGACGATCTCCTGCGGGTTCTCGGGCGAGACGGGCTTGTCGGAGAATCCGTTCCAGCGGTCCCATCCGATCATGCTGCGGTTGACCATCTTGGGAAGCTCGCGCTCGTCGCTCGTCGCCTTGAACGACGCCATGCGCGCAATGTCCTCGACGCGCTCGGGGAAGATGTATATGCCGTCGACGGTGGCGCGGCGTCCGCCCTGCCACGATGAGCCCGACGTCTCGCCCAGGTCTTCGGAGAGCCTCAGCGCGCGCGTCTTCGTCCCGACGGGGAACGCCCAGAACGACATCTCCTTCTCGCTGACGTCCTTCGAGCCGCGTCCGTCGGCGAGGATGCGCACGCCCGAGATCCACTGCGAGTCGTCGGCGAGATCGCCCGGATAGGCGGCGTCGGGCTTGAGGACGGAGGGTTTCGTGCCGCCGTGGGCGCTGAACACGGTGCCGACATCGACCGGCTCCTTGAAGGCGTAGCGCATGTGCCTCACGCCGCTCTTGGGCGAGACGCCGTACTGTATGCCGCCGCTCGAGCCCTCGCCCTTCCTGACGAGCGGATTGAGCACGGTCCACGCGGGCTCGAATCCGCTCTCCACGCCGTCGGTGAGCTGCTTGCAGTTGGTGAGGTCCACGTTCTCCCACATCACGGGCGTCTCGAACATCCCGCGCCACTTGTGCGAAAGGTCCTTCATGACCGTTACGCCGTCCGCGCGCTTTTCGACGGCCACGGGGTCTGCGGAGACCGCCGCCGCGAGGATTGCAACCGCTGTCAGTATGTACATTTTCCTGTCCTCTCCCTGGAGATTGACTTTACGGTACAATTCTACCACACGGCGCGCGAAGCCGCACCCCCCACGAACGGGGGGGACGGCCCCTCGCCGCCAGGGTTTACGCATTTGAACTTACGCGCGTCAGGCGGCATGGTCTCTGGCTGTG
>JAEDKA010000045.1 GCA_016296065.1 Kiritimatiellia bacterium
AGCCCGCGCGCCGACAAAAAGTCAGCGCGAAAATTCAATCATTTGGAATCCTTGGATAATGTCCGTAGTGATGTTATAACCGGTCATTATCTCGTCCACAAAGCGCATAATGACCACTCATAAGAGATAACGGCCAGAACACTCTGAGTCTTTGAAGAACTCTTCTGATGACTTAGTCACATGCTCCCAAGTATCCACTGCCTGAAGAACGAATCGCCAAACCGATGCTCGCCATCCATTTCGTATATAAGGCCATGATCTTCCAGACGCTTGATGGCCTTGCTGACAGCTCCAGCGTTTGCCATGCCGACTCGCCTCAGGAATTCCCCGCCAAAGACTTTCGCCTTGGGGGTAGCAGCAATTTCCTGTAGAACCCTAAGCTGCAGCGGCGTCAAAATCGAGACCGACTTCTCGAACCCTTTCCTCTCGCGCATAAATACAACCTGGAGCGCAGCGGGGATATCGGCCTCCGTCACCTCCTGCCCGGCATTCGTCACATCCCACAGCGCGGCGCAAAGCTCCTGAACGTCGCCTGACACGCCGCAGACTGTCTGTATGATTTTCCCGGCCATTCCAATCGACACCCGCCGCCGCCCCTTCTCAAAGCGCGAAACGACAAAACTGGAGAAGTCACCGACGTCGATTTCGCCGACATCATACGCAGCCGCACTTTTGAAGAACGGGCTTTTCGCGTCGTTGAATATCCGCCACATCTCATGCCGGACACTTCCAAGAAACATATACGGCACATTCTCCTGGAACTGGATTCTGCCGCGCATTTCGGCAAGTACCCGCTCAGCGTCCTTCAGCCGTTCAATGTCCTGGAACTCGTCGAACACCACACATGTCTTGCCGTCGGCAGCGACCTTCTCCAGCATGTCCATGACGACACCGAGGGACTCGGGCTCGTCCGCGGCCAGCGAATCAACGGATATCTTCGGGCTTCCGTCCTGCGAATCAAAGGACAGCGTCGGTCTGAGCCTCGACGCGAAGGTCATGACGCGTTTCAGAAACGGCATCGACGAATTCGCGCGGCCGACACCCTCGGTTATGCGGCGGCAAAGATCCGCCTGCGAGCCGATGCAGTACAGGTCGACATAGACCAGCCGTTCGCCGCGCACTCCTTCGACGGCCTTGCGGACAAGCGAAGTCTTCCCCATGCGCCTCTCGCCCTGCACAAATACGTTCTGCCCGGCCTTTATGAACCCGCGAAGTTCTCGCTCCGCCTTCCGGCGCTCGCAGAAGTGGTCGCCGCTCACCACACAGCCATACTTGAATGGGTTTTCCATAACTGTCCTTTCCGTCTTTCTTCCATGAAGACGGAAATATTATACCAAAAATATATTACCTTTTGGTATAATTCATCGTCAAACTCTACCGCATCGTGTACGAAACCGTCGAAGACTAAGTCCACATCCTCTCCATCCGCCACTCGCGCATGCTCGTGACGATGGACGACGCGGTTGGGCGACATCACTCCGCGTCTTTGAATAACTCCTCTGCGGGTATCGTCTCCGCGTCTTCACCGGAAACCAACTTCTCGTCCGCCGCCCAGTCGCGCGCCGCATCGAACTCGCCGCCCCAAGGAGGTGGAGCTTCCAGCTCCGCCGCCTCACACATCAAAAGGCCGCGGCACCCAGCTATCCCATGCACGCGAGCATTATCCAATCGCCTATATCAAGCCAACCGCCTGTAGCGAGGTGCGCATGACACTTCTCATCTGGCGAGTCGCTTCGTCTACATGCCCACCATCTTGACGTAAAATGTCTGCAATGCACCAGCCGAACACACCAATCTCATAAGGAGACTTCCCCGGCACAGTAGAATTCAACGCATTAAACATCATATGACTGAGCGAATACCAGTCATCCTCGACAGAAGTAATTTCGTGCGTTGGGATATACCCATTTGCACTAAGAAGACCGACCGCTGCGCGCAACTTCCCGCAGTCAATTACTTGCACCAGATCGCGCCCTGGAAGGAGGGAAACAACCACACGATTGAAGAGCACCCGATGCTGTTCATTATCTCCACAACGGCGAACCTCTTCATCAAATTGACGACGACAGGAGTTCACGACCTCGCTTACACCTGCTCCTGCAGCATTTGACAATACTTCACAGATGCCCACTGCGATTCGTCTTTCGAAACTCGCCCACACTCCTTGGGATATCCCTCCTTGCATCAAGTTTGAAACAGGATTTATGCGGGAATAGAATAACTCCGTAAGAAGCTCTTCGTCTGCCCAATTAGCGCCCATGCGATACCGGCTCACAGCATCACGATATGACCTGTGATAACTTACGAAGTATTCCGTTTGTGACACATCGGCAAATACTTTCCTCAGGCGATTAGCATCACGCAGTTCGTTTTCAGACCTACATGCCTTTATAATAGACGCCTCGTCTACTACTGCTGCAAAAGCATTATCTGCAATTGTCATCCGTGCAAGACCTCCCGATCTAAACGAAATCGACGCCAGCTCCGAACAATCGCGAAACGCGCCTCCAGCAATGTTCACAACACTCCCAGGGAATTCTATACTCTTCAGAGCCGTACACCCCCTGAATGCACATGCGCCAATATTCTCAAGGCCATCGTTGAGAGCAATGGACCTAAGATTCCGTAAGTTCTGAAAAACAAACGACTCAACTTCCCTTACTGTCGAGGAGAAAATAATTTCATCGACCCGAGAGCGATCAATTCCGTTGAGAACTGCATCGCTAACACAGACTACACCTTCTGGTATTTCCAGTCTCATCTAGCTTGCCTTTCTATATTCACCAACCTATCCCAAATTCTACATGCGTTTTTAGGGTTACTCAACATCAAAATTACTTTGTTCCGCGTGAGATCATCATTATGGGCCATCTCCTCAGTTCAGTTTTCCAAACCAGCATTCAACATTCATTCTATATGCTCAGTTAAATATGAGCTAACCCAAATTGTACGCACCGCAGAAACTCGCGTAAGTATTATCTATGCGCAAGTTTCTGCGCTTAATCAGGCTGTCAAACTATAACGAGATGTCATTACATCTCATCATATGCAATCTTTGCATTTTGCAGTTTTGTTATAAACTCCTGCACTATCTGCGTCTTAGAAGCAACCACAGGTATCATCGTCTTTGACCCCATGATATTGAGAGCAAAGCAATATGTGTCAGGATTCCCAAGCCATCCAAATAACGCCACAAGTGCACCGACTAACGCGCCCCAGTACCAACTTTCCCATCCCATGTTTTGCCAACAATATACACTTCCGATCAGAATGATTACACCAAACAAAGCGGCGCCAATTCGCTTTGCAAGATTATTTTCATGCTCAAGTGTATAACCGGCAATACCACTGAGAAGAACGTCCACCTGATCTTTTATTTTCTTCGGCGATTTTCCCGGCTCCTTTATGAGGCGCAGAATCTGACCGCGTAAGTGCTTATTTGTCAAGGTCAGAAGACAGCACTTGCCCATATCCAGCACTTCAATCGTTTTTTCTGCAACTTTCTGGTCACTCATGTTATCTCCTTTTGTTTGTGTTTTTGTCTTATGAACGACACTCGCCGTTCATAAATGGTTTAACCTCCACCAATCCTCCACTGAAAGAACTAACAACTACCAGCATCCCCTCTCCCAAGTCTAGGGAAGGATTGCATAGCGGCCATAACTCATCCCCATTCCATCGAAACATTCTCTTCTATCACTCAGTCCTTCACGACCTCGATTCGCAAGCTCCCCTCCTTTGCCCCTATGTAATTAGACCACCCACCGCCATATATATATTGCCGAATCCCTTCTGCAACGCCAAATTCGCGAGCAACTTGAGCATTTCCACTCCCAACAGCATTCCATCCATCTTTCTCGTTTGGATCATACACATCAACTTTACCAAAATACGTTACAACATACTCCTTCATGTTATTCTTATATCGGTATGCCTCTTGGCTTACTTTAATAAAAACAGAGCCTGACGAATACTCTTTCTCTGGCGTGTACGCTCGAAAATCGCATTTGTACTGCTGTCCAAACATAATTGCCCATTCTCTGTACGTCTGGACATCATACTTAAACCATTTCTTCAATATCTTCTTGTTAAAGTTCAACCGGAAAACTTTTCCATTTTTATCAGCTTGGCAGAAATACATGTCCGTTGCCTCCCCCTCTTTTGCCATGTCTGATTTTACAGGATCAATCTCGATACTGGTGCCGCCTGTTTTTCTGTCTGAAACCAGGGATATCTTAGATTCCGGGAAATAATGCCGCAGCAACACATGCGCATCGTTTATCGGCATTCCGAGATAAAAGCCCTTAAGCACAAATGTTGAACCCTCCTTACCTTTGGCATCCGAAAGAATCTTTGCAACACGTTCCTCGTCAAACTTCTTGATGTCGACTGTAGCAATTTTCGCCAGAGCCGCCTGTGTTTTAGGATTACTAATCTTGTTTGTCATCAGCAACTTATTTGCCATATCCGATGTGGCACATGACAGAACAAAGCTACAGCAGTCTTCCTTACTAGCCAACACAGACTTAAGCCAATCTTCCCCAGCAACTGAGATGAGCTTCTTGACCAGCCCTGTTGCTTTGTTTTCGTGCACATCACTCCACGAGGCTCCATTGTCTGGGGTGTAGTTTCTGCAAGCCGTCAACTTCGCCAATATCTCATTGGAAATAGTCTTTGCAACACTTGTGTTTTTGGTTGTCAGCGCGCATACTACTGCATAATGAAGGAGATTATACGATGGCGGGTCTCCCCACCAATATTTCGGTCTATATCCTCCACCCCATCTGTCTAAATAGAACCTCGCCAAATCTCGCTTCTTCTCATCTGGCAAGATCGATATCATTTTAGCAATCAGCTTAGGATTACTATAACTCTTCAAACCATCTTGGTTACAAACATTGAGCGTCTCATAACAACCATCCAAATTCTTTAACTGACCTACTTTGTCAATCAATGCTGTCTCAACTCTCGACCTCTGTTGATGATTGAAATACTTTAAATTAGCACCGCCGGAAACAAGTTCACGCAATTTATCAGCAGAACGAACCTTTTTAAGAAACGCATCAAGAAATGCATCCACTACTTCTTGTTTATTCTCTGCTTCATACCCCTTCCCAAGAACCTTCCATATATGATCTGCCACTTCGTCTTCATCTAACACCGAAAGAACTTTCTTTAAGAATTCTACATTCATTGGAGTAGTGCCTTCCCGTGCGTCATGGTCATGTGACGACACCGAAGGATTAAATCCTGCAATCATTGTATGAACAATTCTTCGCTTCTGTTTTGACGTAGCGGTGGGCAACAACCCTTCGATTCTTTTTACAACTCTTGAATAAATCACTCCGTCTTTATCATCTTTATAATCTTTATGCGTTCCAATGGGATAATATTCCTTATTTAAGAAGAAGGTTAAGTTTGCACAATCGACAAACTTCATCCGTTCTTCCACTTTTCCAATCGTTTTCCATCCCCAAAAGGCATCCCACCGCTCACCTTTGCTTATCGCCCTGTCTAGTTTGCCCTCAACCTCCTCATCCTCATCACACGCATAGAAACTATCAATGTACCCTGGAGAATTAATAGTCTGGCTTATTTCCGCTATAATCGCTTCGTTAGACACACATCCAGAAAAAGCGATAGCGAACATGATACAACACATGACTACCTGACGTTTTTTCATCTGCCAACTTCCTTTCTGTTTATAGTTGTTATACATCGAGTTTAGTCAACGCCGTTTGACCATCGTAGATTTCCTTGCGGCAGAAATCTGCCTTTTCGTCCACGCATCGACTTTACGCACAAGCGTAAGGCCTTCTTTTGCAGTCCTCATCGCATACGCCATGAAATCACCCGCATCAATTTCTGGTGGATGTCCTTGCGCAGACTTGGCAATGCCGTGAAGCAATGCGTTACGATTTTTCCACCATGCGTCCAGTTTCGGGAATTGCATTTCCATGTAGTCATCAAACAACGCAGCATTACGCGATGCATTTGACTTTTTAGGATGCCATTCACAAAGCGCACATCCCAATGAGCTCTTTGCTCGCCTATTTGGCCGACCGACATTCAAAGTTGAAGATAGTCGATCCGTCAGGACGCTCTCCTCTATGGCTATAGCCTGAAGAGGGCATTCCTTCTCCAACGCATCCTTAATCATGCCAAAAGCAAGCCGATAAGCATTGAACTTAGGCGTATTCTTTTTCATGGCAAGTGATTTCATCTGTACCCCATTCCTTTGATCTTGTATGCCCCGACAAAGGCAAGTGGCTCAATTCTTTCCAAGCGCATGAAATACGAGTACAAACCAACACTCATTCGTCGGTGTCGACGCCAAGTTCATCAAGCGCACCTCTCATCTCTTCACGCTTCTTGGGAAGATCGGTGAACAGCTCGTAGTACAGCTGATAGCCAAGCTTACCGACTGGTTCCATGCATTTACACTTCATGGCGTAACCCAGAAGATTCTGCCCTCCTATGCTGTCTTTGACGGCAATCACGAAGCCATACCCGAACAGCCACACCAGCGCGACCAGAATGCTTCCAATCAAAACCTTGTCTCCTGTCCTCAGTTTCATCATCTACTCCTCCTTTGCCCCCATTGTTTTCACGGCAAAGAAAGAGGGCGCAATCCCTGCCGCGGTTCCGGTGAGGCTGTAGGATGCCCGGTAAGAACCACGGAAGAGAATGCGCCCAGGATGGGTGCATTCCCCGCCTCGTGATGGCTCTTACCGTTTGAACTTCCTACATTCCACCGGTTGCCAAAAACGATGCGCAGAACGCAAAGTCTTGAATTTGTCTATTGGTATTTTACCAAATGTCCGCACGTTTGTGGGGAACATTCGCAAAATATTTTCGACCGCGCTCCAAGACCCCGCCTCCTCTTCCGTGGCAAAGGGCTGACCTCGCCTCTACAACATACTGCCGCCGCGCGGCGAAATCTCACGCGGGAATTTAAGGAATTTGTCTTTGGCTGTCTTCCCAGCTGCGCTTTTCCTCAAGCCATTGAAGGTCGCGAAGCTCGGAAATTATCGTCGGCCCGCGGAAGCGGACTGCGTTTTCCGCGCCATCTTCGATTACGACATGCTTGATCGGAAGAATCCCTTTGTCGAGTCGCGCGAAGTTGAGATACACCCCGCCTTCAAGCACATAGCGAATGCCGTTCTGCGGATATGGCACTTCGGTCATGTTGTTCAGTATGCAGTCCTTGAGGCGCACAACAACATTAGATGGTCCGGACAAATCGGCGTCAAGGCGTCCTGGTCCGACAACGCGGTATTCACCCGGATTGAGGCGTATCGGACGCGCAAAGACGTTCGTCCTTGCTGGCAGCTGGACAATGACTCCTTCAACTCGATTCGTGGCATGCCGCACAATCGCCGGATATGGTTGGTCCGGGTTCAGAGGCTCATTGCGCTCCTCGATGCTTACTATCTCGCCACGCGAGCACATGGCACGCCACGCCCAAGCCTCGTCTCCTCCCCGCATCCACCAGTCACAAAAAACCAAGGAGGCGAGTGCAAGCGGGAATGCGATTGCCATGCCGAAGAGTGTCGCCCTGCGAAGATGCCGCCAGCGAATCGCGCGGGCGAACGCGGCGACGGACGGATAGCGATGCGCGGGGATGGACGACGTTGCGCGGCGGATGATCCGCGCCCACGTGCGCGGCGGCTTGCCACGGAAGCACGCATCGGCAAGGACTCCAAGCGCATGGATGTCGGACGACACTGTCGCCTCGCCGCGCTCCACCTGCTCGGGTGCTCCGTAACCGGGAGTGCCGACGCCGTGTCGTGTCTCGGTTTGGTTTTCACGAAGCGGCGGGACGCCGCTTCCCCCAGTCAGCGGTCGCGATTCTGCTGCCCTTGCCATTCTGCCGACGGTCTTTGCGAGACCGAGGTCGGCGAGAACGGGGATTGCGTCTCTCCACAAAATGTTGCCGGGCTTGATGTCGCGGTGAATGTAGCCTCGCGAATGAAGCTCAGCGACGGCATCGCATATTGACAGAAGAAAGCGCGCGGCGTTTTTATCGCCTGTCGGCAGTTCGCCTGGCTCCAATAGTTCCATCGCGAGATAGGCGCACCCGTTCGCCTCCCCGTATGAGTAGAATTGCGGGAAAGACTTGGACTTCAGTTGCGAAAGCAGCTTCGCCTCGCGGGTGAAGCGCTCCTTTGCGCGCTGCTCGTCACGAACCAGCACCTTGACCGCGGCGGATGTGCCGAGCGCTACGTGCTCCGCGCAATATACCTCGCCGTTCCCGCCGCGCCCGATAAACGCCGTCACACGCCAGTCGCCGAAGATTGTGCCGATGGGGAAACGACCATCGGAAACGATAGGACCGTGCGCGGCACACATTGCCGAGATGGGATCCTCATCCATAGACGGACTCCAGTTCCTTGACGAGCTCGCGCAGACGGGCCATCGCACGGCTCTTTGCCTGGTCGACGGCATGGCGCGTCATCTTGAACGAGGCGGCGACGGATTCGGGAGACTCGCCGTTTAGCGCCGTGCGCTCGAAGATGCGCTTTGTCCGGTCGGCGACGGATTCGTCGGAAAGGAAGCGACGCAACGCGATTTCGAAGGCGGCCTCGCGATATGACTGTTCGTCGTCCTGGATAGCGCATTCCGGCGCGGCCGGAGTCTGCGCCATTCCATTGTGCGCGTCGGCAATGTCCTTTATCTCTGTCTGGCGATTGCTATTGCGGAGCGCGCGCCGCGCCTTGTTGCGCAGGATGCCGGTCAGGTAGTTGCGGAAGTGCCCCTTCTCGTCAGGATCGTAGATGTAGCCCGGCAGAATGCCGCAGAGGGCGGCGAAAGTCTCCTGGATTACGTCGTCCGCCTCCAATGTCGGGAAACGCGTTTTGAGATATGCCTCCATCATCGGACGGTACTTCGCGACGAACTCAGGCCAGCGCGGATGCTCCGCGTCCCTGACGTTCCTCAAAAGTGTCGTAGAAGTCTCTGGTATCATATCGCTACATAGAATACCATATTTCCCGCTTGTGCGAAACCGCCAATTCGCGACTCTGCGCCTTCTTCCGTGGAAAGGGCAGACCTGTCCTCTGCCCTATACTGCCGCCGCGTGGCGAAATCTTACGCGGGAATCGCAGTGAAACTCAATTTACGATATCTCCGACTTCTGCTGCGACTTTCTCAACGGCAAGTCTCATGTCCAAATCGTGTAGTCCTGGATATGCGGACTCAAGCCATTCGGGAGTGATTTGATCGACAATGTCGCGGCTCTCCGTCCCGGTCTGCCACTGATATTGAGCATAGAACTGCCCAATCCAGTTGGGGGCAAATCCGCGAAACGGTCTGCCGTCCTTGATGTCATGAGCGTCTTCCGTCCGATAGTAGTCCATCAACTCCGAAGGACTCAACGTAGCAAGGTAAACATCGCCCCTGTCCAGGAACTGCCGCGTGTCGCTTTTCATATAGGCACGGATGAATTCCCGTCCGTCGACATTCGGCGACACATCCTGAAGCCGCTCAAACAAGACGCCCTGCGTTTCGGCGATTTCCTGAAGGTATGCGGCGTTATACGGATGTCCAGCCATTATCCATCCCCCCGTATGAGATCGGAGAACAGATGCTCCAGCCGATTGAACTTCTGGTTGGCGATTAGCTCACGCATCTTTTCCCGCGCGGCGCCGTCCCTTGCTTCGTATGCCGCGTGGTGCGCATCAAACACCACTGGCTGCCTGAGCTCGGGTAAAGACTGTAGATTGGCATACGCTTTGGGCGTCTTCACGACATACTGAATGCCGAACCCGCCTAACTTCAGCAACTCGTCAAGACAATCCGCATCAACCTCGTCCCGCACAAACGATTTTACTATATAAAAGTAGGATGCATCGGCTCGCCACCCAACCTGTACATCATAATCATCGGCATCCGCAACCCCAAATCTATCTATGAACAGCGGCGCACGACGCCTGTAGGCTGCTGATTCGTCTGCATCACGGTGTTTCATCAATTCCGCAACCCAGGCAAATACGCCCCTGTCGCGAAAATCCAGAACTTTCAGTCCTTCCAGTTCCAGATCGAAAGCATGTACCCATCCATTGCGAGACTTGGGACGATACACAGACCATTCCTTCGCGAGATCGGAAACTTCAGTCAGATAGAATCCCCTTCCAAAATCATGCCGCTCCTGGCCGAGCCCGTATTGCGGCTCGACTGTCGCGTTCTGACTGCCATGGTAGAGTCGTATCTTCATCTTTAGATTCGCTATTGTGCATTATAGCACAATCCCCTCGGCTTGTGGGCGTCATTCTGCAAAAATTCGCAAAGGCCAATTCGTGGCTCCGCGCCTTCTTCCGTGGAAAGGGCAGACCTCTCCTCTGCCCTATACTGCCGCCGCGCGGCGAAATCTCACGCGGGATTTCAGGGTGTTGTAAAAAAGCAAAACTCGCCCTTGACTTCTCGTACGCGATTTCGTACAATATCATGCACTGACACTTACAAAGGAGGAATGCCATGTTCGATTTCAAGCCAACCGAAGACATCATCTCGATGAGCGAGTTCCGCAACACGCTCGCGGACTGCGTAGCGCGCACCGCTGAGACCCACCGCCCCATAATTCTCACCCAGAACGGACGCGCCACCTCCGTGTTCCTCTCCGCCGAGGAATGGGAAAAGATCGCGGAGAAGCTGTACAACGCAGAAGTGTATGAAGACATACTTGTCAGCGAAGGTGAATCCGAGCGAGGCGAGGTATACACACAAGACGAGGTAAAGCAGATGCTTAACGCAGAGCTCAAAAAACTCTCGTCTCGGAAAAGCTCCAAGAAACGCACAAAGAAATTGGCGGTGGCTTGATGAACCCTGTTCCTCAGTGGACCAAGCGCGCAAAGAGGCGCCTTCGTGATGCCTTTTTGTATATCGCGGAAAACTTCTATCCAGAGTACGCCGTCGCATTTGAAAACGATGTGTTCAGCACCACGGAAACCATACCACAAAATCCCCAAATAGGTGTTGAAGCTTTTGCGAGCATGAAACGCCCGCAATACCGCAAAGTTCTCTGCAAAAACCGCAATTGGTGGGTGTACTACAGAATCAAAAAAGATTGCATCGAAGTCCTGTCAGTGAAGCACATACTCCAACAGGCTCGCACCTTCCGTGATCTATAGTTTGCCTGCAGCACACGAAGACGATACCGCGCGGCGAAATCTCACGCAGGAATATAGAGGCTCTTCCGGTCAGCGCGGCTTGCTCTTCAGGTGCTTCTGCACGGCGGGCGTGACGAACGGAGTCGTGTCGCCGCCGTAGGAGGCGATTTCGCGCACCGTGGAGGCCGTGACGTAGGCGAGGTTCTCGCTCGGCATCATGAAGAGCGTCTCGATCTCCGGCGCCATGCGGCGGTTGGTGAGCGCCATCTGGAACTCGTACTCGAAGTCGCTGTAGACCCTCACGCCGCGGATGACGACGCGCGCCTTCTCCCTGCGGCAGAAATCGACAAGGAGGCAGTCGAGCATCTTCACCTCGACGTTCCTGAGACGCGCCTTCCTGACGTCCTCGCGGATCATCGCGAGGCGGTCCTCGGCCGAAAAGCGCGCGCCCTGCTTCGCGCTCGTCGCGGCAACCGCCACAACGAGCTTGTCGTACAGCTTCGACGCGCGCTTGATGAGGTCGAAGTGTCCGAGCGTCATCGGATCGAACGTGCCGGGATAAACTGCCTTTTTCTCTGCCATGGTGGATATATTATACCAAAAACAGACCGCCCGCGGCGGACTTTACCGCTTGCGAGCCCTGCGCTTGAAGAGAGCTCGCACGCCGTCGATGTACGGACGGTCCGTCGCGATCTCCAGAGTGTCGATCCCGGTCTTGCGGAAGAACTTCGTCAGCTCCTCGCGGTCCGACTCGGCCTGCGCGGCAAATGCGCCGCGCACCTTTGCGCTCGACGTGTCGACGAGCATCAGCTCGCCCGTCTCGGAATCCTCCAGCTCGACGAGCCCCACGTCGGGGAGCGCGCTTTCCGCCGGATCCGACACCGGCACGCAGATAACGTCGTGGTGGCGCGCGGTCGCCCTGAGCAGCTTCTCCAGACCATCGTCTTCCCGCTTTCCCCCTCCCTCGATAAAATCGCTCACGAGAAAGACGACGGCGCGGCGCTTCTGCACGCCGTTCAGGAACTTGAGAGCGCCTTCAATGTCCGTTCCGCCCTTCGCCTCGTCTTCGGCTGCTAGCACTTCGCGCACGAGGCGCATAACGGAGTCGCGCCCCTTGCGCGGCGGGATGTACTTGACGATCTTGTCGGAGAAGAGGACGAGTCCGATCTTGTCCTGGTTGCGTATCGCCGTAAGCGCGAGGAGCGCCGTCACTTCGGCGGCGAGCTCCATCTTCGAGCGCGTCCGCGAGCCGTAGCTCTGCGAGCCCGAGACGTCCACCATGAAGAGGATCGTGAGCTCTCGCTCCTCGGAGTAGCGCTTGATGTACGGCACCCCCGTCCTTGCGGTGACGTTCCAGTCGATCGTCCTGACGTCGTCTCCTGCGATGTACGGCCTCACCTCGTCGAACTCGACGCCCTGCCCCTTGAACGTTGAATGATAGTCGCCGGCCAGCTGGTCGTCGATCAGGCGGTTGGTGAGGATGCGTATCTTCCCCACCTTCGCCATCAGCTCTTTAACGTCTGTCGCCATATCACGGAACGGGCACTTCGCTCAGGATCTTGTCGATGATCTTGTCGGAGGTGATGTTCTCGGCTTCGGCCTCGTATGTGAGGAGGATGCGGTGGCGAAGGACGTCGTGCACCACTTCCTTCACGTCCTGCGGCGTCGCGTAGGCGCGTCCGTGCATGAGCGCGTTTCCGCGCGCAGCGAGGTTGAGCGCAAGGGTCGCGCGCGGGGACGCGCCGTTCTGCACCATCTCGCCCGTCTCGCGCGTCTTGAAGACGATGTCGAGGATGTAGTCCCCCACCTTCTCGTCGCAGTACACGTCGTTCACCGTAGCGCGGAGCGTAGCTATGTCGTCGGGAGTGCAGACCGTCTTCGCGGAAGGCTTCTCGGCGCTCTCGGCGAAGCGCTGCATGATGCGGCGCTCGTCCGCCTTCGTGGGAACCTCGACGAGGCACTTGAACATGAATCGGTCGACCTGCGCCTCGGGAAGCGGATAGGTCCCTTCCTGCTCGATCGGATTCTGCGTCGCCAGCACGAGGAACGGCTTCGGCAGCGCGTATGTCTCGTCGCCGATCGTGACCTGGCGTTCCTGCATCGCCTCGAGGAGCGCGGACTGCACCTTCGCCGGCGCGCGGTTTATTTCGTCCGCAAGGAGGAGGTTCGTGAACACAGGCCCCTTCTTCGGCGTGAACTCGCCTGTCTTCGGGGAGTACACGAGCGTTCCCACGACGTCCGCCGGGAGGAGGTCCGGCGTGAACGAGATGCGCCTGAACTCAAGTCCGAGCGCCTTCGCGAGCGTGTTGCACGACAGCGTCTTCGCGAGGCCCGGCACGCCCTCGAGGAGGATGTGCCCGTCGGTTATCATTGCAAGCACCAGACGGTCGACGAGCTTCTCCTGCCCGACGATCACTTTCGCGACTTCGTCCTTGATCCTCGCCACGAGTTCCTTCTGCGCGGCGATCCTGTTCGTTGCTTCCTTTAGGTCCATGTTTCTCCTTCGTTTTAAATCGTCCGTGCCGCGGCATTCCGCCGCAGTTCCGTTTCCGTATAGTATACCACACTTTCCGCCCGAGTGCGACGGGCGGGATTGCGGAAAAGAGATTTGGGGTGCGATTGCGAACAGTTGAACCCAATTGCTGACATAGGCGACGAGAGATGGCCGCAACTGCGCAACCGACCAATCCATTGCGGGGAGTATTTGGTATAATATTCGCCAACGGAAAGAAGACTTGGAAATGGGCAGAGCATATTTCATTTCAGGCATAGACACGGGCGTCGGCAAGACAGCCGTGACGGGACTTATGGCGCGCAGCCTCGCGGAGCGCGGGCACGACGTCATAACGGTGAAGATGGTGCAGACGGGCAACGACGGATTCTCCGAGGACCTTGATATGCACCGCCGCATACAGGGCGGCGTACGATACGAGGAGGACGATCGACGCCTCACCGCGCCGCAGATCTTCAAGTTCCCCTCCTCTCCGCTCCTCGCGGCCTCCCTCGAGGGGCGCGCAGTCGACGCAGACGCGATTGTCCGCGCCGTGAGGCAGTGCGCCGAAAGACACGAGATCGTGCTGGTCGAGTCGGCCGGCGGACTCGACGTGCCGCTCACCGGCAGCATGCTCTCCGTCGACCTCGCCGCCGCGGAGGGCTGGCCTCTCGTCCTCGTCACAAGCGGAAGGCTCGGCTCCATAAACCACACGCTCCTCTCCCTCGAGGCCGCGAAGTCCCGCCGCATGAAGGTGGCGGGAGTCGTCCACAACTGGTGCGAGGGCGCAGACCCCACGATAGACCGCGATACGGCGCGGACGACGCTCCGCTACCTCGCGAAGTGGGGCTTCCCGCCGACAGTGGTAAGGGTGCCGAAGTTCGACATGGACGGACCCTACCCCGACATCGACTTCTCGGAGATCTTCTCATGACGCCGCTCGAATACGACCGCACGCACATCTGGCATCCGTACGCCTCCCTCGGCAACCCTCCGCCTGTCCTGCACGCAAAGTCCGCCTCGGGCGTCGAGATAGAGCTCGCGGACGGCTCCAGGCTCGTGGACGCCGTCTCGAGCTGGTGGTGCGTCGCGCACGGACACAACCACCCCGCCATCGTAGAGGCGATACGCAGACAGTCCGAGCGCATGTGCCACGTCATGTTCGGAGGCTTCACCCACGACCCGGCGATAGACCTCGCAGAGAGGCTCGCGAAGTTTGCGCCCGCGGGGCTCGACCGCGTCTTCTTCGCGGACTCCGGCTCCATCTCCGTCGAGGTCGCCGCCAAGATGGCAGTGCAGTATCAGAACGCCCTCGGACATCCCGAACGCAACAGGCTCGTCGCGCTGAAAGGCGGATACCACGGCGACACCTCGCTCTGCATGGCGATTTCAGATCCGGACGGAATGCACACGCTCTTCAAGGGCATAATGACGAAGCACTTCTTCGCCGAGAAGCCGGGCGTTCCGATCGACGGCGAATGGGACCCCGCCGACATCCAGTCGCTAAGGCGCGTCCTCGAAGAGCACAGCGGCGAAATCGCCGCGGTCGTCTGCGAGCCAGTCTTCCAGGCGGCGAACGCGATGAACTTCTACCATCCGCAGTACCTGCGCGAGATGCGCCGCCTGTGCGACGAGCATGGAGCGCTGCTGATCTTCGACGAGATCGCCGCAGGCTTCCACCGCACGGGTCCACTGTGGGCGCACTCGCGCGCTGGGATCGAGCCGGACATAATGACGGTCGGCAAGGCGCTCACCGGCGGACACATGACGCTCGCCGCGACGCTTGCGAGCGCGAAGGTGGCGGACACGATTTCGAACGGAAGGCCGTCGGCCTTCATGCACGGTCCGACCTACATGGCGAACCCACTCGCCTGCGCGGCGGCGTGCGCATCGCTGGACCTCTTCGAGCATTCCGACTACCAGTCGAAAGTCGCGAAGATCGAAAGCCTGTTCCGGGAGGGACTGTCCCCGCTGCGCGCGCTTGCGAACGTGCGCGACGTTCGGGTCCTCGGCGCGGCAGGAGTGGTGGAAGTCGAGAGGCTGCCGAAGCAGGAGGACATCTCGCGCGTGATCAGAAAGCACGGGGTCTGGCTCAGGCCTTTCGCGAACTTCATCTACGCCATGCCGCCGCTCGTCACCGACGACGCGACGGCCGGACGAATCGTCGAGGCGATTGCGGACCTATCATCCGCGCCGCCCGGGCCTGCGCCGGCGGACGGCGATTTCCACGAATGAACGAAGGCGCGGCGCGCTAGTTGAACATGAACTCGACTACGTCGCCGTCCTGCATCTCGTATTCCTTGCCCTCGGGACGGAGTGCGCCCGCCTCGCGCGCGCCCTTCTCGCCGCCGTGCTTGATGTAGTCGTCGTACGAGACTACCTGGGCGCGGATGAAGCCCTTCTCGAAGTCGGTGTGGATCACGCCGGCGCACTTCGGAGCCTTCCAGCCACGGCGGAAGGTCCACGCGCGGACTTCCTTCGGCCCGGCCGTGAGGAAGCTCGCGAGGCCGAGCGTGTGGTAGGCGAGCTTGATCGTGCGGTCGAGGGACGACTCGGTAAGTCCGTAGCTGTCGAGGAACTCCTTCGCCTCGGCGTCGGAAAGGCCAGCGAGGTCCGCCTCCATCTGAGCGCACACTACGACGCACTCGGCGCCTTCCTTCGCGGCATAGGCCTTGAGCGCGTCGACGTGCGGGTTCCCCTCGCCCGTCACGTTGTCGTCCGCAACGTTGGCGCAGTAGATGACCTTCTTGTCGGTGAGGAAGTGGAGCTCCTTGATGACGCCCTCAATCGCGTCCGTCTCCTTGCGCGGGAACGAGCGGACGCTCTTCCCCTCCTCGAGGTGCTTGAGGAGCGCGGCGCACGCCTCCGCCTCGGGACGGAGCGCAGGCTTTGCCTGAGCCTCCTTCTTGATGCGGTCGTAGCGCTTCTGGAGCTGCTCCATGTCCGCCAGAACAAGCTCGGTCTCGATTACCTCCGCGTCGCCGACGGGGTCTATCGGCGCGGACTTGTTTCCGCCTTCCTGGACGTGGATGATGTCGTCGTTCTCGAAGCACCTGACGACGTGGAGAATCGCGTCGCACTCGCGGATGTTCGCGAGGAACTTGTTGCCGAGACCCTCGCCCTTCGACGCGCCCTTGACGAGTCCGGCGATGTCGGTGAACTCGACAGTCGCGCGGATTATCTGCTGCGGGTTGACGATCTTCGCGAGCTCATCGAGCCGCGGGTCCGCGACCTCTACGATCGCGGAGTTGGGCTCGATGGTGCAGAACGGATAGTTCTCCGCAGCTGCCTGCTGGCGCTTGGTGAGCGCGTTGAACAATGTCGACTTGCCGACGTTGGGAAGTCCGACGATTCCTACTGATAGTGACATTATTGTTGACTCCTTAAATTGTTTTTAAAATGAGTTGGCTGTGGCGGCTGGGGCATGAGTGGCGCGAGGGGCGCGAGCATTGGGCGTGAGGGGCGCGAGTGTCGCGAGGGGTGTGAGGCCATTAGCCCCCATGCCACTCACGTCTCTCATGCCTCTCATTCTCATGTCACTCATGTCTCTCTCGCCTCTCATGCCCCGGCTTTTGCCTCATGCCCCGGCTTTCGGCTTTTGCCCCGGCCTCAGCCCCTATCCCCTCTCCATGGTCGTGTCCCCTGGCAATGAGGATAGTCGCAGCAGCTCCAAAACGGCTTGCCGGCATTGCGCCCCTTGCGCGCAATCATCTTATGCATTGGTCCGCCGCAGTCCGGACACGTCGGCGCTCCTTGCGCGGCGTCTTTTGCGTCTCGCGCCGCAAGCCGCGCTCTGGACAGGCGCTCTGTAAAGCCACCCTCTTCTTTGAAGGATTCTCCTATCGACTGCATCTGCCGGTGAAGGAGTCCGCACGCACGGTCAATGACAACAAGGATCGCATTCGCCGCGACAATCGGGTCTTCCGACTCGAGAAACGGGGCAAAGCGCCTGCGCATCGCAAGAATGTATTCTCCGAAATCATGACGCGAGTACCCGCCTTCATAGGAATCAAGCACAAGCGACACTAATGATGAACGGCAAGGATCGTCATCTGGCCACGGAGAGACCCCGGAATCAATCAGAAAGGCCTCGTAGTCGCCAGCCAGTTCTTCGAGCGACCCCTTCGCAACATCGTAGAGGCGCAGTTCTGTCTCCTTGGAGGTACCTGCGCGAGACGAACCTTCCACAATATTCTGGCGGGCAGAACGCGCCGCGCCGACCATCTGTCCGACCGTCTTGCCGAGGGCGTCATTCCTGTAGTCGTAGTTCCTGCGGCAGAAAAGTGTCGTCGCGTGATAGACGAGACACACATAGCCAAACGGAAGTGTCTTGCGATAACCGCCATAGGCGCCGATGATGCGAGGAGCATTGGTCGAGGGCTCAGCTGGGGCGGCTGGGCGGCTGGAGGCGTGAGTGGCGCGAGGGTCGTGAGGGGCGCGAGCATTGGGCGTGAGGGGCGCGAGTGTCGCGAGGGGCGTGAGGCCATTAGCCCCCATGCCACTCACGTCTCTCATGCCTCTCATTCTCAAGTCACTCATGTCTCTCTCGCCTCTCACGCCCCGGCTTTTGCCTCAAGTCACTCATGTCTCTCATGCCTCTCACGCCCCGGCCTTCGCCACATGCCCCGGCTTTAGTCACTCCCCCTTGTATTCCCAGTCGGGGTACATCGACTTGATCGCCTGGCGGTAGTACGCCGCATCGACGGTGCGGCCTTCCTTTACGGCCTTCACGTAAAGCGGCTCGAGGCGCGAGACCACGCGGTCGCGCGCATCCTTAGCGAGGAGCGCGTCCGCGCTGCCGCGCAGACGGTCGGCCTTCGCGAGCTCGCGCGTCTCGCGCGGAAGGTTCGGGTCGTTCTCCGGGAGCTTCGGCTCCTTCTTCCTGGGATGCGCCCTGCCGTTCTCGTCGACCTCGGTGTCCTCGTCGGGAAGCCACGAGAGGTCGGCTATCGTCTTCTCAGGCCTCAGCGCGCGCTCGCGCTCGTCGAGCTCCTTCTGGTATTCGACAAGCTCGGCGTTCAGTTCAGCATACTGCTGCTTCGCCGCCTCCAGCTCCGCCATCGAGACCTTCAGCTTGAGAGTCTCCGCCTCGCGTATCGCCTTCGTCGCCTCGGCGCGCGCGAGCTCGTCCGCGGCAGTCTGCGCCTTGGCGCGCTCCGCGTCCGCGTTCTCCCGCGCGGTCTTGTGCTCGAGCTCCTTCGCCTTCTTGAGGTCAGCGGCCTTCTGCGCCTCGGCGTCGGCCTTCGCGCGCTCCTCGGCGGCGATTGCCTTCTTCTCGGCGAGGTTCTCGTTCTCGAGCCTCAGCTTTTCGTTCGCCTCCTCGGCGGCGGCTAGCGCGGTCTTCTCGCGCTGCGCCTTCGCCTCCTCCTCGCGGGCCTTCGCCGCGGCGGTTGCGCGTTCGGTCTCCGCCTCGCGCGCACGCTTCGTCGCGATAGTCTCCTCGCTCGCCGCGCGTTCCGCTGCCGCGCGTTCCGCGGCCGAGCGCTGCATGGAGATGATCACTCCCGAAACGCCCCCCGCGACTACCGCGATGCATATCGCGACTATGGCAACTATCTTCGCGTTCATGTCAGATCACCTTTCTTTTTACGACGTGAGGGGCATGAGTGTCGTGAGGGACGCGAGGCGAAAGCCCCGCGTCTCTAACGTCTCCAATGTCTCTAACTCTCTCGTCTCTCATGTCCCTCTCGTCCCTCTCGACCTCACTTCGCTTCCACGGCTTCCTTTGCCTCTTCCTTCGCCGCCTTCTCGGCCAGGAGCTTCGCGTTCTCGTTCTCGGACTGCGCGGCTTCGTCGGCCTCCTTGATCTCGGCCTCGGCGGCGACGAGCTTCCTCTCGCGTATCTCTGCCGCGAGCTTGTGCAGCGCTTCCTGCGTCTCGTCGTCCTTCGACTTCATCTTCTCCGTGAGGTCGTCGAGCTCCTCTTTCCGGCCCTCCTCGTCGAGCTCGTCCTTGTGCATCTCGAGCCAGTGGTCGCGCTCTGCCTTCGTCATGCCCTCGAGCGCCTTCGCGCGCTTGACCTTCTCGTCCTCGATGGCGAGCTTCGTCTTGCGCTCCTCGTCCTGCTTCTTCCACTCGTCCTTCAGGCGGCGCATCTGCTCCTGCTTGGAGACGGGGTCGGCAAGCGGCGAGGCGGACCAGCCGTGGTCCTCCCACGGACGCGTATCGCTGAGCGCCTTCTTCCTGCGCAGCGCCTCGGCCTGCGCGGCGTCGCCCTCGTCGAGCACATATGGCGTCATGAACACGAGCAGCTCCTTGCGGTCCTCGTGCTGCGAGACGGACCCAAAAAGCCACTTTCCGATCCAGGGAATGTCCTTCAGAATCGGAATGCCCGTCTCGGAGTTGGAGGTGTACGTCTCGGTGAGGCCGCCGAGAACGACCGTCTGCATGTTCTCGAGAAGGATGTCAGCCGACATCTTGCGCGTAAGCGACGTGTCGATCGTCTCGTGGTTCGGCGTTCCGTTGGAGCCGCTCACAAGAACGTCCTGTCCGGCGCCGAGCTGCGAATATTCCTCCTCGATCTCGAGCATCACGGTTCCGTTTGGATTGATCTTGGGAGTGACCTTGATCTTGATGCCGATGTCCTTGTCGGAGTAATTGTACGTGACCGTCGGATTGCTTCCGTACGACGACGTCGAAGTCGAACCGCTGTAGAACTTCCTGGACTGCGTCGCCTCGATCGTCGCCTCCTTGTTGTCGACCGTCATCACTATCGGCGATGCGATGTACTTCGCCCGCGAGTCGGATTTCGACGCCTGGATGACGGCAGAGAGGTTCAGCTTGTTGGACTTCAGGATGTAGTTGAGCCCGCTGCCAATCGGATTCGCCGAACCGAAGTACGCCGAAGCCGCGTTGGTTCCAACATTCATGACGGACCCCAGGAGTGCCGAAGCCGTTCCGCCGCCGCCGCCGAGTCCGTAGCTGCCGTTGTTCACGAAACCATCGCGGACAAGCGAAGAAGTCGTAACGGGAATCGTGTCCTCCACAAACTCGTAGATCGGGTTCCACCAGTATCCGTCGCTGCCTTGGACAGATCCGGTCATGGGGGCGTCATCGTCAGCATACTTCTTGTCCGACTGACTGTATCCCGTCAGGCGCTGCGACCATGTGCCTGTTTTCACATCAGTCGTGGTATACTGGCGCTGTCTTCCCCTCTGCACCCAGTCAATGCCCGTCTGCAGGTCGTCGCCGAGCGTGACTTCGATGATGACGGTTTCGATAAGGACCTGGCTGAGCTTCACGTCCATCGCCTCGATGATGCTCTCCACCACAGGGACGAGCTCCTTGTTCGTCATGACGACGAGCCCGTTGATTCGCTTGTCGGCGAGAACCGTGGTATTCTCCTTCGAAAGCTCGCCGGGCTTCGCGTCGCCCGTGCGCTGGTTCGCGCTCTTGCGCGCGGCCGACGCCGCGTTCGCGCCCTGCGACCCGGTCGGATTGGAGACGCGCGTCGTGCCGCCCTGTCCGCGCGCAGCCGCATTCTGGTTGTTCTTGGAACTGCCCTTCGACGACGGCGCGTTGCCGATGAGGTCGTTGATCATGTCCGAGACCTCCTCCGCCTCCGCGTACTTGAGGCGGTACACCTTGACGACCGTGTCGGGCGTGGTCTCGACATCGAGCTGCTTGATGATCTTCTCGAAGAAGTCGTAGTTGGACTTCGAGGTGATGATGACGAGCTTGTTGGAGCGCTCGTCGGAGAGGATGAGCACCTTGCCGCGGATCATGCCGCGGTCGGCGTCGGACATCGCGGTGACGACGGACTCCACGGGCTTCGGCGCCTCGGGCTGGGCGTTGCGGTTGGGGCCGAGGAGCCTTCCGCCGCCGAGCGCGGGGCGTGTCGACGTGCTGGCGCCTACGTTGTTCTGGACGCCCTTGCCGTTCTTCTCCTGCTCCTTCTGCGACTCCTGCACTATCGACTCGAGCGCGGTCTTGATGTCGCTCGCCGAGGCGTTCTCGACCTGGTAGACGAAAACCTGCTCGAGAACCGGAGACGAAATGTCGATCGTCTTAGCGATCTCGTCCATGCGCTTGATGTTCTGCCAGGTGTCGGTCACGAGAATAGCGTTCGTGCGCTCGAAGACGTTCAGAACGCCCGTATCCGACTTGAGTCCCTCAAGCGCCTTCTGCGCCTCGTCCGTCGCTATCGACTTGAACGGGATCATCACGGATATCACCTTGCCGTCCTTCGCGTCCTCCGGGACGTCCGCGATGTCCATGTAGAGCGGGATGCCCTCCTTGCGGGCCTTGCCGCGCGGCACTGCGCGCATGAACTTCTCTCCGTACGGCTCGAGGTGGATTCCGTTCATCTCGAGGACGACCTCGATCGCCTCGAGATACTCCTCCTTCGTTAGCTTCTGCCCCTCACGCGACTTAAGCGTGATAGTGGCGTTGGGCACGGAAGGATCGCGCAGGATCGTCTTGTCGACCTGCTCGCCGTACGCCTGGAACACGATGTCGACCGGCGCGGCGTCCCAGTTGAGCGCCGGCGGCTCCTTGTTCGGATCGTCGGCGTCCGAGCCGGCCGCAGGCGCGGTCGCGGCCGCGGCGGGAGTCATGCCCGCACGGGCGGGGAGTCCTGTGGTGTTGCGGCGAATGAGCCCCTGCGAGGACGCATCGAGCGCGATGAAAAACGCGACGAGCGAGATGCAGAATGCAAGTATGTTCTTCTTCATATTGTCAGTCCTCCCTCATGTAGGCGCAGGTCAGCGTGAACGACCCCCTGAGATAGCCCTTCTTGGAGCTTGGCTTGAAATTGATGTTGCCGACGTCGAACATTCCCTCCGTCGTGTTCTCGAGTTCGTGCAGGAACCTTACGAGCGACTCGAGCGCGCCCTCCCAGTTCCTCACCTCGATCGGAAGCTCAAGGACGTCGCCCTTCTCCACCTCCGCGCCGCCCTGACGCTGCGAGATGAAGATGTGGTGCTTCTCGGCGAGCTCGTCCATCTTCTGGAGCCACGTCGTGTCCGTCGTCTTCCCGAACGCGAACGTCGGCATCTGCGACTTCTCGTCCTCGTAGGCGTCGTTCCACTTCTGCCTCTCGCCGATGAGGCGGCATTCCTTCTCGTACGTCTCACGCGCGCTCCTGTACGTGCGCGAGGCCTTCTTCCACGCCGCCTCCTGGCTCGTGAACCACAAAACGACCGCGAGGGCGTACAGCAGCACCATGCCGATCACGGCGAGCACCGCCTTCTCCTTCAGGGACATGTTGTTCATTCCTCCTCCTCCCCCTGGAACCGGCAGTCTATGTCGAATCGCTGACGGTTGCCCTTGCCGGAGGACGGCCCCTGCAGGTTGACCTCCGCGAATATGCCGCTGTCGATGAGCGCGTCCTTGAACTGGTACACGAGCGCGGCCGTGTCCGCCTCGCCGGAGAACCTCACGCCCTCCTCGCGCTTGAAGTTCCACGAGTTGAGCTCGATGCACGACGAATCGGCGCCCTCCGGCATCGGAAGCGTATCCGACACCGCCTTCATTATCTCCAGCGCTCCGCGCGAGTGGTCGGAGTACTTCCTCACCAGATCGACCTTCTCCTTCGTCTCGCGCACCGCCTTGTACTGGCGCGAATGCTCCCGGCTAAGCGTGCGCTGGTGGTCGGTGAGCAGCCCGAAAACGACCGGCACGCCGAACAGGACGAGCATCACGAGCGCCCAGATACCGCCCGCAATCGCGAGGAACTTCCTGAGCTTCGCCTTGAATCGCGTCTCGTCCAGCACGTCGCGCCAGCTCTCCGGCAGCACGTCGAGCGACGACGCGTCCGCGCTCCTCGCCTCTATGCCCGCGAACACCGCCTCCTCGCCCGCGCCGTCGATGCGCCTCACCGGCGCGAAGGACTCGAGCCCAGCGGCGTCGACATCGACTGAAACGACGATCTCGGAAAGCCTCTTCCCGCCGGCGAAGTCCTCAGCTTCGAGAAGCGAAAGCATCACCTCGCGCCGCAGGTCGCCTTCGGACGTGATCGCGCGGACCGCGGACGGAACGTCGCCGTCCAGCACGAAAAGCGAAATGCAGTCCGCCCCCTTCAGCAGAACGAGCTTCCTCGTCCCTTGCCCGGAAAATCCATCGCCGTCCCTGACGCGGCTGGAAGCCGCGTCTCCAAGCTGCCCCCACAGCGCGCGCAGCTCGCCGAGTGCAAGCGCGTCGACGCGCGTCACGTTCACCTTCGCGGCGTCGAGCGCGTCCGCGATGTCGTCAGCCGCGCTCTCGGGAAGCGCCGCCGCCAGCACGACGCGCCCCTTCTCCGTCTCGCTCACCGTCTCGCACGACACCGTAAGCGGCTCGTCCGGGAAAGGCGACAGCGCGGCGAGAACCGGCGTCGCGACGGCGACGGGATCCTCGCCTTCTGCCACGCGGACCATCTTGACGACGAGACGCGACAAAGGCAGCGCAAGCACAGCCTCTCCGGGGGCGATTTCCCCGGATAGCGCGCGCAATTCGCCGCCCGTGTAGGCGACGATCTGTATACTTTCGGCCATTTGTGGAAATTATACCAAAAAAGTGGGTATTTTGGGAATGACCGAAAGTAGACGTTTCGTGTACTCGCTTTTGGGCGCCGTAAAGACGTCCTCGGTATTCCCGACATCGACGAAAAGCCCCTTTTCCATCACGCAGACCCTGTCGCACACGTTCTTCACTACGGCGAGGTCGTGCGCGATGAGCAGAATCGAAAGCCCGAGGTCGCGCCTGAGGTCGCGCAGGAGATTGAGCACGCGAGCCTGCACCGAGACGTCGAGCGCCGACACCGGCTCGTCCGCGATGAGGACCTTCGGACGGCACGCGAGCGCACGCGCAACGGAAACGCGCTGGCACTGCCCGCCCGACATCTCCCGCGGATACTGGTCCAGCACCGCGTTCGACAGCCCCACGAGCGAGAGGAGAGATTCGGCGCTCGTCTCACGCCCCTCGCGACCCGCTTGTCCCTCATGTCCTGCCTGACGTGAGGGGCATGGGTGACGAGAGGGACGAGAGGAAGTTCCCCTTCCATGCTGCAGAACTTCCTCAAGCGTCTGGCGCACCGTCATCCTTGGGTTGAGCGACCCGACGGCGTCCTGGAAGATCATCTGGATGGAATTATTAGCGCCCCTCTCGTCACTCATGTCCTCGCCATCGTCATTGAAATCAAACTCGATCTTCCCCGCCGAGGGCTTCTCCAGCCCGATGAGCGTCTTCGCAATCGTCGACTTTCCCGACCCCGACTCGCCGACGATGCCGAGAATCTCGCCTTCCCCAAGCGAAAAGGAAACGCCCTTCACGGCTTCGAACGAGCCATAGCGGACATGCAGATCTGTGACTGTTATGTAGTTCAAGGTTGAAAATTGAAAGTTTTAGAGGTTGTCGAAACGTCGTCTTGATGTCAGTCGCCGTCTTTTCCGCCATATTATACCATTTTTGTTTTTTCGCGTGCGCGCGCGCTGTCGCCCGAACTTTTGGTATAATACGCGCCTATGTCAAAATCCGGGAAAACCACAGTCATAGTCCTGGCGGCGGCCGTCGTGCTGTTGCTGGCCACGCTTGCCTCATGCGTCAAATACTAAAACGTTTCTTCGGTCTGTCGGCGGCGCTTCTGGCGATCGCACTGGCAACAGTCTGCTCCGTCCTCGCCTTCCTGAAATGGCGCGACGCCCGGACCGCATCGTTCGTGTCGTCCATCGTCGCGGAAAACTCGCCGATCGCCGAGCTCGCCTCGCGCAGGATCGTCTGGAAGGTCGTCCACTCCGACTCGTCGGTCTCGTCCGACTCCTTTCGCGAGACGGTCTACACGATCAAGGCTGGATACGACCTCTCAGCCGCCGATGCGCCCGTCGTGGACAAGGACGCAAGAAAGGTCGTTATCACGCTCCCCGCGCCGAAGATCATCTCAATCGACCACTTCCTCCAGCGCACCTCCAAGGAGCGCGCCACGTTCGCGAAGCGCGCCTTCGGCTCGCTCGGGGACGACGGACGCGCGGACAGGGAGGACGCCGCGCAGCTCGCGGCGGATTGCGAAAGGTTCGCCCTCCTCTCGACGGAAGGCCTGCGCGAGGGCATCGAGCGGCTCTTGTCCGCACGCCTCGCCGAAGCCGGCGGATACACGCTCGAACTGAAGTCCGGACTCGACATCCCCGCAAAGGTGATGTTCAACGCCTACTTCGAGGAGAAGGGTATCGACTTCCGCCTGCCATGAAAAAGACGACCCTCACAGCCGCCCTCGCAGCGCTAGTGCCGCCACTCCTCTCCGCCGCCGTTGGCGTCACTTTCGACGCGACGCTGACGAACACGACGGGGTGGGTGTACTCCGAGAAGATCCAGCGCTCCTCGACAGGCGGCGAGCACGTCTACTTCAACACTCTCGGCACTTTCGTAAGATCTCCCGAGTTCCCCTTCCGCGTCACTTCCGTCAGACTCGAGCTTTCCTGCTCAAGCGCGACCCCGACGAGGCACCTCGCGATCGTCCCGTCGGCCGGCGAAAGCCTCCAGTCCGCAAACGTCTCGGCGAAGGACAAAAAGGAGTTCCAGACCTTCGCCTTCGACGGATCCGACGCCGCCAGGTCCTTCGAGATCGTCCTGGCAGGCAGCGGACAAACCGGCAACTGGCACCTCTACTCCGCCGAAATCTCCGGGGTGCCGCTGATCGACCCGCCCGACGGACTCGCCGCGCCGGTGGTCAAGCGGGACGGATTCACCCTTCGCTGGGACAATCCGGACGGCGCGGTCTCGAACCGTGTCGAAATATTCGAGATCGTGCCCGGCAAAGACGACAAGGGCGACTCGGTGGAATACGACTTCTCGACCTTCCGCAACGACACCGGAAACGCCCGTGACGCAACGGACGAGTTCACGAACTCCATCCCGGCCTTCGCAGGCTCGTCGCTGATCAGGCTCCCCGCGAATTCCGCCGGAATGATACAGATATCGAAGGACAACACGAAGGGATACCTCGTCCACTCCGGCTTTGCGGACTTCTCCGGCATGTCGCTTACCGTATCCGCAAGAATTCCAACCGACTCGCAGGGCAAGACTTTCGGAATCGGATACATAGCCGCGGACGGCGCGACGAACGAAGTCGCCTCGCTCCCCCTCTCGCTGGATTTCGTCACGAACACCGTCTCCCTTGCGGATGTCCCGCAGCTCGCTCCGATAATCTTCAACACCCAGGGCGCGAACAGCAAGCGAATCGTCCATGTAGACTACCTCGCCTTCACGGACACAAGCGCCTGCGTGCCCCCGGCGACGAACCTCGTCGCGTCGTTCTTCGCGACAGCGCCGACGGCGGCCGCAAAGGACCTCCGCCCCAGGGCGGGCTACCTCGTCCGCGTCTCGGCTTTCGACGCGGAGGGAAACGAATCGGACTTCTCGGATCCGCTCGCAGTGCGGACGCTCGCCACAATTCCGACAAAGATAACACTTAGATAGCCATGCCAAACACAGATCGTCCACTCAAGCTCGCAATAATCGGCGGAGGAGCCGCCGGGATGTTCGCCGCCGCCGTCGCGTCGGAACGCCGCGTTCCGTGCCTCGTCTTCGAGCGCAAGGCTCGGCTGGGATCGAAGGTGCTCATGACGGCTAACGGACGCTGCAACTTCGCGAAGGACATAACGCCGGAGCAGTTCCTCTCCGACCTCTCGCGCGGCGGAATTGCCGCGCAGTGCGCGGATTTCGTCGCCGAGGCGATTCGCGAATGCCCTCCGCGGCGCATCGTCCGCGGCTTCCAGTCGCTCGGCGTCAGGACGAAGATGATGAACGACGGACGCGTCTTCCCGGCGGACGAAAAGGCCGCGACGATCGTGCACGCGTTCGGAGACCTCCTGCGCGACGAGGAGGTGCCGATCGCGACGAACTGTCCGGTGACTGCGGTGGAGCGCATCTCGGACGGCGGCCCCGCGCGGCTGCGGGTAGTCACGAAGAACTTCTCCGTGGACGCGGAAAACGTACTGCTGGCGACAGGCGGCGCAAGCTATCCGAAAACCGGCTCCGTCGGCGACGGACAGCGCTTCGCGCAGGCGCTCGGACATTCCGTGGTGCCCTTCCGCCCCGGGCTCATCGGCGTGGAGACGTCCGACCCGCGCGTAGTGCGCCTCGCCGGGCGCCGCTTCGAGAGCGGAAGCGCGCGGGTGATCGACGGCAGCGGACGCGTCCTCTTCGAGCACCGCGGCGAAGTCGACTGCGAGCGCTTCGGGCTCTCCGGCGCAGCCGTCTACAACGCCCAGCGCTTCATCGAGCATTATCTGCGCGAAGCGCGGACATCGAAACGCGAGCCTCCGACGCTCGAAGTCGCGTTCGAGAGGAACGTCGTCGTATGCCGTAATCCTCGCCCGCGTCCGCTGAAGGAGTCGATCGTCACCATCGGCGGAGTCGACGTCTCGGAGATCGATCCGCACACGATGCAGTCAAAGCTCGTGCCGGGGCTCTTTTTCGCCGGGGAGGTCATGGACATCGACGGTCCAACCGGCGGCTACAACCTCACCCTCGCCTTCGCCACCGCGCGCAAAGCCGTCGTGGCAGGGATTTCCCGCCCCTGATTTATGGTATAATCTCCGCCATGAAGGTATGCTTCGAGACATTTGGCTGCAGGCTCAGCCGGGCGGAGGCGCTCGACCAGGAAGCCGAGTTCGCCGCACGCGGATGGGTGAGGACGGAAGGCCACGCCGACGCTGATTTGATAGTCGTGCGCGGATGCTCCGTCACGCGGCACGCCCAGCGGGACTGCGAAAGGCTCGTCGAGCACATAAGGCGGAAGTACCCATTCAAGAGGCTCGTCGTCACCGGATGCCTCGCGGACAAGACCAAGCCCTTCGTGCTGAAGCAGCGCACGGACGGCGTTCCGCCGCCGGTCCCGACGCGCACCGCGCGCGCGTACCTCAAGGTGCAGGACGGCTGCGCCGGAAAGTGCGCCTTCTGCATAGTCCCGAAATTCCGGGGCAAGTCCGTCTCCGTGCCCTTCCAGGATGTCATCGACAAGGCTAGGAGGTTCGTGGACGCCGGATACAGGGAAATCGTCGTCACCGGATGCAACCTTGCGCTCTACGCCTCGGACGGGAAGCGGCTCCCAGACCTTCTCGCGGCGCTTACGGACGTTGCACCGCCTTCCCTCGGAGCGGACGCGTGCAGGATCCGGCTCGGCTCGCTCGAACCCACTCCCGTCGCGCGCGAAGTCATCGACGTCATCGCGGAAAGGGAGAACGCCTGCCGTTTCCTCCACATCCCGATCCAGTCCGGCTCGAACAGGATACTCTCGCTCATGTCGCGTCCGTATTCGATGAAGGACGTCAGCGAGATCATCCACACCGCGCGCGAGCGCGTCCCGGGCATAGCCCTCGGCTGCGACATGATGACGGGCTTCCCGGGCGAAGGCGATCTTGACTTCCTTTCGACGCAGGGGCTCATCTCCCGCGCGCGCTTCGAGCGCGTGCATGTGTTCCCCTTCTCCGAGCGCCCCGGAACCGCCGCCGCCGCGATGCCGGACGTGATACCGGACGAGAAGAGGCGCGCGCGGGCGCGCGAACTGGCGTCGATGGCCGACAAGCAGAGGTCCGCCGCGGCGAGGAACTTCATCGGAAAGACCGTGGAATTCGTCGTAGAGGACGAAAAGACCTGCTCCGGGTGGACTTCGGAGTACTTCTGGTGCTCGTGCCCCCACTCCCACGCCGCACGCAAGTCCATCGCGCGGGCAAAGGTGCGCTCCACCGACGGACACATGCTTCTGGGGGAGATTTCGTAGGGTGGCGGGCGAAATAGTGAAGACCGAGGGCATCTGCCTCGCCATCCACCCCTGGTCGACGACGAGCCACATCGTGCGCTGGCTGACACCGGACGGACCCGTCTCCTGCCATGTGAAGGGAGCGGTGCGTCCTAAAAGCGCCTTCCTCGGACAGTACGACCTAAACTACACGTGCGAGGTGCTGTACTACGCTCGCGCGAGAGGCGAACTCCACGCGCTCAGGGAATGCACCCCGCTCAATATGCGCGAGGGCCTGAGGGACGACTTCAGGGCGCTCGCGCTCGCCGGGTACATGCGAGCGCAGTGCTCCGCGCTCGCACCGCACGGTCCGGACTGCGCGCAGTGGCACGCGCTCCTCTCAGGCGCGCTCGACGCCCTGTGCGGGCGCGAGGCCGGCCAGGCGGAGCTACTGCGCGACCTGCTCGCCTTCGAAATCGGCGTCCTGCGGCTCTCGGGACTGTCCCCGGAGATGGAGGCGGAATCCGGCGCTTTTGCGCTCCGCGGCGAGCGTTCGCTTCCCGTTTCGGCGGATGTCGCACGCTGCCTGAGGCATCCGCTCGCCGAAAAAAATATTCAGATTCTAGTAGACGCGGCAAGGGCAATTGGTGTATTCTATACATTCCACCTGGATTCTGCCCCGGAAATCCGGCGCAGCGTGCTCAGGATGATTTCTAACAATGAAGAAGGAAAACAAAATGGCTAAGCTACACATAGTTGGCACGGCGCTGGTCGCCGCGGCGCTGGTCGCCGGATGCAAAAAGAGCGAAACCGCGGCAACCGAGCCGGAGAAGGCGACGACCGAACCTGCGGCGGCGGAGGCAAAGGCCCCCGAGGCCCCTGCGGCCGACGAGAAGAAGGATCCGGCCGACGTCATGATCTCCGTCGGCGACGCAAAGATCACGCGCGGCGAGATCGACGCCCAGGTCGACGAGATAGTCAAGAAGCAGGGCGACAAGATCCCGGCCCAGAGCGCCTCCTACTACAGGCAGATGATCGCCAACCAGATCGTCCAGGCGTTCATCATGAACAATGTCATCGCCGCCAAGGCGAATGAGCTCGGCTATAAGCTCGAGGACGGAGACCTCAAGGCGTTCGAGGAGAAGATGCTCAAGCAGTTCGCCGGACGCCCCGACGCGCCCAAGACGATTGACGAGTTCATCGAGAAGCTCCCCTTCGGCAAGGAATTCGTCACGAAGCAGTTCGAAAGCCAGATCGTCATCGAGAAGATGATCGAGGGCGAGATCTCGTCCAAGAGCGGAAAGGACTACGCGGCCGAGGCGCAGAAGATCGTCGACGACATCAAGGCCGAAAACGCCAAGATCCCCGAGGCGGCCGCAGAGGCGGAGAAGAAGATCAAGGAGATCAAGGAGACGCTCGACGCCACCCCCGACGCGGAAAAGGCCGAGAAGTTCGCCGAGATCGCCAAGGAGAAGTCCGACTGCCCGTCCGGCTCCAAGGGCGGAGACCTCGGCTTCTTCACCCACGGACAGATGGTCAAGGAGTTCGACGAGGCGGCGTTCGCGCTCCCCATCGGCACGATTTCCGATGTCGTGAAGACCCAGTTCGGCTACCACATCATCCTCGTGACGGACAAGAAGGAAGCCGTCGCGGCGGAGGGCGACAAGCCCGCCGAGCCGGAGTCGGTCAAGGCCAGCCACATCCTCGTCAAGGCGCCCGCAGAGCGTCCGGTTCCGGATGTCAAAGACGTCGAGAAGTCCCTCAAGAACCGCGGCGAATCCGAGGAGATCGGCAAGTTCATGAAGGACATCCTCTCCAAGTCCGGCATCAAGGCGGCGGACGAGTACAAGCATATGCTCCCGTGAGGGTTGCCAATAGCGGCCAGAATATGATATAATTTTCGCCCATTGAAAGGAAAAGAAGACAATGAGCCAGCATGCATCTCTTAAGGGTTCCGGCAAGATCACCTCTAAGCGCAACGTTCTGAAGCGTTTCGAGCGTGTAGACCTCCTCCAGAAGCGCGGGGAATGGAAGGAAGGCAGCCGTGGCCTCGGTCTCAAGAAGACCAAGCCCGAAGCCTAAGACAAATCTTTCTTAGTCGCTGAAAAAGCCGCGTCCGGTCCGCAAAGGGTCCGGGCGTGGTTTTTTCTTTTCCCGCGTGGAGCCGCTGCCCAAGGAGACGCACCGTCCCGGTGCGTCATGCCGACGCGGCGAGACGCCGCATC
>JAEDKA010000007.1 GCA_016296065.1 Kiritimatiellia bacterium
GCAAACTGCCCCGCATCTGCGCATAGCGCATATATTGGCGTATATGTGTTTGCGCTTGCGTCGCGGAGCGACGCAACCCCCTGCCAAGCGATCCGTTCACTACAGGGGCCACCCTACTGGGGGTCCGTCGCTCCGCGACGGACATTCGCAGCTATCGCACAGAATCAAAAATCGGGAGCGCGCGAGAAAAGCGAATGGAAAATGACTTTCTAGTCAACTGCTCCACGCCCTTCCTTGTTGCGTCGCGGAGCGACGCAACCCCCTGCCAAGATTCGTGGTCCCGCGAAGCGCAAAACATGACAACATAGACTATGCAACGATGTTTGGCACTACATAAATATCTCGTTGCACCCAATCGCCCCGGACAACCCGGCTATACCCCGTTCGGGGAATGTGGCATTCCTCCGCCTTTGGTATCATACTGCCAAAACCACAAACAGGAGGACCGAAAATGAATGGTATTATCAGGGCAGTAATCGTAGTTATGATCTTAGTCGCGGCAACGCCTTCGCCTGCCGAATTCGTCTACACGCTGGACAATCAGCCTCACAGTACGTGGAAGGGTGGCAACAGCGAGAAGCCGTTCAACTGGGATGTCCCAGGAAACTGGTCGGATAACACAGTGCCAGTTGTTGATACATGGCGCAATGTACACTTCGCTCTCGACACTGCGACAGCAATCGACTATGGTTCGAAGTATGCATCGGATAAGGACAACGGATCTTTTTCAATAATCGTTGATGCTGAATCCGCGCCGCTGACAATAACGCAAAGCGACGTCGACCTGCGCTGGTATGCTTCAGGAAGAGACGGTACGGCCCGTACATCCTTCGTCAACCTTTCACCCTATCATGCTGTATTCAACATTAAGGTGATTATGTATGGGTTCAGGAACTATGATTCCGGCATTCACCCAGGAGCAGAGTTCAACAAGCCTTTCGAGTATACGGCGGGGAATCCGAAGTTCATCTTCTTTGCCGGAGACGATGAGGCGGAGGATGATTATGTCAACACAACTATTTTCAGGTCAACATTCAGCAGCGGCAAGCCTGTCTCAATCGAGCAGGGACACATCGTCAGGTTCGAGGGTACATCGGCATCTTTGTCCGCTGCGGGGAACGACGTGACGGTCGCAGGCGGCCTTGAGGTGCTTGGCGGCAATGTTACGTGCGCCACGCTCCAGGCGGTCGGCGATGGTGAAATCAAGCTGGAAAATGCGACTCTCACGGTGACTTCAGGCCTTTCTGGAAAAATGGCGTTCTCAGGTTTCGTGACCATCGACCACGGCAGCGCTGCAATTGATCTAAGCAACGCGTCATTTGACGAAAGCGTCGTACTCAACCTTGTCGGCGATGGTGCCGTCAATTACGGTGATGTCACTCCACCCAAGAGCTACGACGCCTTTATCAAGCTTAATGCCACAGGCGACCCTTGGGGTAACCAATATTTCATGAACGAAACTGTGCTTTGGTCAAGCGAAAAGGTTGCGGAGTCTGGATACGACTACATAGTCGATACAAGGACTACGGAGAGCACAACTCTTCGTACCTCTGGTCAGATTGGGGATGATGTGAGATTCAACGGAGATTCCCTTACATTCATAGGATCGGCTGGCAAAGAGGCAAGATTCATGCACAAGTGCGGGGTGGCTGAAGTCACGAAGCTGTACATGTATGCATGTTCGAAATACGAACTTGGAGGGCACAACAAGTGGGAACTAGCCGGTGTGCACAAGTTCAAGGGCGACATTGTTATCGGAGCTTCTTCGGGATATGATGCAGCATCTGCGGTTCAGTTCTATTCCGGCGATGCAAACCGCTGGATGCAGCTTGACGGAAAACTGTCCGGCAGTGGCGCGATCCGTATGTACGGCAAGAGCGATTGCCCGAATCTGGGATTTGATTTCACCGACTGCGACAACAGCGGTTATACGGGTGCCATGTCCGTGGAGGGGGAGGCGGTCACGGCCAGGTTTAGCGCTGTCGCCGGTCTTGGCGACAACCCTGCCGTGATCCTTGCGAAGGGTCTCTCTATCGCGGGTGGTGCTAAGGTAGAGATCAACAACAACGTAGCCGCGGTAGTTGATCAGCCCAACAGGGGTCTGTATGTTGTGGATTCAGGAACTCTCACGATTACCTCCGACCTGACTTGGAAGGGCCCTGTCTCGTTCGCCGCAAGTAGCGCGGAACTGACGAAGACAGGTGACGGTTCGCTGATTCTCGACGGAGCAAACGGCACTGCGAGCGGGACGATAAAGGTTAGCGAAGGATCGTTGGTCGCTGCGAATCCGTATGCCGTCGGCGGAATCGCCGTAACGGGCGGAACAGGCACGCTATATTCTCTTTCCGAGCCTTCCGACGGATCGCGTGTCATTGCAGAACAGCCGCTGTTGTTCATCCCCGGCGCCTCTGTGTCAGCTGACGCTACTGAGAACGTTGCCTCCGTCGTTGCCAGGGGCTGGGTGTTTTCCACCGCCAACTACGGGCTCAAGGATTCGTGGAAGGTTGTCCTGACTCAGGTAGAGGTTGATGGCGGTGTGTTGGTAAGCGCCGGGGCGAAGAAGCCTGGAATGGCTGTTGTCATTCGCTGATGCGCTGATAGGGTGTGGCGTCGCAGACATGCCCATAGCTAAAATGGGTGATGGACTGAACGAGCTGGGGAATGGTATAATTGTTGCATATAAATAACTAGTAGCATCTGCAAATTGGAGTAATATGAAACACATCACGCTTCTTGCATCGTTCGCACTTGCCACCGGCGCGCTCTTCGGGGCCGACGGAATCAAGGACGCGATGCCGTTCAGGTTTGGCGTCGCGATTCCTGGCAGGATATTCATGCATGAGCCGAACGACTCGACGCGCCTCGTCGAGCAGCACTTCAGCTCCATCACGGCCGAGAACGAGATGAAGCCCGATGCTCTCCAGCCGCGCGAAGGCGAGTTTCGCTGGGACGTTGCGGACAGGTTCGTCGCGTTCGGCGAGAGGCACGGGATGAAGATCATAGGACACTGCCTCGTCTGGCACAACCAGACGCCGCGCTGGTTCTTCGTCAACGCCGACGGATCCAAGGCCGACCGCGAGACGCTGATCGCGCGGATGCGCGCGCACATTCACGCCGTCGTCGGACGCTACAAGGGGCGCATCCACGGCTGGGACGTAGTGAACGAGGCGTTCGACGACGGCGGGAAGCTGCATCCATCTCCGTGGCGAGACGGAGTCGGCGACGACTTCGTCGAGCTGGCGTTCCGCTTCGCGCACGAGGCCGACCCTGAAGCGGAGCTGTACTACAACGACTTCAACATGTTCACGTCCGGCAAGCGCAGGGGCGTCGTGGAGATGGTCCGCAAATTCAAGGAGAAGGGCGTGCGAATCGATGCCGTCGGACTCCAGAGCCACGCCGGGCTCAAGGGGCCGAAGGTCGAGGAGTACGAGGCGACGATCATGGCTCTGGCGGCGGCCGGAGTAAAGGCGATGATCACCGAACTGGACGTCAGCGCGCTCCCGAGCGCGTGGGGTGTCACAGCCGAGATCACCGCGCGCCACGACTACGACGAGAAGTACAATCCGTGGAAGGACGGCATTCTCCCGAAGGACGTGGAGCGCGAGCACGCAAGGCGCTACTTCGACCTTTTCAAGATGTATCTGCGCCATGCCGACGTCATCGACCGCGTCACGCTGTGGGGGCTTACGGACGGCGACTCCTGGCTGAACGACTTCCCCGTAAGGGGACGTACGGACTATCCGCTGTTCTTCGGCCGCGACGGACAGATGAAGCAGTGCGCAAAGGCAGTATGGAAACTCGCCAAGAACAAGCGGCGGGACGCCGCTTCCCCCAGTCAGGTCAAAAGTTCATCCAGATAACAATCGCATGGCGGAATGAAATTGAAAAATCATATAGTGGCGGCTGCGGCGATCGCCGCGCTGACAGCCGGGGCGATTGACCATCCGGGCGCGACGACGGACCGCCTTGCGCCAGACCGCTTCACGCTCGTCGAGAACGGACGCCCCGCAGTGAGGATCGTCGTGGAAAGCGATGAACCTGCGGTGAGGATCGCGGCGGCGAATCTCGACGCGGACTTCGAACGCGTCACGGGCGAGAAGACGCCGCCGAACAGCCGCCGTTCCATAGTCGTCCGCATCGATCCCGCGCTCAATGGGAAGCGCGAGACATATGTGATGAAGGTAACGCCGGACGCGATCGTCGTTTCCGGAAGCGACAGGCGCGGCGCGGTGTACGGAATCTACGAGCTCTCGGAGCAGATCGGCGTTTCGCCGTGGTACGACTGGGCGGACGCGCCGCTCGGGTGGAAGGCTAAACCCGGCGCGAAGCTCAATCTCTCCATTGCGCGCGGAGAATACACGAACGGCGAGCCGGCGGTGCGCTACCGCGGAATCTTCCTGAACGACGAGGCGCCGTGTCTCACTGGATGGGTGAAGAACACATACGGCACGGACTTCGGCGACCACCGCTTCTACGCGCGCGTCGGCGAGCTCGTGCTGCGACTTCGTGGAAACTTCATCTGGCCCGCGATGTGGTGCTGGGCGTTTTACGCGGACGATCCCGAGAACTCGAAGACGCTCGACGAAATGGGTGTAATCGTCGGCACTTCGCACCACGAGCCGATGGCGCGCAACCACCAGGAATACGCCCGCCGCCGCAAGGAGATCGGCCCCTGGAACTACAGGACGAACAAGGATGCGCTCGACAAGTTCTTCGCCGAGGGAGTGAGGCGCATGAAGACGACCGAGGATGTCGTCACGATCGGAATGCGCGGAGACGGCGACGTTGAGATGGACGGAAGCGGCGACATGGAGCTGATGAAGTCCATAATCGCGAACCAGCGCGCCATCATCGAGCGCGAGGCGGGGAAGAGCGCGGCGGATGTGCCGCAGGTCTGGGCGCTCTACAAGGAAGTGCAGGATTATTTCGACAAGGGGATGCGTCCGCCCGAGGACGTCACGATTCTCCTCTGCGACGACAACTGGGGAAACGTGCGCATGCTTCCGCGCAAGGAGGAGCGGAACCGCCTTGGCGGATGGGGAATGTACTACCACGTCGACTACGTTGGCGCGCCGCGCAACTCGAAGTTCATGAACTGCACGAGCGCGGCGTCCATGTGGGAGCAGATGTCGCTTGCGTATGAATACGGCGTCGACCGTCTGTGGGTGCTCAACGTCGGCGACCTGAAGCCGATGGAGTATCCGATAACGCTCTTCCTCGACATGGCGTGGAATCCTACGCGCTACACTCCGAAGACTCTCGGGAAGTTCACCGAGCGCTTCTGCGCCGGAATCTTCGGCAAGCAGGAGGCGAAGGAGGCCGCGCGCATCCTCGACCTCACTTCGCGCTGGGCGTGCCGCTGTACGCCGGAGCTGCTGAACAAGGACACTTACGACCTAAAGTCCGGCGAGTGGGCGAAAGTCGCTGGAGACTACGCGAGGCTCGCGAAGGAAGCGGAGGCGCAGTACGCGCGGCTTCCGGCGGATGCCAAGGACGCGTATTTCGAAATCGTGCTCTTCCACGTCAAGGCGATGGCGAATCTGTACGAGATGTACTATGCGCAGGCGATGAACCAGCATTTGGCCGCAAAGGACGCAAAGAGCGCAAAGGAAGATGACGAGATCAATGCCTGGGCTGAGAAGGTGGAGGAGTGTTTCAAGCGGCACGCCGAGATATGCGACGAGTACAACCTCAAGGTTGCGGGCGGAAAGTGGAACGGAATGATGAGCCAGAAGGTGATAGGCTACACCTCGTGGAACGACGGATTCCCCGCCGATACGTGTCCGAAGGTCGTTCGCGCGGGCGCGGCTGCGGAAGAAGCCGCAGCGGCGGAGCGCGCGGCGAAGCTCCTCGCGGCGAATGAGCCGCGAATCTACTCCTCGCAGCGCTCGAAGTCGTACGACGCCAATATGGGCGAGAACTGGTGGATGCGCCGCCATGACGCGATCCTCGAGCGCGTGAAGGCGGAGCGCGAGTTTGATCTCGTGCTTGCGGGCGACTCGATAACGCATCGCTGGGAGCGCCACGGCAAGGATGCGTATGTGCAGGTCACCAACGAGCTCAGGGTGCTCAACCTCGGGTTCGGCGCGGACAACGTGAAGAACCTGCTGTGGCGGTTCAGGTCCGGTGAGCTCGACGGATACCGCGCCAAGGCGGTGCAGCTGATGATCGGGACGAACAACGGAACGAGCGAGCCGCCCGAGGAGACTGCCGCGCAGATACGCGCGGCGCTCAGGGAGATACGCGCGCGCCAGCCGCAGGCGAAGATTCTGCTGTGTCCGATACTTCCGCGCGGCACTCCGGATTCCGTGGAGCGCGGCAAAAACGACGCGGTGAACGAACTGCTCAGGCCGCTTGCGGACGGGAAGACGATTGTGTGGACGGACTGGAGCGGATTCTTCACGCTCGACGACGGAAGATTGACGCCTGGGCTTAACGACGACGGGCTGCATCCGAACGCGAAGGGCTACGCCGAGTGGGCGAAGGTCGCGCTTCCCGTCTGGAAGGCGGCGTGCGGGAAGGGCAAAGGTCAGGAGGCGCGAGACAAGAGCCGCGAGAAATCGTCTTCCGGCTCCCGTTCCACGTCCAGCGTCAAGGAATCACCTGGCTCCGTCGTCACCATCGAGGCGCGCGACTACGCCAATGCCATTGCGCCGAAGGGCTTTCGCTGGGAGTTCATCCCGGGGCTCGGATATGGCGAAGGGGCGATGGAGGTGTTTCCGCGCATCGCCGCGCCGACGGGAGCGAAGCTTTCGTACAATGTTGCTGTTCCGTCCGGCGCGGAGTCCGTCGAGGTGACGGTCGTCACGCGATCGACGCTTGCGTTCGCGAGGCCGGAGGGGCACCGCTATTCCGTTGCGTTCGGGAAAGGCGGCGAGCCGAAGATCGTGAACTTCAACGCGCGGCTCAACGAGAAGCCGGAGAACATCTACTCCGTGTACTATCCGACAATCGCGCGCAGGGTTGTGCGGCAGAAGGTGCGGCTCGAGGTTCCGCACGGCGCGTCCGGCTCCGCGACGCTCGAGCTTTCGCCTCTCGACCAGGGTGTAGCCTTCGAGCAGATTCTCGTCGACTGGGTGCGGTAGACACGCCCTTTCGGGGGATAGAAGGCATTCGGGCGCTTTGCTATAATTTAGGCATGAAAACTAAAGCGCTTGTTGTCGCCGCGGCAGCGGCATTCGCAGGGGTTGCCTGCGCCGACGTCTCTACCGTAACCATTGGCGAGGCGAAGTATCCGATGGCTCCCGACATGTGGGGCATCTTCTTCGAGGACATCGACCTGTCGCTCGACGGAGGCGTCTACGCCGAGCTTGTGCGCAACCGCGCGTTCGAGGACGGGCTTGGCGGAATTCGCGAGCTGACGCTTGAGTACTGGCATCCGTTCGGCGGTGCGACGTACGAGCTTGTCGCGAAGGGTGGACCGTATGAGAAGAGCCCGGCGTTCTGCCGCGTGAAGTCGCGCAAGGGCGGCGGTATCCTCAACGACGGCTATTTCGGGATGAACGCTGTCGCGGGGAAGTCATACGATTTTGGGGTTGCGCTCCGCGGCAATGCCGTTGTCGAGGTGGAGTTCGCCGGGGCGAGACATTCGTTCTCCATAGTTGATTCTGACGGAAAGTCCTGGAAGGAGTTTTCGGCAAAACTTGTTCCGGAGCTGAGCGATCCGAAGGCGCGGCTGGCGATAAGGCTCGTGGAGGGCGACTGGTTTGACATCGACTGCGTGAGCCTAATGCCGGGTGATCGCGTGGCGGGGCTGTTCCGCCGCGACCTCGTCGACGCGCTGAAGGCGCTGAATCCGAGCTTCATGCGCTTCCCAGGCGGATGCTGGGTCGAGGGTGACACGATGAAGTGCGCCTACCGCTGGAAGCAGACGCTTGGCGGAAAGTGGGACCGGCGCACGCAGTGGAACGTCTGGAAGTACTGGTCCACGAACGCCGTCGGTTTCCACGAATACCTGCTTCTCAGCGAGGCGCTCGGAGCAAAGCCGCTCTTCTGCATCAACGACGGCGAAGCCCATAGGGACAAGGTTCCGCTCGATAAGATGGACGAGATCGTGCAGGATGCGTTGGACTGCATTGAATACTGCAACGGAGGATTAGACACAGAGTGGGGCGCGAAGCGCGCCGCGGCGGGGCATCCCGAGCCGTTCAACCTCGAGTACCTTGAGATCGGCAACGAGCGCTGGGGCAAGGAGTACGATGACCGTTATGCGCTGATCTACGACGCCGTGAAGGCGAAGTATCCCGAAGTGAAGATCATCTCCAACTACTTCAAGGACTGGCAGGTCAAGGCGCGTCCGTTCGAGTTGCGCGACGACCACGACTACCAGCGTCCGGACTGGTTCATGTCCGTCGGGGCGGAGCGCTACGGGAAGATGGAGCGCGGGGGCTTCGGAATCTTCGTCGGCGAGTATGCTGTCACGGAGGGGACGGGGCGCTACGGCTCGCTGCGTGCGGCGATCGGCGAGGCGGCGTACATGTGTTCGCTCGAGCGCAATGCGGACCTCGTGAAGCTTGCGGCGTATGCGCCGCTCTTCGCGAACGTCGAGCACACGACGTGGACCCCGAACCTCATCTACATCGACACCGACCGTGCCTATTTGACGCCGAGCTACTGGACGCAGCGGCTTTTCGGCGAGTACAGGGGCGACGAGGTGCTTGCGATCGACATCGACACGACGACGTTCGATGTGACTGTTCCGAAGACATGGGGCGCAAAGGGTAATGATGACTTCACGATCCGCAGGGTGCAGGGCTCGGCGCTCCGCCGCGCGGACGGATCCGTCGTCCTAAAGCTGGTGAACTGCGGCGACGAGCCCGCGCCGGTGAGGGTCAACCTACGCGGCAAGGCTGAGAAGACAGTGCTTACGTCCGCCGGCGCGGACGACGCGAACACAGCGTTCGAGCCGGACAGGGTGAAGCCAGTCACGACTGCGGCCGACTTCTCTGGCGAGGACGTGTTGCCTCCGCTCTCGTTGTCCGTCTACGTCATCGAGCAAAAGTGACGCGACTTTCGGCGCTTCTTTCCCGCCACCTTTTCCGCTTTGCGTGAACGGGTCGGGGAAAGCTGGCCGTTAGCCAAGGTAAGCGCAATTCCTCGCCGGAAAAGACCGTGCCTGCCACGGGCTCGGGCTTAGCTTTCTATGACGCCGCGCGAGATGGCGAGCGTAACGGCCTCCATGCGGTCGTTGACATCCATCTTCTCGAATATGTGGCGGAAGTGCGTCTTGACGGAATTGACGCTTATGCCGAGCATTTCCGCGACTTCGGGGTTGGAGAATCCCTTAGCCGCCAGCTGGAGGATTGAAAGCTCGCGGGCGGAAAGGCTCTTCACCTCCTGTCGCATGTCGAATATCCGCTGGATGTTGTCCGGAATGTATTTTCCGCCGCCGGCGATGATCTTCACGGCCTTCGCAATCTCGGCCGGACGTGAGTCCTTTGGGATGTAGCCGTTCGCGCCGAGCTTCAGCGCGCGGAAGATGTCCTCCTCCAGCTCGCTCGTGGTGAGCATCGCCACCTTGGCGTCTGGATGGACCTTGCGCAGCGCCTCGAGCGCGTCAAGCCCGCTGACTGACGGCATCCTGATGTCGAGCAGCAGGACGTCAGGCTTGGTCTTTTCGTAGAAGCCGAGAATGTCCTCCGCGCTTTCCGCTGTCGCCACGACCTCCATCCCCTCGGCGCGCGAGAGTACGAACTTGAGGCCTGCGAGCACTACGCCGTGGTCGTCGACTACTGCTACTTTTGTCATGTCTTGATCTCCAGCCTAATGGATGTTGTGTGGCGTTTTGACGCAAACGATATCGCGAAGCCGCTTCTGCGGGCGCGTTCCCGCATTCCTGAGAGCCCGAAATGGCCCGCTTCCGGACCGAGCGCGTGCTGCGTGTCGAAGGGCGTTCCGTTGTTCACGATCCTGAGCTCGAACTTCTTCGGCCCTCTTGCGTCGCTTGCGATCAGGATGCGTGTAGCCTTGCCATGCTTGATTGCGTTCGTAACCGATTCCTGCACGACGTAGAGGATGTCCGAGAAGAGCGCCTCCGGCAGGGTGTCCGGCAGTCCATTAAGGCTGGCCTCGACGCGTATCGCAGTTGTGGAGGCAAGTTTCTGCACCAGCGACATCAGCACGTCCTTCGGGCTCTTCTGCGTGAGTTCGTCGATTCTCAGGTTCCAGATCGTCTCGCGTATTTCGCGCTTTGCAGTGACGAGGATGTCGCGCGCAAGTTCGACTGGCTTCAGCTCCTCGGGGGCAGGCGATCCGTCCTCGGGCAGCATGCTGTCGAGGTAGAGCCTTGCGCCCGCGAGGTGCTGTTCGATCGAGTCGTGCAGGTCCGCCGCCATCCTGCGGCGCTCGGCGATGACGGCCTGAAGGCGGCTTTTCGACTGGTGTGCCCTGTACAGCTTGAACGAGAGCGCGGCGACGACGAGGAGGAGCAGCCATGGCGCGTAGCTTGCCGCCTTCGACACCTTGTGGGCGAGGAGCCTGCGCCTGAACGCGGTATTGGGGATTATGGTTATGGCATCGCTGTCGGGGAGCCTCAGGTCGATTTTCGGGGTTTCGCCGTTTGGAAAGTCAATGTCGAGGACGATCAGAAAGCCCTCGAGTTCGACATCAGGGTGCAGGGCCAGCAACTCGCCTAGCTCGTCGTCAAGATAGCCGTTGATGCTCGCGGAGATGACCTCACCCCCGCATTCGATGTCTATGTCTGTGAACGCCCATTCCCTTGGAATGACGTTCAGGATGCGCGCCTTCAGCCTCACGGGCATGCCGTAGAGGTCGGACGGCTTCCCCTCGTCGAATACGCGCGGAAAGTCCTTCGGTCCGATTAACTGCGTCTCCGGGACGACGCCGTTCTCGCCTGTCTTCTCGTATGTCGCCGCCTCGACGGTGATGCGTCCGTTTCGTCTCGCCGGCACGCCGCGCGCCTCCACGACGTCGCCTGGCGAAAGCGCCGGATCTCCCTGCCTTGTCTGCACGCGGACTACGCGGTCCTCGGTCTTCAGCAGGAAGAACTGCCACGCCTGGCAGTATAGGACGGTGCCGCGGACCGATTCGGTCTGCGGCTCGTTTGCGTACAGCGGCAATGCCGCGAGCGCCAGAATGGATATGAAGCGTTTCATCAATCCATATTATAGCAAAAGAACTGTCATTTAGTCGCGGTTCCGAAGGTCCACCAGTCGAGCTCGGCGTTTCCGGAGATGGCGACGAAGACTGCGTGTTCGCCGGTTGCCTTCGCCTTTGTCTTGACCGAGGCGGTCTTGAACGAATCGCCCGCGTCGACTATGCCGGAGGCGACGAGCGTTCCGTCCGGCTTGTCGAGCCTGACTTCGACCTTGCCCTTGCCGCGTGCGGAGAAGGTGAACTTCGCGGGCGCCTTCGCGCCGAAGTCCGCTCCGCGCACCGCAACCCACGCACCGTCCTCCTTCGGCTTCGCGGCGAGGTTGCCGAGCTGGGGAAGGCGGGTGAACGCCATGCCGGACGTCGCTGCGGCGGTCTCGCCCTGAACCTTGCGTCGGGGGTCGAGCTTCTCGACCTGCTCCACGCCCTTGCGCGTGTTCTTCACGGGCTTGAAGGTGATGGTCGCCTCGTCGACTTCGCAGACGTCGATGTTGATGTTGCGGAATCCGCCAGTCTTGGGCAGCAGGGACTTCTGGAGCTCCTGGTCGTGGTAGATGAGGTACCACTTGCCCTTGAACTTGTGGAGATGCGTGTGGTTGTTGCAGAACATGTGTCCGAACATGCCCGGGTTCTGGTTGTATTCCCCGCGCATCTTCCAGCTCTTCTCGTCGAGCGGAGTCTTCGAGGTCTCGTAGACCATGGAGCATCCGATCGGCTTCGGGCAGTCGGCGTACGGCCACGGCTCGTGGTCCGTCCAGTCGACGTTGTACGTGTACACGCACGTGTCGCCGATGAAGTTGAGCTCGTTCGCCTCGAAGTGGAAGGGGGCTGGCGGGATCGTCGCCTCGCCGACGACGGAAATGAGGTCGTCGCCGAGCTTTATGAGACGGGACTCCGCTCCGCCGAAGGCGAGGTATCCCGTCCCGTCCGGACCGATCGCCGCGCCGGGGTCGAAGGGGACTTTGCACTTCTTCGTGAAGTCGGACTGCTGGTCGACGAGCGACTTCTTGAGCGGACTCGTCCAGGGGCCGAGCGGATGCGTCGCCGTCAGAACGCCGGTGCCGCATCCGGAGTTCGAGAAGTACATGTAGAAGTGGGTTTTGCCGTCCTTCTCCTTTCGCGATATGACGGAAGGCGCCCAGCTGTTGACGATCCACGGGGCGATTTCCCCGACGGGTATCTCGCCGTGGTACGTCCAGTTCGCCATGTCTGCGGTGGACATCATGGACAGGGTCTTGATGCATTCGTATGTGTTGTTGGTCTTCACCGGCGACTCGTCGTACTGCTGGTGGTCGTTTGTTCCGTAGACGAAGAGCCTCCCATTGTACTCGACCGCTGTCGGGTCCGCGCAGAAGTGGTGGTCGAGCAGCGGATTCCCGAAGAACTCGCCGTTCTCGAACTTTGGCGAAGGCGCCGCGAAGGCGCTGAAGGCGGCTGCAACCGCAACTGTGGAAAGTATTTTCGTTTTCATGCCGCCTATTATATCCTATTCCCCCGATGCCTGCAAATCATCCTGTAGGGTGATGCCGAAGCAAGCGGAGTCATGATAAAATGTGTACCATGAAAATGCATAAAAGGTCTGTAGTTTCCTCGCTTGCGGCAGCGCTGTGCGTATGCGCCTCAGTCGCCGCCGGCGAGGTCAGGGAGCCGACGCTGTGGGCGGACGTGCCGGACGTCTCCATGTGCCGCAAGGGCGGGAAGTACTTCATGGTCTCGACCACGATGCACTTCAACCCCGGCATCCCCGTCATGGTCTCGCAGGACCTCGTAAACTGGAAGATGGCGAGCTACTGCTACCAGACGGTCGAAAACCGTCCCTGCGACAGGCTGGAGAACGGCGAGAACGACTACGCCTTCGGGACTTTTGCCTCCTCGATAAGGTACAACGAGTCGGACGGATACTTCTATGTCATCAGTGTCAACGTGAGGATCGACGACACGTATCTTTTCAGGACGAAGGATCCGGAGAAGGGCGGCTGGGAGTTCCATCGCCTGAAGAAGAACCAGTACGACGCATCCATCTGGGTCGAAGACGGACGCTTCTGGGTCTTCGCGACAGTTCCCGGAAAGCCCTACAAGGTGCGCCTTACGGAAATGAAGCCGGACTTCTCCGGTTTTGTCGATGAAGGCATGATAACGCTGTACGATGTTACGGATTGCGTCGGCGGAGAGGGGCTCGGCGAGGGCGCGCAGGTGCTGAAGCGCAACGGATGGTACTACATCGTGAACATCTGCTGGCCTAAGGGCGCCTGCCGTACGGTCGTAGTCCATCGTTCGCGCTCGATGCAGGGTCCGTGGGAGGGACGCGTCGTCTTCCAGCACGCTGGAATCGCCCAGGGGTCATTCATCGACACTCCCGACGGAAAGTGGTACGCGTATCTCTTTGGTGACAGAGGCGCCGTCGGACGCTGTCCGTACATCCTTCCGATGACATGGAACGACGACTGGCCCGTGATCTCGGAGGAAAGCCTTCCGCGCGCATCGGGAAGGCCGGGCATAGTGTCGGCGGACGATTTCGCGTCCGACAAACTTTCCCTCGTCTGGCAGTGGAACCACAATCCCGCCGACGGCCTCTGGTCGCTGACGGACAGGCGCGGGTGGCTGCGTCTCAAGACCGACAGGGTCGACGGCGATCTGCTCTCAGCGCGCAACACGCTGACGCAGCGCTGCTGGGGTCCGACATGCTCTGCGGCGGCGAAGATCGACATCAGCGGACTTGCCAACGGCGACAACGCCGGAATTGCGCTTTTCCAGCGCGACTACGTTTCGCTTTCGGCGACGAAGGAGAACGGCACGTCGTACCTCGTCCTCCGCCGGGCGGAGGACGGAAATGTGGGCGAGGTTGCGCGCGTCCAGGTCTCGCCCTGCGCGAGGACCGTATGGGTGCGTGCCTACGGCGACTTCTCGCGAGAACCCGAAAAGGACAAGCTGTGGAATTTCCCCGGGCGCGACGAAGGGTGGTTCGCGTATTCCACGGACGGCAAGTCGTGGACGCCCATCGGCGGCAAGTTCCACCTTGAGTACACCGCGCCGCATTTCACCGGCTACCGCTTTGCGCTTTACATGTACTCGACGCTGAAGCCGGGCGGACACGCCGACTTCGACTGGTTCCGGATTAAATAAGGAGGACTTGTCCAGATGAAGGATCTTGCAGTTGCAGTTTTCGCGCTATTGACCGCTCTGACCACCGTTGCGGACGCAAAGCCGCGGCTGTTTGTCCTGACGGACCTTGCAAACGAGCCGGACGACGAGGAGTCGCTCGTCAGGCTGCTCGCGTATGCGAACGAGTTCGACATCGAAGGAATCGCCGCGACCACGTCGTGCCATCTTAGGCAAAACCCGCGCGAGGACATTCTCCGTCACACAATCGCCGCGTATGGCGAAGCGTGGACAAATCTGAACGTTCATGCGCAGGGGTATCCGACTTTGGAGAGGCTATCCGCAGTTGCGGCTTCCGGTCAGCCGAGGTTCGGCGTAGAGGGCGTCGGCGAGCCGTCGCCTGGATCGCGGCTTCTGGCGAAGTCGATAAAAAGCGGCGATCCGCGCCCGCTGTGGGTGTCGGTATGGGGCGGCGCAAACACGCTTCTTCAGGCGCTCAGGGACTGCCGTGCGGAGATGAAGGACGACGAGCTTTCCGGCGCGCTTGCGAAGCTGCGCGTTTATTCGATATCCGACCAGGACGACGCGGGGCCTGCCGCGCGGCGCGAGTTTCCGTCCGTGACATGGATCGTCGATCCTAGCTATCCGTTCGACCACCGCGACTACTGGAAGGCAACGTGGGTAGGCATTTCCGGCGACGTGCGGGGCGATGGCCGCAAGCTGAACCTTCCGTTCGTCGAGCTTGTCGACAACGAGTGGCTGAAGACGCATGTCATGGACATGGGGCCGCTTGGCAGATGCTATCCGCCGCACCTCTACTGCATGGAGGGCGATACGCCGTCGTTTCTCGGGCTCATTGCGAACGGGCTCGGATGGGCGGAGTCGCCCGCCTACGGCGGATGGGGCGGACGGTACGAGTGGCGCACGCCGGAGGGCGAGTCGCATCCGGTATGGACGACTCCTGAAGTGAAGGACGAGCTCAAGGGAATGCGCTCCCCCGGATATTCCATTACGCGCTGGCGCGAGGGGTATCAGCTCGACTTCGCCGGACGCATGAAGTGGTCCGTCGCGTCGAAGTACGAAGACGCAAACCACAATCCCGTCGCCGTGCTGAACGGCGATAGGACGAAGTGCGTGGTCAGGATAGCCGCGAAGCGCGGAGAGAAGGTCGCGCTTTCTGCGGAAGGGTCGAGCGACCCCGACGGCGATTCGATTGCATACAAGTGGTCGATATACCGCGAAGCAGGGACGCTTAACGGCGGCGATCTTCACGCGGACGGTGCGCGCGCAGTTCTCGATCTTTCGGCGATTCCCGAAGGATCGTCGGGATCGCTCCACGTCATTCTCCGCGTGCGCGACTCTGGCGCGCCGATGCTTTTCGCCTACCGCAGAGCGATAGTTGACGTCACTGCTCCATAACCCAGTAGGATGATGTTCTTGCCGCGCGATATTATGTATAATCTGCGGCATGAAAACCACAAGAGGAATCGTGCTGGCATGTGCGGCAACCGTGTTCGCCACGGTCTCGCTTCATGGTAATCCCGTATGGACAGGTGCATCAAGTTCCGATTGGTGGAACGCTGGCAACTGGAAGTGGTGGCCAGAGGGATATGATGCAGGCAACGTGCCGTCTGTCATCCCAGAGCCCGTTTTCCCGGATGATGCCGGCGGATCTTCGACGGTGGACCTGAACGGCAGGCGCGCCGAGGCGTCTGGCGCGGTGTGGGTGCGGCGGTGCGACCGCGAGATGATTCTGTGGAACGGAGCGGTCGCGTTGGATTCGGACCTGAACCTCCGCAGCACGGAGGACGAAGGCTCGGTGACGAAGGGACCCGCCCTGCGGCTGATGAAACTGGACATATCGGTCAACGGAAGCGTGAACATCGGCGGCGACTGGAGGCATGACGGGATCGGAACGCTCTTCGTCGAAGACGGAACGGTTCTCAACGCAAGGGATCTGCGAATGGCGATCGGATCGGGCGAGCGTTCGCACTATGTCCAGAATGGAGGTGACGTGCGCTTCCACTGGTTCTGCTGCGCATCGCGGAGCCAGGGCGGAGAGGGCAGTATTGAACTCAACGGCGGCGTGCTGAAGGTCCCAGGATTCGAGATTTCGGGTAGCGGGAGCGATCCGTATTCCGTCGCGACGACCCTGCACCTGAACGGCGGCGTGCTAATGCCGCATCCGAACAACTACGGATGGGTGTCTGGCGAGATCGTGCCGCCGTGGCTTCCGACGGTGATCGGTAGGGCCGGAGCGAAGATAGACACGGCCTGGCGTGACGTCCGCATTGCCTCGAACACGCTGACGGCTGACGTGAACGACGGCGGATTGACGAAACTCGGAGGCGGAACGCTCGCGGTCGTGCGAGGCGTCGTCTGGAGAGGTCCGACGAAGGTAATGTCGGGGACGCTCGATCTGTGCGGACACTCCGACTGGCTGCCATGGGGATCTAAGCTCGTGCTCGGGGGCGGCAAGGTAGCAAATCTCGGGCCAAACGCGCGCTTCTCGGACGTCACGGTCGAAGACGGGGAGTACGACTCGTCGGAGGTCTTCTGTGCCGACGGCGGCACGGTGCATCTGAAGGGCGGTGTCCTGACCGTCCCGAAGGACGCACCATATCATGTTTCCGTCTCCGGAGGTTCGCTTGTCGTTTCTGGCTTCGCACCCGACGAGCAGGTTTCGCTGCCCGCCTGCGTGGAGTTTCCGCAGGAAGCCTCCGGCGGCAGGTTTGACGTCTGCTTTGCGGAACGGTCGGACGTGATGAGCGTCTTCGTCGACGGCGAAGGTCGCGTCTCCGGCACCACGCAGGGGGCGACTTCGCCGAAATACGCAAACGGCGAGTTCTACGGGAATCCGATCCTCGACCATCGCTTCACTGCGGATCCGACGTCGGTCGAGCACAACGGACGTCTCTACGTCTATGCCACGAACGACCACCAGCAGTTCGAGGAGTCTGCCGCTGGGACGGGTAACTCGTACGAAAAGATCAAGACGATCACGATGATGTCGACGGCCGACATGGTGAACTGGACCTATCACGGGGAGATAGATGTCGCGGCGATCGCGCCCTGGATCATCGCAAGCTGGGCGCCGTCTGTCGTCTCGCGCGTCGAGGCTGACGGACAGACGCATTTCTACATGTACTTCTCGAATTCAGGCGCGGGTACGGGCGTGCTGACTGCAACAAGTCCAGTCGGTCCTTGGACAAGCCCGCTGTCGGGTCCTCTTGTGGACCAGTCGTCGTGGTTCACGCGCGGATGCAAGGTGCCGTTCGACCCGGGCGCGGCGATTGCCCCTGACGGCACTGGCTACCTCACCTTCGGCGGCGGCGGCGACGCGCGGATCGTGAGGCTCGGGGCGGACCTCGTTTCCGTCTCGGGCGAGGCGTCCGTGCTGCCTGCGCAGTTCCACTTCGAGGCGAACGAGCTCAACTTCATCGGCAACATGTGCGTGTACACGTACAACGTCGACTGGACGGGGCACGACGGCTGGGATGCGCAGTGCGCGGCGCCATCCTCCTGCTCCATGGTGTATATGACGTCGGGTGATCCGATGAACGAATCGAGCTGGACGGTGCGAGGGGAGTACAACGCAAATCCAATGAACTTCGGCTGCATGCCGTGCAACAACCACACGCATCTGCAGAAGTTCAAGGGAAGATGGTATCTCATATACCACAACCAGGAGCTGCAGAAGGATCTCGTCCATTCAACGCGCGGAATGCGCAACGTCAACATCGATCTCTGTGAGGTTGACGAAGACACGGTTACGATCAGCCCCGTCGAAAACACGCGAAGGGGCGTCGAGCAGGTGGAGAGTCTCAACCCTTACGGCAGGCTGCAGGCCGAGACCGCGGCCGCAACGTCGGGCGTGCGCTTCGTCCCGCTTGCGGCCCCCGGGGATATGGCGGCGAGGGCGAAGACCGGACGCGGGTGGATCGCACTGCGCGGCGCCGACTTTGGTCCGACTTCCCCGGAGCTGCTGACATTCCGCGCAAGGGGAGGTGGACGCATTGAGGTCCACCTCGACGCGCCGGATGGTCCGCTCATGACCGTGTGCTATGTCGGCGGTGGATCCGAGTTCGATGCGGCGACGAGTTCGAACTGGGCCTGGGCCACAGGGGTCCACGACATCTTTGTGGTCCTTGACGGTTCGGTCGAGCTGGACTGGTGGACGTTCGGCGGATTCTCGCGCAGCGCCGCGGAGTTCGTGAAGGACATATCGCTTGGAATCAACATCGGAAACACGCTGGACTGTCCCACCGCGAACGAGCTTGACTGGGGGTGCCAGCGGGTTACGAAGAGTCTGTTCAGGCTCTACAGGGAGAAGGGGATAGACGCCGTGCGCGTGCCTGTCACGTGGAAGAACCAGTTCAGCCGCGATGATCCTGAGCATAGGATCAGCAAGGCGTTCCTCGACCGCGTGCAGGATGTCGTCGACATGTGCCTTGCCGAGGGGATGATCGCGATACTCAACACCCATCACGATTCCGGCGGAGCGGGCTGGCCTGATGAATGGCTTGCGGTCGACGGAGCAAACGAGGATGCCGCGAACGCCGTCCTTGCCGACGTATGGCGCCAGATAGCGACGCGCTTCAGGGACTACGGCGAGCGGCTTGTCTTCGAGGGCTTCAACGAAGTCAGGAAGGCGACCGCGTATTCGGGCGACGACGGCCAGCAGTCCGGCAAGGACGACTGGAGCGGAAAGCCCCTCTACTGCGAAGCGGTGAACAGGTACGCGAAGACCTTCTACGACACTGTCCGCGCGACGGGCGGGAACAACGCAAGCAGATATCTGCTCATCGCGACGTATGCGGCGACCGACTACGAGCCGTCGTGCCTGGCGTGGCGCCATCCGTCGCCAGGGGACGACCATGTGATGGTCTCAATCCACGCCTACGAGCCGGGTTCGTTCTGCCTGTGGGGGGATGACCCGGAGTACAAGGAGCAGGAGTTTGCCGACTGCTTCGAAAGCGTTTTCGGAATGCTCAAGCGCGTCTTCTCCGACAAGGGCGTCCCTGTGATTATAGGCGAGGTCAACGCGGACATGCGATTCTACGATGATGCGAAAACCATTCCGAACGACGCGGACCGCGTGAACTGGGCCAGGCACTATGCCCGCGAAGCGGCAAGATACGGCTTCCCGTGCTTTCTCTGGGACAACGGATACGACAGGGGCATGGGGCTCGTAAACCGCATGAACGTCGAGTGGAGCCACCCCGAGATCGTCGATGCGTTCAACGAGGGCCGCAGCGTAGGGAAGGGGCTCCCAATCCCCACGGCTCAGCGCGTCACGATGACGACGGCGGCGCCCGTTCCGTATCAATGGCTTGAGCCGTATGTCCTCAAATACGGCGGCGGAGACTACGAGGCTGCGGGCAACGCCAGCGGAGCGAACGGGGGCGCGCTCTGGGAGTCGTATGTCGCGGGGCTTGATCCCGACGACCCCGACAGCCGCCTTCTGGCGTTGATCGAGATGAAGGCCGACGGCTCGCCGGAGATATCCTGGGATCCCGATCTCAGGAACGCCGACCCGCCACGGAAGTACACGGTCCTGGGCAAGCCGTCTCTTGACGACGCGTCGTGGACAGTGGTGACGGAGGAGAACATTGACCAGATGAAGTTCTTCAAAGTCGTCGCGGAAATCGCCGGCTCCCGGCTATCATCCTGACGGGTGATACCGCGTGACGGGGCGCAACTGATACAATATAAGCGAAAAACATACCTTAGTGAAAGGAATGTCATATGAATAAAATAGTGGCTGCAGTCGGAATGGCGACACTGTCTCTCGGAGTGCTTGCGGAAGACAACGTTGCCAAGTACATGTGGGACGGCAACGCCGGCAATCTGAACCTTGCCGATTCCGGAAACTGGTACCTTGACGGTACGCAGGACGGGGAAAAGCAGCGGGCACTGCCGACCTTGTCCGAAGAGTCGTATTTCAAGAACCATACGGACCGCGCAGTGCTGAAGGATCAGTCTCGTTTCGAGACTCGTAAGCTAGAGTTGTCGCAGTGGGGCGGCATTGCGCAGATCGACGTGACGAACGCCACGATGAAGGTCGTGAACAATCTGATGATCGGCTCCGGCGGCGGCAGCGCCGCCGTAAACATCTACGACGACGCGACAGTTGACGCGGGTTTCGTCGAGGTGGGCTTCTGGAACTCGCATCAAGACTGTTCGCTGAACGTGTACGGCGGCAATCTCATCGCAAGCTCGAATGACTGGGCAGGCTCGATCGTGATCGGCAAGCAGTCCGAAAGTCCGAATCATCCTGTCAAGGGCGAGATGAACGTCTATGGCGGTACGGTCTCTGCATTCAATAGCATCAAGATAGGCTACGGCCCCACGGTGAACCCTTGCAGGGAGACGGCGAGCGTCCTCAACATCGAAGGCGGACGGACGACTGGCGTGGTGATGGAGCTCGGCTGCCACCAGCCGACGGCGTCGGGATATGTTTCGGTCTCCTGCGGAGAGCTTGCTCTCTCGGGCGACATGAACATCGCGTGCCAAGATAATGCATGGTGCGAAGTGGATGTCTCTGGCGGTTCGCTCTCCGTGGGCGGGACGCTTCGCGTCGGCAATGACGCAGAGGCGCTTCATGCCGCGATGACGGTCTCGGGCGGCGAAGTGGATGTCGACACGCTTTCCATCGCGAGGCAGTGCGACGGCACCGTGAGTCTTACCGGAGGCACCGTCTACGCCACGAAGATCGAGCAGAGCTCCAGCGCGCCGGAGAGTGCCGTCTCGCGCATATACGCAAACAGCGGAGAGATTGTGGCAAAGGGTGACAACGACAGTTTCATGACGCGTCTCGACGAAGTCTGTCTCGGCGCGTCCGGACTCGTAATCGACGACGGAGGTTACACGGTCAAGGCCACCGACACCTGCACCTTCACCGGCATCGGCGGAATCACGAAGGAGGGAACCGGCACCCTCAAGCTGGATGCTGCGTACAACGCGCACGGTGTCATCAACGTCCTGTCGGGAACGCTCCGCCTGCCGGCGAATGCGACTGTTTACTGTGAAGGGGTCAATGTTGCGGAAAATGCGACTCTGAACTACAATAACGCTACAGTGGTAACAGTTACGAAAGAGGTCGTTTCTTCCGTCTGGACAGGCGCAGCGGGCGACGGAGATGTCTCTAACCCCGCGAACTGGCGTTCGGCTGTTGCCTTCTTCGGCGAAGACGGAAACGAGATTGCCGAGATTGCGGAGACCTATGACGGCGTGGCCCCAGCGGAAGACACGCCGGTCAGGGTTCCTGCCGGATTGGATCTTGGCGATCTCACCACGGGAGAAGTGTCGTATGTCGTCGATTCGGATATCTCCCTCGTCGCGGGATTTGACGCCACCTACGAGAACTACGCCGCAGGCAGTCTTGTCGCGACGGAGAACTTGAAGATACTGAACAACCTGAACGGACTCCTGAAGTCTGCCGTCGCATGGTATGATCCGAGCGATGTCGCGACCCTCACGGTCGGAGTCGACGGATTCGTGAAGACTGTTGCAAACAAGGGCTACCTCGGCTCGAAGATGAACGCGCAGGCCCGCGAGCAGAACGGCTCCGCTGTCATTGCGGCGGAAGAGTTCAAGCAGAACGGACTCAACATCCTTGTCTTCACGAACAATGTCGGCTACACGTCCGCGGAGAAGCTTGTCACCATAGCGGACAATCAGCCGCGCGCGCTCTTCGTCGTTTCCGCGCGCCAGGTAATCGGCGACTTCGCAATAGACTACGAGTCATTCCCAGACGATGAAAAGAACAACAAGGTCGAGGTCATGGGAATCGAAATCGCTGACACGAGCCATACAGACGGGAACCAGCCGGGCGTTTGCGGAATCGACCAGGTCGGATGGGGCAACAGGGCGAAGATGCATGTAGCGAAGGATGGAAGCGACGAGCAGCAGCAAACCGATGCGGGCTTTGGTGCCGCGCCATACGGACGCGCCGTTGTCCTTGCGATGAACGCGAAGGCGACGTCCGTTTCCTGCGCGCAGAGATATCGTTCCGATGACGGGCAGAGCTTTGTTCGTAATACTAACTCTGCCGAATACCAGAAGCTCTTCGGCGGCGAGAACATGAGCGTCGACTACGGATGGCGTGCGGAGTGGAGCTGCAGGTCCAGAGGTCGTCTCGGCGAAGCGCTTGCGTTCACCCGCGACCTTGGCAGCGATGCGGCGGAGGCGGTCGAGTCGTATCTTGCGGCGAAGTGGCTCGGCGATGAATCCGCGGCAGTTGTCATCGGCACGACATCGCTGGGCAGCCTTGTCCTTGAGAACTCTGAGGTTGACTTTGACGGAGCCGCTGTCGAGATCGGCACGCTGTCCGGTTCAGGCTCAATCGTCAACGCGTCCTCTCTTGATGTAGATGCCGTCTCGTTCAACCTTGATCCGGACGGCGCACTGCCGCGCATCTCGTTGTCGGTGTCGCTCGACCTTTCCGAATCGAGCATTGATGTTTCGTCCAACGTTCTGTCCTTGGTGGGTGAAGCTGACGCTCCCGTTGCGCTGCTCGAGACGACAGGCAGCCTTGCCATCGGGCGGCGCCGCCGCTTCACTGCAGGAAACAGGCGGTATGTAGTTTTCTCCGAAACGAATGATGGTGTGTCCAGGCTCATGGCCGGTAGGGACGCCGGATTGACGATCATCTTGAGATAGTGTGAAGTCAATGCTAATGGAGCTGCCTTCGACTGCGCCGCATGCCATCCTTCGGCATGCGGCGCATCATCCTTGTAGGTGATGGCGCAATTATGGAGACTGTGATAGAATGTTGGGCATGAAAAGCAAAATAGCCATAGTACTTTCTCTCGGCGCGCTCGTCTGCGCGATGCGGCTCTCCGCGGCCGCGCCGTTCTCGCGCAGCGCGGCGGATTTCGTGAAGGACATAACGCTCGGCATTAACATCGGCAACACTCTGGACTGTCCGAGCGGCAACGAGACGGAATGGGGGAACCGTCCCGTCACGCAGAGCCTTCTGCGCCTGTACAAGGCGAAAGGCATAAACGCAGTTCGCCTGCCGGTGACGTGGCGGCGGCAGTTTGACAGGGACGATCCGAAGCATGCGATCCGCCCGGCGTTCCTCGACCGCGTTCAGGAAGTCGTCGACATGTGCATGGCGGAGGGCTTTGTGACGATTCTCGACATCCACCATGACGGAGGCAGCGAAGGTTGGCCCGAGGAGTGGCTGACGATCGACGGCGTAAACGAAGACCGCGCCAACCAGGTGCTTGCTGACCTGTGGCGTCAGATCGCGACGCGCTTCAGGAACTACGGCGAGAAGCTCTTGTTCGAAGGGTTCAATGAAATCCGCAAGGCTAAGAGCCATCCCGGGCCCGACGGAGGCGAGGAGGGGAAGGACGACTGGGGCGGCAATGCGTTCTACTGCAAGACGGTCAACCGCTATGCGAAGACCTTCTACGACACGGTGCGCGCGACGGGCGGGAACAACGCGAAGCGCTATCTCGTCATCCCGACGTATGCCGCGACCGGGCACGAGCCGTCGTGCCTCGCATGGGAGCATCCGAATCCGTCCGACAGCCACGTGTTGGTCGACCTTCATGTATACGAGCCGGGGTGGTTCTGTCTCTGGGGCGACAGCGCGGAATACAAGCGCGAGGAGTTCCAGAAGCGGCTTGCGGAAGTCTTCGGGCAGCATAAGCGCATATTCATCGACAAGGGCGTTCCGATCGTCTGCGGAGAGGTCAACGCCGAGCGCAGGTACCACGGCGGCGACAAGTCGAAGCCCAACGACGCGGACCGCGTGAAGTGGGCGAAGCACTTCGGGTTCGTCGCACGACGCTTTGGGTGTCCGTGCTTCATCTGGGAGCCGGGCGGCTACGAGTCGATGGGGCTGATCGACCGCGCAAAGGTAGAGTGGTCCCATCCCGAGATAGTCGACGCCTTCAACGCTGGCCGCAAGGCCGCTGACAAAAAGCGGTAGATTCGCAGGATGCGACAGAGGCGTGCTTTGCTATTGACTCTTTTAGGACAATTATGATAAAATTCAAGCATCAAATGTCCTAAAAAGGTATGTTGGCATGGTGAAAGGTACTAAAGAAGAAATACTTCGCCGTATAGGAAAGTCCATGCGAGAGTGGCGGCTTCGCGCCGACATAACCCAGCAGGACCTGGCTGACCGCAGCGGCGTCTCGCTCAATGCGGTTCGTCATCTCGAAGACGGCAGCGGTGCGACGCTAGGTACGTTTGTGCAGGCTTGCCGCACGCTTGGCAGGGATCGCTGGATCCTTGACCTGGAGAATTTCCCCGAAGTTAGTCCGATTGCCTTTGCCGAGGCGTTGGAGAAGGCGAAATCCGCTTCAAGGCGCACACGTGCCAGTTCAAGTAAGAGGAGGTGCCAATGAGCTACTTCCCCGTAAAGGCGGTATCTGTTTTCCTATGGGGACGCAGGGTTGGTGTAATCGCCGGAATGCAGGATGGAAAGTGCGCTTTCGAATACGATCCGGCGTTTCGCCGCAGCGGACTCGAGATATCTCCGATTGCAATGCCGCTTTCCAAGGCTCTGTATTCCTCTGATGAGTTTGAGGTTCCGAGACGTTCTCTCCATGGCTTGCCTGGTGTGTTCGCGGATTCGCTTCCGGATTCGTTTGGGAATCGGCTTGTCCGCAAGTGGATGGAGTCGCGCGGAATCGAAGCCGGGGCGATTACCCCGCTCGATCGTCTCTCCTATGTGGGGACAAGAGGAATGGGGGCGTTGACCTACGAACCGCAGATTCGTCCGGACACCGCCGAGCCGACGGTCCTGGACATGCGCAGGCTTGTGGACGAGTCGCATTTGGCGTTGAACGCGCGGTTGGACGGGCTTTCGGCAGACGAGTCGCTGCGCGAGATAATCAGGGTCGGCACGTCCGCAGGCGGCGCGCAGGCGAAAGCGGTCGTCGGATGGAACAGGGAGACTGATTCTTTTCTGGCCGGCGACACGGATCTTCCCGACGGCTTCGAACACTGGATATTGAAGTTTTCGCCTCGCATGGATCCGGACGCGGGAGAGCGCGAGTTTTCCGTATATACGGCGGCTAAGGCCGCCGGGATGGCAATGAGCGAGTCGCGGCTTGTGGAATTGGACGGGCGTCGGCATTTTATGACGAAGCGATTCGACCGTGAAGGGAACCGCAGGCTGCACGTGCAGACTCTTTGCGCGCTTCAGCATCTGCCGCCCGGCAGCCCGCGCGAGCTTTGTTCGTACGACGTCCTTTTCGACACCGCCGAGGCGCTTGGGCTGGATTACGCGGAACGCGAGGAGCTGTTCCGCCAGATGGTTTTCAACGTGTACAACCGCGAGATGGACGACCATACGAAGAACTTCTCCTTCCTGATGACGGAGGACGGCAAGTGGCACCTTGCGCCTGCGTACGATCTTACGGGATGCCATTTCTCCGCCGGAGATCCGGGGCTGGATGATTGGCAGAACCAGCATGCGCTTTCCGTGAACGGCAAGTTCTCGCGGATTGGAGACGACGACCTTTCCGCGGTGGCGGAGAAGTACGCGATCGGCACCGCGCCCAAGGTGCTTGCGCGCGTCCGCGACGCGGTTCGGGAACTGCGGTGAGAAGCAGTTCTTCGCCTGGGTGCACCCGAAATTCCAAATCCCGCCCTTGCGACTTGCAAGGGCTTTTGCTATATATCACTTGTTCGGTTGAGGGGCGGGCGAAATCGCCAGATGTCTACTGCTTCGCAAGCAACGTGCCGACTGCCGTTCCCGCGCGCACGTTCTTGAGTCAGCTTGTCTGAATGTAGAGTAGGAGTTGCGCTATAGTCCACTTGGGTGATGGCGGGGGAGTAGTCTCGTTTGGTGTAAGTACTGTGTCAAAACAAACAGGAGGATGCTCGCCATGAACAAAACATCAGTGGCGCTGATCGCGGCGATTGCGTCATGCGGAGCATTTGCGAAGACCATTGACCTCAATGGAAAATGGAACTTCTCCAAGGATGGCGCGCCCGCGACGATCGTGCGAGTTCCGCACGACTGGTCCATAGGCGCAGACGAAGTACCTTATCGCCGGCGCCAATGTAGGCGCGACGAAGACGGAGAATGCGAGAAAGCTCGGGACGGAAGTCATCGACGAGGCGAAGCTGCTCGAATTGCTCGGTTCTGCGGGCGCTTCGGCTCCCGCCCCGGAGGCCGCCCCCGCGCCAGAAACGAAGCCCACGTCGCCGGTGCAGGGCGAGCTTTTCTGACGCGCGGCTTCACGGAAGTGAAAACCACCTGGCGAGGTACCCTATGCCCACCTCGCGAGGCACCCACCATGTACCTCGGTAGGTACCCTATGCCTACCTCGCGAGCTTCCGACATCTGCTTTGGGCGCTGAAGTTACATGTGGCATCCACAGCAAGGAGACGCACACCCCTGTAGCCACCGATTCGCGGCTCGCCTTAGGATATGTCCCGGTGCGTCATCACGCGCCGCCACGTCCAGGAATGCACAGACATTTCTCTTGCAGGAAGCGGCCCGCCTCGGTAGGGCGCGGACTCCGGCCGCGCCGCAAAAATGTCATCGATTCCTTTGCGGGGGCTGTCCCCAGTGGATTCATGGGATTTCTTGGGGGACTGTCCCCTGTAGATCCAGGCACGGGTTGCAGGTGATGTCTGATGTTTGAAAACAATTTGTTATTATAATTGTTTTCCGATATTGATATGATGCTACAGTGGTCATGAACGCACAAACCGTATAACAGACGATGAATAAAGCGCTAAACAGACGCCGGCCTATTGACAGTTTGCGGACGCATCTGATATAATTTGCGCCCATAAATGTCATCACTAGTGCAGTGCGACTCAAAAGTGCAGTGCGACTCAAAAGTGCAGTGCGACTCAAATGCGCCGCGCAATTTGGTATAGTTGACAAAAAATGAAATTCAGTTTAATATTGTTATTCTTGCTCGTAACCGTGACGGCAAACGCCGTGTCGCGGATAGTAGTGCCTTCTTTGCCTCTCGTCGGCTTCTCGGATATAGAGGAAACTACCAATGTTGCCTTCGTTACAAGTGGAACGGGCATTCAGGCTCTTGAAGTTCGCATAGAATACACTGGAACAGATTCTAACTGCGTCGAAATAGCTTTCGGACGCGACGCGGACGGGAATGGAGACCTCGCGGCGGAGGAGATGCGACTTCTCTTCGGGTGGCGCGGCGGCCGACGTTTTGTCGAAGACGTTGCGTTGGACGAGCGGACATACGAGGATGCCGCTCCAGCTTCGGGGCGTAGGTTCCTTTCGCTTTCCGTCAGGACGGATTGGAAACGCGTCCCCAGGAAGGCGACTTTCACATGTGAGTCTGGCCCATGCTTCGTTTCGCTTGCGGCAGATGCGCCGCGCTTCCTGTGCGACTCGTCTTGGAATCTCGTCAAGGTAGTCCGACGCGGCGCATTTGACGCGAATGAGCGGTGCGTGGTGCGGAGTGATGCGCAGAAATTTGTTCTGATGGTGAGGTAGCCATGGTTGACGCATTTGCTTCAAATTTTTCCATTCTGCTGCAAAGGGCTGTGCTTCCTTTGTCTGCCATGTTTTTTGCCGGGCTTGCCGCGGTTGGCGTGAGCCGCGCGGACGGCCGCGTATCGCGGCGCATTCGCCGCGCAAGCGTAATTGTCGCTGTTGCCTTTCTTGGGGTGTCGGCGTTCGCGATGACGGAATCGGGGTCACCCCCAAAGCCAGCGGAAAAGGGGCAGATTCTTGATTCCGATTATACGGCAGGCTTTGTGCTCGTGCGCGTCGGCACGGATGAGACGTTCGACTTCTCGCCTTCGCCCAACGCCATCATCTGCGAGGAATGGCGTCGGTTTGGGGCAATGGAAGACAGGCAGCGAATCAGTCTTGTAGACGACGAATATGGCGGCTATGCGGGCTTCCCATTTGGAACGAACGTGATACGGAAGTTGATTGTGTTCTCCGATGGTGAGGCGCGCGTAGCGACGACCAACACTGCTACAACGATATTACCGTTTAAGTACGTGTCAAGAATCCTTCCAGAGGCGGACTGGGAATGGTACGGCATCGTGCCTTCGCAGTTCTGGTCGTGCCTCACGCCGTCCAACTCGTTTGTAATGACCTGGCAGAACTCTGCGCTCAGCCCTTTTTATCCTTACAACGCCCAGGCGGAGCTTTACGAGAATGGGGATATGGAGTTCCGCTTCGATCGGTTCTATAATAGCAACGTAACAGTGTCCAATGTCGTGATTGGGGCCTTGAACGGCGGCGTGGGAACCGCGTTCACCACCCTTTCCCCCAGAGTGACTTCGTTTCGTTTCGCCAGGCTTGATCCGACTCGCGCGGACGATCCAGATCCAGATGGCGATGGCATGACGACCGTCGACGAGCTTTTCGTCCATGGGACGAATCCGTACGATGCGGACAGCGATCACGATGGACTTGACGACTACGTAGAAATAAACGAGACGAACACTGATCCAGGGGATGCGTATTCCGCCGATGGCGTATACAACGACGGCCTTGCGGTTGCATTGGGAGGGCTTGATCCTTTTGCTCACCCCAAGGGGTCTGCCAGTACCGTCCTCGAACACGTATTCTATACCGGCACGACGAACGGCGTCTTTTCTTATCCTGTGTCGACGGAAGAGATCGGGGTTCTTGGAGTGGCTGTCTCCGGCATCGGCTCTGGTCGCCTTTTTGTAGGCGACGATCTAATTCCGTTGGTAGGCGGTCCTCGGGCTGAATCGAGAAACACGCTCCTTCTGGCGATCGGGAAGGGTGTTCGCAAGGATCTGCGCTGGGACGTTCCAGAAGGACTTGATGTCGAGCTTGTTTCGGACGACCTTATGATAGGCGAGCTGCCAACACTTTCCCACAGCAAGGGATGGCTTATGTTCCCTCACACTGAGGCGGAAATCCCGTGCATCCACGACCTCAACACGAAACGCAAGATTGTCTCGCTGGTCCACAGCGAGAAGGTCCCTGGTCTTACTGCGGAGTGGTCGAGTCCATCGCCAGATGTCGACATCGACAACCGTGCGCCCGCATCCGCGGAGTTGACAGGGCGCTTCTCGTCGTGTGAGTCGCGTGTAATTTCATACCAGGTCGACCATCCAAAGCGACTCAACCGTTCTCCGCCAATCATAGCCCAGAGGCTCCGATTCTGCCCGCCGCTGACGGATGATTGCGTTTCCGAGAATGGGGTGTTCGATGATATTGAGCCACAGCACGGGTGGTGCCAGTGCTACGGTGACCGGCGATGCTGGTGCGACGGACGTTGCGGCGGGCTGTGTCCGTGCTGCGCCTGCATGGAGCCTGACGAAACGCCGGAGTCAGAGTCGTCGGCGGAGTATGAGAGGTTGATGTCACTTCCGGATGCTCCCGGAGTCCTGCAGCTCTATGGTTCGAAGGACAGGAAAGATGTGATTTGGCTTAATGTCCCAAATGGCGAGCCTGTGCACTGCTGCGAGTGTCCCGACCACTGGAGGACGAATTGCGTTTCGCTTGCATGGCACTCCCCGCATCTTGAAGTCCTGGACGCTTCCGGAGCTGATTTCACCGAGTCGCAGAATGATTCCCAAGTTGTAGTGAGGGGGACATGGGCAAGTTATGCCTTAGGGAAGGAGTCGATTCTCTTTGCGACAAATGGAGTGCCGTGCGACAGCCACCGCCGCTACACGGTGGTTGGAACGGAAATAACCAGTACAACTGGTGTTCCGATGGATAGATACAACGAACTCAATTCTTCGTTTGGCTATCCAGTTTCAGTATGCACAAACATCGTGAAGGCGCCAGAAATTGATCTGCTTGCAGATGTAATGCTACCTGAGGGGGTGTTCCGCCTGGCGCTCGACAATGTTGTTGGCAAGTTTGAATTGTGGCTCTCTGAATCTAGCGAGTGGGATTCTGCCAAAGGTTGCAGGGTTTATTGCCCTGCAGTCAAGCTTCTCGACAGTGAGACCGTGCCAGAGCGATATTTCACGGTGCGACAGTGGCGGAAGCTTCTTGCCGATCGGCTTTCCGATTACAGGTGTCTTGCGGCGCAGATTGTCTCCGCTGAGCTCGGACACTGCGATTTACGCATCTCGTTCGCCTGCGAAGCTGGCGAAAACTCCGTCAAGTCCTCTGCCAGTCAGCGCATAACGTCAGTGATGCCCCCGTTGCTACCGGACTATAACAGGGATGGTTGCGCAGACCTCAGGGACGCGTATGACTGGAGCGGCGGCAAGCTGCATTACTTCTGGGCAAATAATGACACATGGCGTAGTGACGATGCCTTTGCAGCATATGAAGAAGAGTATAACTGGCTTATCCATCCGTGGCCGATAACCCTGCCGGACAACAGTGGCGACCAGGTAGTGAACGGGCGCAACGACCTTGTGAACCTTTGTCCGTTCGCGGTCGACCTTTCGCCGTTCGTGGAGGCGTGGGGCACGAATGGCATAAGTTACAAGTTCTATACCGATAACCCCGGCAGGGTCAGGTTCGTGCCTGTCCGCGCAAAGAGGAGCGCTCTGGATGCCATTGTGAAAGAGGACATCAAGACATATTCGCAAGTCGATTTGCATTCGTCGCCGCTTTTGGTTACTACGGGAAGTTGTTCGCACGAAGAGGGATACACGATTCCTTCGGAGATGCTTGCGGCCGGAAGCGCAGGAGAGGGAGCCTTTGCGGTCGAGTTCACGCAAACCTACAGGCATGAGCTGAGCATCGTCGTGAAGGCGGACAACGACTATGATCCGCTGTTCTCGATTATCGTTCCGGTCAAGGTGCTTGATGTACACGATATGTACCGCTGGCTTAACCTTGAATACGCGTGCAACGAAAAGACGGACTCAAAGTACGACGACAGGCTGTCCGTCCAATGGCCGGACAGCGAGCATGCCGACGCAAACGTCGTGTTCGTGCATGGGTACAACATGCATCCGAGCGAGGCGTGGGACTGGTCGCAGGCGATGTTCAAACGGCTGTGGTGGTCCGGCATGGACGCCGGCTTCACGGCTGTTCTCTGGCGGGGTAACGAGTCGCAGACGTGGATCCCGTCCGAGAAGAGCTACGTAACGCCAAACTACCATCAGAATGTCCTGAACGCGTTTCGCACGGCGAGTACGCTTGCATCAAGGGTGAACACGGACATTCCCGGCGCCAAGAAGTATATGATTGCGCATTCTCTCGGCAACATGCTCGTCTCGGCTGCGCGTCAGGACTACGGGCTCTCGTATGACAAGTACTTCATGCTGAACGCCGCAGTCCCGGTCGAGGCATACGATCCCGTAGACGGGGTCACCGAGAAGTCATACCACGACATGACGCCTAAAGAGTGGCGTCCATACCAAGACCGCGTTCGGTCTACGCACTGGTACGAACTGTTCCTCGCAGACTCGAGCGACGAGCGCGGAAAGTTGACGTGGAAGGGGCGCTTCAAGAACGTCGACAGCACCATCAACTTTTATTCGTCGAGGGATGAAGTTGTGGCAAATGGAAGCGACGTGGTGGATGAGCTTTTGTCCCGCGAGTTTGCCTGGTACAATCAGGAGCAGGCCAAAGGATCTCTTTTGGTCTCGATGTCCCCCCAGGCAGGGTGGCGATTCAGCAGCGAATATCTTGCACATGACTTAGTTGGCCATATTCATGGCGAGCCGCGGGAAGGACTTAGGTTATACAAGCCAGAGGAAGCGGAATTGATCCCTTCCGAGAATCTCATGGTTCGCCCGTTCTTCCTGGACTTCAGGGACAAGCAGATATATGGTGAGGGCGGTAGTGCATTCCTGAAAGCAAACGACTTTATCCGTTGGTACGCACTTTCGCACGGGATGCCAGCCGAGTCCTTTGCGACCGGGGCCAATCCAGTGCCGAAGTGGGGTTCGACCATGCAAGGGAATCCAGTGAAGCAAAAACTGTTCAACACGGGTGTGTTTAGGAATATTGACATGGCTACGAATTGCATCCCTGAAGGTGCCAATGTGAAGGAGATGCCATGGGTGCATAGCTACTTTATAAAAAAATCATTATTTGACACAAGAGTTTTGTACGAGGCTCTTGTAAAGATAATTGGCTCAACAAAGTATGCTAATTCACAGGAGGGTAACAAAGATGAATAAAATCGCAGGTTTGTCTGTTTTATCGTTGTCGGGGCTCGTGATCACCCCTGCTTGGGCATCCGTAACAGGACACTTGTTTGTTGCGTTGACAGACAGGGAGACGGGCGGTCCGATTACGAATGCTATAGTCACTGTGACGGTAGACAAAACGCGGAGCTTATCTTGGCATGCGAGTCCGGTATACGAACGGACATCTGCCGTAGCGGATACAAATGGCATAGCACATGTTGTTTTTCAGTACTACGGTGCGCTAGGTTTTGACTGGAGTGTCAATTCACCGGGACATCATAATGGAAGATTTGGGTCGGGGTATGGGCATGAAATGTTTGACTGCGTCGTAGAAAAAAGCGACTACTTCAACATAGATACGAACACCGTGCAGGGGCTTGCCATGTACAACGAACTCGCGGATTTGCACAAAAGCAATGACTATCTTGGCGTTGCAGCCAGATTTAAGCCGAAGAGCGTGACGTACAAAAATAATGTCATCTGCCGGTCTGTCTGCCTGACGCCAAAGCACAATCCCCAGCCGATGTGCGCATATGCCAGAGGCAACGGCGTGCGATTGCCGAAAAAGAATCCGGTGGCGTTTGTTACAAACGGATTGGATGTGGTAAGATATGATCCTGTCGATTTCGACTTAAAGGAATGTCTTGTTGTCTCGTCCGACCCAAGATATAACCCGATGATGCATGGCCCAGCAGGGAAGATTTCTGACTTTAGCATTGAACGTTTCCGCGTCGCGACCAATGATGTTGTTACAACATACGGTTGGATTGACTTTGCTCCGGGATGCGGCGCATACAAGCGGAGCACCACGGGAGATCCATCATTCCCGACGACATATGAGGCGGATACGAACGAGGCATTTGCCACTCGAATTCCATTCGAGTATAGCAGCGTGAGCGGCGAAGTTGTAAATGTCCAGGCCATTCTCGGCGAGGACGAATACATGGTTCTCCGGACTCGCGTCATGACGAATGATGTCGGTGAAGTGACGGGCTGCAACTATTCAAAGATACTTGGACCGATGTCAATTGAAGGCAGGATGTATTTCACCTCATTGATTTTCAACCCGAAGCAGAACGATTCCAACTTGGAGTTTGACACCATTAATAATCTTGCGACTGACGATCCTTGTAATTGGTATCCGTGATGATAGTCTTTCGTGCGGATTGCAAATGACTGGTGTTTGCCCAGGAAGTGCGCGGCAAGGTGCGTGCCGCATTCGGGCCGAAAGGCGGACGCTTTTCTGGTCTTTTAACCTCGGCTTCTTTGGTTGGATGGTGTCGTGCACCCTGCGCGACGGCGAGCGCAGGATCGAGGATGTATACAAGCTCATCGGGCAGGCCTGGTGGGCCGAGGGTGGGCTGGTGGGATTCCTTCGGGGACAGTCCTCGGTGGATTGGGAGAGGTTCAAGGGCGCCTGGTACTGGCACGGCACCGCCGTCATACCTGGAGACGTGGTGTGCGAAGGCGGCTGGGGCGTGAACTCGTACTACATATTCGATGACGACCTTAACGAGCACGGGAACATCCGCTATTACAATCCCGGCACTGGTTTCACGTCAGATATGCGAAGGCTCTCCCGCGAGGACGCGATAATCCATCCGCTCTTCACGCCGTTCAGGGCGGAAGCGGGAGCAATGCACTCGACGAACCTTTTCACGATCGCCGACGCGAAGAAGAGCTACGAGTTGCGTGCGCGATTCCTCGGCGACGCTATCCCGGCCGAGAGCTTCGCCATGGGGGCGAACAAGGTAGACAAAAGAAATAGCGGAATAGACAATTTGTCTATGATGGAAAAATGTATGGCCAATGAAGAGTTTTGGCCTAGAAAAGACGAGCAAACGAAGGCTAAGCTTTGGCATCACTCGGACTGGAAGCAACTAGCGGGATTTTGGCGGGGACAGTCCCTGGTAGATCCAACTTTTTGCTACATCAGTCTTGTACGAATTTTTCGGGGACAGTCCCTCCGGTTTCCTCCAGTTTTCTCTGGGGACTGTCCCTCCGGTTTGCCACCGGGAGGGCCGCGCTTGTCGCGGCCGTATGTCAGGGTGCAACTTCTAGGGGGACAGTCCCCGGTTTTGGCGGGGACTGTCCCTCTGCAAACCGGCGGGGACAGTCCCTCTGAAAACCCCTAACTGACGGAATTTCATGTTGACGAATTTTCGTGAATTTTGACCCCGCGCAGGGGAGCAGAATCTGCCACATGCGTTTCGACTAATGTTTTCAGGCCTTTCCTCGAGGTCGGACGACCCCGCCATGCGGTTTTCGAAAAGCTTAACTGACAAAATTATCAGCGAAATATCAGTGAAATATCAGTGAATTGTCAGAAAACTTTTTGCGGAAACTGCTATCATATATGTGTTCTCCCCGAGGTTTCCGGTGGGTGCCGGCGGCGCGAAGGGAATGCGGCATGCGGCGCCCCGCTCCACTGGCGCCCGGAAAAGGAGCAAGGCAATGGCGAGAAAGAACAGGCTGGTGGCGGAAGACGCCATCTACCACGTGGCATCGAGGATAGCCCACAGGGAGTTCCTCCTGGAGGACGAGAGGATCAAGTCGGAGATCGTCTCGTGGATGTACGGCATAGCGGAGTTCTGCGGGATAGAGGTACTCGCGTGGAACGTGATGGACAACCACCTGCACATATTCCTCCACGTCCCGACAGTCCCGGAGGAGTACTGGACCGACCCCGACGAGCTGCCCGCCGCCTCCTGGCGCTCCATGCGCCCGGCGGAGTGCCGCGCGCCGCGGTGGACGCCCGAGATCGGCGGCCCCGATCCCGTGCCGTCTCCCTCGGGGGACAGTCCCTCGCCGGAGGCGATGGTGAAGGCGGTGGCTGACGGCGTGCCGGCGTCGGTGGTGCCGCATCCGCGCACCGGCTTCACCATCCCCGACTCCGAGATGGAGAACCGCCTCAGGGCGCTCTACTACGGCAGCATGGCCAGGGCGAGAGGCGTCATCGAGCGCTGGGAGAGGCTGCGCTCGAAGGGGCGCGGCGACGAGGCGGACGCCGAGAAGGACGCCTACTGCAGGCGCATGTACAGCGTCTCGCAGTACATGAAGACCCTGAAGCAGCGCATATCGGAGTACTTCAACCGCGAGCTGGGCCATGCTGGGCAGCTTTGGTGCGGGCGCTTCTCGTCGACGCTCGTTGAGAAGGAGGAGCTTGCGAAGCTCTACGTGGCCGCCTATGTCGAGTGGAACGCTCCGAAGGCGGCGATGGTCGCGCATCCACGGGACTGGAAATGGTGCAGCTACTCTGCGGCGTGCGAGGGAAGCGAACGTGCGCGGAAAGGGTACGAGCGGCTGTTCGGGAGCTGGGAGGAGGCGAAGGCGCGTCTGGAGGCGGTGTTCGCCGAAAGGCTTCCGGATTCGTTCGGAGACGAGGACGAAGGGGAGAGATCCGCGAAGCGCAGGATGTCGCAGATCATCAAGCGGATGTCGCTTCGAAGGCTTGCGATCTTCTCGCGGAGGGTGTCGTTCGTGAAGGAGACGCTGGAGTCGCTTCCGTGGCGGTTCCCTTGCTCCAGCGGAGCGTGCGTGGCGCGTCTCGCCGAATACGACTGGAGCGAACCCGCGCGAACGGCGGCGTGATGAAACGGGCAAACTAGGTGGATCGTAGAATGAGAAATGCGAAACAAGAAGGATTGCGGCGCGTGCTGTTTTGGCGGGGACTGTCCCCGGTGGATTATTTTAATCGATTCGAGCAGGCTGCTGATCAAAGGTCTGGCCGAGTGAATGCCTGTGGCGCAGTAACAAATGCGCATGCGGATTTGATATAATTTCAGGCATGAGGGGAGAAGCGAGAAGATGCGCGGCTAGCCGCGGCAGGATCCTGCCGCGGAGGCGCGTTCGTTCTTCTCGAGACAGAGATTCGATCACACGCGACAGACGCAATGGCGTCACCTACCGCATCGTCACCGACAACCAGGGTTCGGTGAGGCTTGTTGTGAACGCAGAGACGGGCGATGTCGCGCAGAGGCTCGACTACGACTCCTTCGGACGGGTTTTGCGCGACACCAACCCCGGCTTCCAGCCGTTCGGGTTCCAGGGCGGGCTTTACGATCCCGACACTGGCCTCGTCGAATTCGGCTGCCGCTGGTACGACGCGGAGACGGGCCGCTGGATTTCGAAGGATCCGATTTTGCTCGAAGGCGGCTGGAACGTCTACGCCTTCTGCGACAATGACCCCGTGAACCGCATGGATCCGTCGGGGCTGTATTCGTTCTGGCAATGGACGTCGCAGGTCATAGGTGCCGTTACAGGTGTTGCGCAGACAATTGGAGGCGTGTCGCTGGCCATTACAGGAGGGATTTCGGGCGTAGGTGCTGTAGCTGGTGCTGTTGTAGCCGCAAATGGCGCTGCAGCAGCAGTAGCAAGCATACGCAATATGATTACAATGTGGAATTCTGATAACGATAAGCTATGGGGTAATTCAGGCGCAATAGGCCTTGCGACCTCTTTGTTAACGGATGATCCTACCTTTAACGCAATAGCCGGTGTTACAGACACTGTTGTAAGTTTCGGCGCAAGTAAAATTGCCTATGAGGCGGCAGTGATTGCTGTTACGCCCAAATACGAATTGGGTACGAATTTGCGAATGATGCAAGATTATAATTCCTACGGAACGCTTAGAGAGGTGAATCGCTTAAAATCGCCGGAGCAATTAGCGAGCGAGTATCTGAGGCCAACTATATGGCAGAGGCGGCTTTCGATAATCGGGGTTGCAGGGGCGGGTGTGGACTCCGCGTTAAATTTCAAAGCTGGGTCGGCACCTGTAAAATGAGATTGAATTTTGGAAGTTCTTGTAACATCATGGACGTATTCAATGCTAAAAATATGTAAACATTGGATACGATGACAGTTCTAGGTATGCAAAAGGAGAAAAGATGATGGCAAGACCAGAATGTACGGGCAAAGGCGAAGATTATCTGTGCGCATATATTGAGAGAACCAATGCAAGCAGACCGCCTTCGATGTTCAAGAAGGTGTTATGGTGCGTAGGGGTTGCTCTTGTTGCTGCGATGTACGCATTGCTTGCGTGGGCAGACGCTTGGACAGGTGAGCCCCTTACGATTATTGTGGCTGCTATTGCTCTTGTTGTTGCAGGGGCGAGCAAGTGGGTGCTTTTTAAGAAGACCGAAGAACTATCATATGGATTCAGCCAACTGGCCTGCGGGGGCTGGTGGTACATGGAAATGTGGTTTAATGATTCGAAGAACCGGTTATTCATATTCAAAAGGGCTATGCGCTCTCCCGCTCTCATACTTGTTGTAGGTTTCTATTACAAAATAAAAATCGGAGATGACGTGGCTGCAGAGAAGCTGCTTGCGCTTGCGCGAGGACGAGACCCCGAATTGGAGACGATAGAGATGACGCCACACCGCGGGCTGCTTCGAAGGGAACGAGAAGTTCTGCTGGAGAAGATCAGAAGGGATCTTGGTGTTACGTGGATTTACAAGCTCAAGCAGAAGAAGTTGCTGTGGGCTACGGGAGGTCTTTTGTTGTTTTTGCTATTTGTGATAAGGTATGTCATGATCTTAATCGATTCGAGCAGGCTGCTGATCAAAGGTCTTGCCGAGTGAATTCCTGTGGCGAAGTAACAAGTGCTCATCCGAATTGGATATAATTTCAAGCATGAGGCGGCAAGCGGGTAGAAGGATGGCTAGCCGCAGCAGAATCTTGCCGCGGAGGCGCGTTCGTTCTTCTCGCGCCAGAGATTTGATTGCACGCGACAGACTCTGTGGAGTCACCTACCGCATTATCACCGACAACCAGGGCTCGGTGCGGCTTGTTGTGAACGCAGAGACGGGCGATGTCGCGCAGAGGCTCGACTACGACTCCTTCGGACGGGTTTTGCGCGACACCAATCCCGGCTTCCAGCCGTTCGGATTCCAGGGCGGGCTCTACGACCCCGACACCGGCCTTGTGGAATTCGGCTGCCGCTGGTATGATGCCGAGACGGGACGGTGGATCAGCAAGGATCCGATTTTGCTCGAAGGCGGCTGGAATGTCTACGCCTTCTGCGACAATGACCCCGTGAACCGCATGGACCCGACGGGTTTAACAATGGTTTGGGACACCAAGCCATTTGCAGGTTCTCGGCCGTTAGATATCATACCTGGTGAAAACATAATGTATCATATTTGTTGGATTGAGGATGGTCAAGATGGTTTTGTTAAGCTTCGTCGCAAAAGTGCAGAATACTTGGACCGACAAATGCGCAATACAGCAAAAAGACTGCACAAGTATGCAAACGATAAAGACGGTAGGACTTTTTGGAAGGATCTTTGGCATGAGGCAGCTTTTGATACATTCTTTTTTGAGGGTCGGGGTGAACAACACCAGTATTATTGCATAGAAGGTCACGTCGGTTTGTGGGCTGACAATGAGGTTAATTATATTGGGATTGGTATGTATGAGGCATGGTTGAATCACAGTGTTGAGAGTGCGGAAACAATTACCGCTTTGTGGAAGTTGCAGTATTTCTCGCCTCCTTCAGTTGGAACCTATTACTGGTTGAAATACGGCTACAATCAGTTTCAGTCATACTATGGAGAAAAGTAATGGAAAAATCGTACAGGGTGCTGTTGGATAGCGTATTTCTGACAATGCTTAAGGTGTGTTTTAAAGTGATTAAGGTCAGTGCGATAATCGTTGTTGGCTTTGTATTGTTAATTGTCGGATTCCATCTCGGCATGCCTGTTTGGCTGCAAATTACTGGATATTCAGATGAGGCTCTGTATTCGGCAGGAAGAGAATGCGTTGTCAACACGGTGGGCGTCGATAAAATCAACGAGGAGGCGAAGAAAGTCTTTGCGGATTGGAAAGGAGTGGCGGAAGAACCGTATGATTATTATGCGCATGTAGGTTCTTGCCTGGACAAAGTCCCTCATGAACTTTCCACGAGTTTTACTTGGGAAAGAACGTTGTTTGCAGGGTCGAAAGCGCTTGTTCTTCGGTTTGGGTGCCATTACAATTATGCATGGCTAGTTATAGTGGATCCTGACGACCGTGTCTTCGACAAGGACAACAAGATTAGACGCATAGCAGACAATATTGGCGTTTGTTTTGACAAGGGTAAGATCGGGTACTAACGCAAAGGTATGACGAGACTCGCGCGCTCCTGATTCTTTTGATTCTGTGAGATAGCTCTGCGAATGTCCGTCGCGGGATGCGCCCGCGCCGAAGGCGTCGGGTTGGGTGAGCGCGTAGCGCGAACTGTGAAGCAGCCTCAAGGCCCCGCGCGACGGACCCCCTGTAGGGTGGCCCTGTAGTGAACGAATCGCTTACAGGGGGTTGCGTCGCGTGGAGAATATTACGCCCGAGGCGACGCACGTGTACTTCTACGCAGGCTTGCAACTTATTAAGGAGACGCGGCATCCTGCCGCGTTGCAGTCTGGGAGTGACGCGGCGAGACGCCGCATCTCCATGGGAGTGGCTGAGCATCCCGCCGCGCCGCCAGGGGGTTGCGTCGCTCCGTCGACGCAGGCGCAAACACATATCCGCCAATACATGTGCTATGCGCAGAGACGGGGGCGGGCTTGCCACATCTCTATGCGTCTTCGTCGAACATCGTAGCGGGGATGAAGCAGAACGCGAGGGCGTGGTCGCGCATGACGCGCGAGACGACCTCGATGTCGCGTCCGCGGAACTTCTTGAACGCGTCGAGCCATCCGCCCTCGAGTCGGACCGAGAGCTTGCCGGAGTCCGGCTGGTAGTCGGTGACGTGCATCTCCTTGGGGCTCCAGCGTATGCCTGTTCCGAGCGCCTTCGAGACGGCCTCCTTCGCGCACCAGAAGCGGATTATCGCCTGCGCGGCGTTCGCGGCGTTTGCGGCGAGTTCCAGTTCCTCCTCGACGAAGACGCCGGCCGTGAACTCGTCCGAGAGGTCGCGCGTCACCGACTCAACGTCCACTCCGACGCGCGCGTTCGCGGCAGCTAGCGCGACAACGAACTGCGAGGTGTGGGCGATGGCGATGTCGATTCTCTCCGAGAGGTAGTCGCCCCATGCGCCGAGGGCGTGCGGCTTGCCGGAGTCGTCGCGCCATATCTGGATGTCGGCGTCGCTCCACCGCGCCTGGTGGTAGTCCTTCATGTAGCGCCGCACCGCCTCCTTGGCGGCGACGCGTCCGAAAAGCCATTCCGTGCGGCGCGATGTCGAGCCCGGCATTCTGCGGAACTCGTCGCGCTCCTGTGCGCCGAGGATGACGTGCGAGAGGGTCTTGAGCCACAGCTCGCCGTTGCGCTCGAAGATCGGATACGGCACGTCCGATATCCACGCGCTCGACACTTCCGTCGCCGGTTCGCCGAGAATGTCGTTCGAGAGGGCGTTCGTGAGGAACGCCGTGGCGGGCTGGAGGATCAGCTCGCGGTATTCGCTCGGGACGCGCTCGGTGAGCTCTTCCCATCCGGAGATCGTCATTATCGCCGCGCCGTTGCCGTCCGTGACCGTAATGTCGCAGAGGTGCGACTTTGGCGTAACGCCGGTGAGGCGGAGGTAGCACTTGAGGCGCGAGCCCTCGTTCGGAAGCGGACCGTGCAGCTCGAGCCTGCGCATCCTGAACGGGAACGAGAACGCGCCGGTGAACCTCTCGTGGCTGCGCCAGAGCGAGAAACCGCTGGCGACGATGCCGAGGAGGAGGGGGTTCACGACCCACAGCGGGAAGCGCGTGAACACGACTGCTCCGGAGAGCGCAGGAGTCTCGACCTCGTAGTCGAGTCCAGACTCGCTCCACGCGTCGACGAACCTGATGCCCCTTAGCCGCTTGCCGTAGCAGAGGCGCGTCGGGTAGATGTCTCGGTCTGACCAGTGGACGCTCCTTGGCTTGAACATCGGTGAGGCCGCGACTGGGACGGACCTCGAGGGCGTATCGGCCATAACGAACACGCCTTCCGTGACGGCCCACGTGTAGGCGGAGTTCGGCGAGTCGTCGCGGATCTGCACCTTGACCGCCGCGAGGTTCGGATCGCCTGCGGCGACGCGCTCGGCGCGCACGAAGAGCCTGAGCTCGCCGGATGAGAACGTTACCATCCGGCGTGTCGCGAGGTCCTCGATGGCGACAAGCGAGCCGTTCGGCATCACCATGCGCGCGACCTCGGCCATGATCTCCGCCGCAGCGGGAATCGACAGCGCTACGAGTCCGCGCAGGTTTGGGTCGGAGTACGACAGTTGGCTCGTGCCGAGCGCGAAGTCGCCGAGGAAGGGCGCGTCCGCCGTGCGGAAGGTCTTGACGATCTCGACCATGACGCCGTGCTGCTGCTGGACGATGTCCGCGTCGGAAACGAGCGGATTCGTCGCGCCGAAATCGAACTGGCGCTGGCGCCGCGCCTGCGCCGCGACTGCGGCGGCGCGCTGCGCGGCCTTCGCGCCCCTGCCCTTGGGCTCGGCGAGGAACGATGAGCCGCTGAGGAACGCCTCGTCGCCTAGGAGCGTGAGACGCGGGAATGCGCTCGAGAGGCGCATCTCCGCGTCGCGCCTGACCTCGGGCGAGATGGACGAATCGAAGTCGAGCTTCTTCGTGCGGCGGCGCTCGAAGGCGCGCGAGACGTCGACCTTCGCGCCGTATGCGGCGAGCTGGCCGATTGCGTGGCGCACCTGGAGCATCCCGCGCCTGTGTATCGAGTTGAGCGCTATCGCGGCGAACTCCTCGCCCTTGAGGGTCTCCGATACGGCGACGGACATGAGTCCGCGCGGACCCACCTCGAGGAACACGCGGTATCCGTCGGCGTGCATCGCCCTTATCGTCTCGCGGAACCTCACCGGCTGCGCCCAGCGCTCGGCCGTCTCGTTGCGCGCGGGGCGCGCGCGCTTCGGCAGCTTCGCCGCAAGGGCGCAGGAGTAGACGTCGCAGATCGACTCGTGCTTCATCCAGTTGCCGGCGAACTTCTTGACGCCCGCGACGATGGGCTTGCACTTCGGCGTGTTGAACGGACGCTCCAGGGCGAGCTTGATCGTGCGGATCCCGGCTGAGGCGAACGCGCGCATGACCTCCTCCTCGTACTCCGGTACGATGGCGTACGTGCGCTGGCGCGGAGAGAAGTCGAGCGCGAGCATCACCTTGTCCGGCGGGAAGGCCTTCACCACCTCGTCCGCCTCGCCCTCGTGCTTGAGGAGGACGGAGACCATCGCGGTCTTGGGGAGCCCGGAGTGGTCAACTGCTGTGTCGACGATCTTGTAGATCTCGCGTATGGCCCTCACGCGCACGGGCCGCGGGTTGTCCGTTCCGGCGGCTCCCGAGCGCATCACCGCGGCGAGATCGCCTCCGACGCATCCTACGACGCCGTCTGGCGCGACGCCTATGGCCTCCATGAGGCGCGACATGGCGACGCATCCCGAGAACGAGGCGACGAACGCCTGCGCGTACGCGCCGGAACTGAAGATGTCGGCGTCGTGGCGGTAGTAGGACGCAGGCGGGAAGATGAAGCTGGAAGGGGTGAACTCCGGGTCGTCCGCAAGCGCCTCCTCGAGTTCGTCGAACGCGGAGCGGCACTCGGGGTAGAGTATCGCTATGTCACGCATCATGTCGGGGTAGTAGCTCATCACGCCTGGGTACACGAACGCGAGTTTTCCCTTCCCCTCGCCGAGGAGATGCTCCCTGAAGTAGTATGTGCCGCTCTTGTCGCGTATGCGAGCCGCACCGGCGGCGATCCTGTCGCGCGCGGAGACGAGCCTGGCGCGAAGGTCGTGGACGCTCGACACGACGAGCGCCAGCACGGCGTCGCCGTGGGAGAGCGAGCAGGTGTACGCGATGTCGGCGAGCGGCGCGTCGGGGACGCGGTCTATGTACGCGACGATGCGCGCGGCCTCCGCCGCGAGCGCCGCGTCGTCCGCCGCCGACACGAGCACCAGCTCCGTCCCGCCTGTCGCTCCGAAGTCCGTTGTCACAGTCTGTCCTCCGGTTCCTCTTCGAGAATCACCGCCGCGGCGCGTCCGCCCTTTGCGGCGGAGCCTACGGGGGCCGTCGCGTCGAAGTTCGCGCCCAGCACCGCCGCGCGCCTCGGATTCGAGCTGTCGCCCGTGATCCACGGACGGGCCTCGTCGAGGAGATATGCGCTTGAAGAAAGGTTCGACAGCGCCTCGTGCGGACGCTCCGGGGCGATCTGCGGCGGAAGGACGCGGCGGTGGAGGGCGAGCGCCGCCTTGAGGATCCCTGCCGCCATCGAGGCGCGGAGCGTGTGCCCGATGTTGCCCTTTACGGACCCGAGCGCGACGAGCGGTCCGCCTGGCTTGTGCTCGCCCCATAGCCGCTGCACGGCCTCTATCTCGCGACGCTCGGCGACGGCGATTCCGCTGCCGTCAGCTTCGACGAGCCCAATCGACTTGACGGGTATTCCGCTGCCGTCCGTGGCCTCGGCGAGCATCGCGGAGGGATTGTCGTCGGGGTTGTGTCCGATCGCCACGGACCTAATGAGCGCGTATATCCTGTCGTGGTCCTTGAGCGCGGTGGCGCGGCGCTTGAGGACGAAGAACGCGCCGCCTTCGCCGGGAATCGTCCCGTCTTGCTCCTGCGCGAACGGATGCAGCTCGCTGCGGGTGGAGAAGGGCACTTCGCCGGAGAGCCCCTCTAGGTATGCGCGCGGAATGGGAGGCGTCAGCGCGCCGGCGATCGCGACGTCCGCGCGGTCCGAGAGAAGGTCGCCTATCGCGTCCATTATTGCCGTAGCGCCGGTGAGCATTCCGGCATCCATGGTCGTCGCGACGCCAGAGAACGAGCACTCGCGCGCAATCCAGGAGGCGAAGCGATAGCCAGTGCCCAGGAGGAATGAGGATGCATTTGGCGCGGGAAGCGACTCGACGAGCTTCATGCGCACCGCATCGAGCGACTCCTCCGGGGCATGAGGGAAGAATCGCCGGATTATGTCGAGCGTCTGGTCCATGAACGCCGTGTGCTGGAGCCAGTTGACAGTGGAAGCGTTGAATGGCGGCGCGTAGCCGATTCGCACGCTGCCGCGCACAGGGTCGAGCGAACGGTGGCGCATCCCGGCGTCGGCGAGTGCGTCGAACGCCAGCTGCGACGCGAAGTAGAGATCCTGGTTCTCGCCGGCGTTCACCTGGCGCGGAAAGTTCTGCATTGCCGGCACGCACGAGAAGAGGTTGCCGAGCTGGCCCATGCGCACTGGGTACGGACGCTCGAAGACGTTGCGCTGCCCGAGCGGAATCTCCGCGTCCGGCCCGAGCGGCGTGAGACAGCACCGCCGCGACATGACGGCGCTCCAGAACGCCGCGGGCGTGGGGCACGCGGCGAAACGGCATGACATGCCGACTATTGCGATGGAGAAATCCATGCGCATATTTTACCATATCCAGAGCATATCCGCATAGCCGATCTGCATTTGTGTCGTGTAGATTTCAAAACCGGAAAAGTTGTAGCGAGCAAAACCGGAATGATTTTCATGCTCTCGCGGCGACCCAAGCTAATACAGCCGGGCTGTTTTGAAGGCCCGGCTGCCGCTTGGGCACCCCGCCGCGACACCTCTCCATTCAGTCACCGACTCCTGTACACCTTCGGATTGTTGGTGAACACCACCTTCGGCGACGTTCCCTTTTCCGGCTTGTTGAGCACGAGAGACACGGTTCCGTCAAGGTGCCGGCAGATCCACACGCGGGTTCCATTTGCGCATTCCGTCGAGCAGAGGAATCCGTCGACCAGCAACCGCCCGCGCGGCCCGATCGTCGAACCTTTCCATTCCGACCAGATCAGCTCCCACCATCCGTCCTGCGGGGGCTGACGCAGCTTGCACTGGCCCGACCTGATCTTGTCCGTCCAGACGTTCAGCGGCACGTCGTGAAGCTCACGGTGACGCTCGAACCCGTTGCGGTAGTCGACCAGGCAGTCCAGCTGTTCGTTTACCTCTTCAAGGGGAGTGTCTCCCGTAATGCCTTCCCTCGCCGCGTACGCCGGAAGCCTGTCCTGCCAGACCTGATGCACACGCTCGATCTTCCCCTTCGCCTCGGGCGTGTTCGCAAAGACGAAGGAGATGTCGACGAACTTCAGCCTCCTGCCGAGCTGGGTCAGCGACCCGTCGTCGTTCCTGAAGAAACCCGCCTTGTCCACGTAGATTTCCAGGGGGAGGCCGTATCTTGTGAAGGCTCTGTAGAACAAGTCCAGATACGACTCGACCGTCTCCCTCCGGTAGAGCCGGCAGCCGACCTGCATCCGGCTGCAGTCGTCAACCATGTCGATGAGCAGCAGAGCCTGGCAGGAGCGTCCGAGAAAGTAGTCGGGCGTCGCGTCCAGCTGCCACAGCTCGCCGACCGACTTGCGCTGCCAGCGGCGGACGTGCGCCGGAGGCCGCGCCCTGTGGTCGGCCAGGTGGAGGTTGTGCGCAATGGCCCAGTGCCGGACCTGGGAGCGCTCTACGGGGAAGCCGAAGCGCCTCCCGACCTCGCTGGCGACAAACGCATACGAATACCGTTTCGCGTCGCCATCCGGCTCCAGTGCCCTGCGCAGGAACGACTGCACCTTGTCAGGCCACGCCGGCATGTGGTTGCCGCCGGACGAACCAGGCTCCCAGTCGTCGCCGAGCCCCTGAGCCCGTGCCGCGAGGTAGGACGTGCGCAGCGAATACAGCTGCGACTGCCCGACCTGAAGCGACTCCATCGCCTGCTGGCGGGTGATCGCTCCGGTTACGAACTGCATCATCGTGTCTCGGACATGCGCGACACCCAGTCGGTTTGATATTTGCTGTTTCATGGAGCATAGTATACTCCACATTCCGGTTTTGCTCGCTACACCGAGACGGCCGCCCCCCATGGGGGGCGTATGGTTTTCTTAACTTTCAACAATCGCCATCTTTGAAGCAAAATCCCTCGCTGAAGCCCGCTTAACAGGCTCTCTCGCTCCATTCCGGTTTTGCTCGCTACAGCATTCCGGTTTTGCTTTCACCGCGACAGCCGATCTGCATTTGCAGTCCGTGCTGGGGTGCGATTCTAAACCGTTGAACCGCTTGCGCGCAATTCGGTTGGTATCGAGGCCTGCGCCGACCTGCTCGCCCGAACCGCAGTTCGCGGGCACCCCACCGACATGATTTCGACGCGCGCGCCTTCACGCGCGCCCTTTACCGTGGCGGTCGAAATCACGTCGGGCCCGCGAACGTGCTCTCGTGCGACAGTCGGCCTCCGGCCTCGACGCAGCAAGCCGCCCTCCGACCCTCTGTCGCCATCCTCCGCCTGTGGCACGAGAGCCGCGCAAGCCTCGACAGGTCCTCCACACTTTCGAACTTCACGCTCTGCGGTAATCCCTACGATTGTAGGGATTGTGCCGGACTGCAGTAACGATTATAATCTTTAGTGGAAAACCGACATGGAGGGTATGCACATGAAGAACGGATATTCGAGATCGGTGTCTGGCGCACGACAGGAGGTGCGGCGATGATAGCGCCGTTTGTTCTCGCGGCGGCGATGAGCGTCTTCACGGACGACTTCGCCACGAACCAGACGCTGGCCGAGCACTGGCAGGCGGACGGAGAGATCCGCAGCGAGGAGGGGCATCTTGTCGTGACGCCCGGCGCGAAGGCGACCTGGCGCGGCACGGTGCCGGAGCGATACGTGCTCACCTGGGTCGAGGGTGCGGCGCGGCAGATGCGCCGCGTTGAATGCACGCGCGCCGAGAAACCGAAAGTCGTCTTCATCGCCGGCGCGCAGGCACGCCTCATCGACGATGTCGTCGTGTCGCTTCCGGAGGACGCAAACGCATCGCCGAACCTGATCGTGAACTCAGGATTTGAATTCGACGAGGACGGCATACCTCCGTACTACTGCAATCGCGGCAGCTTCAACTGGCGAAAGCACTCCGGCGACGAGTACGAGAGCTGGACGCGCGCCTTCATGGTCGACCGCGAAGAGCGGCACTCCGGACGGCAGTCGCTGCGCGTCGAAGTGAATTCGCTCTGGGGATCGCTCAGCTTCTACCCGTGGCGCACCGCCACGCAGAAGGGCGCGCACGGCGTCTTCACAGGATGGATGAAGGCCGGGAAGCCCGGCATGAAGATCGAAGTCGCGATCGGGAACGAGCGCCGCGCGTTCGACCTGTCGACGGACTGGGCGCGCTACGAGTTCGCGTCCACGAACATGCCCGCGCCGGGGATCTTCAGCCCCGTGACGTTCAGCGTCCGAGACCCCGGAAAGTACAGCGGCGCAATATGGTTCGACGACCTGCAGCTCGAATACGGCGACAAGGCGACGGAGTGGCGCGCGAGCGACCTCGACGCCTCGCGCTTCGGCGCGCAGCCGAAGGTGGAGCGTCCGCCGACGGTGCAGGTGAAGAAGCTTCCCGAGGGCGTAAAGCCGGCTACGGACCTTGCCCCCTGGGAGAAGTTCGCGGCGGATGCCGGGAGGTTCTACATCAAGCGCCAGGAGCCGATCAACCGCACGCAGGCGTTCCTCGCGTGCGACGACGACAACCTGTACATCGGATACCGCAACTTCGGAGAGGACGTTTCGCAGCTCTCGCACAAGCCGTACTTCAAGGACGACACCGGGATCTGCATGAACGACTCCGTCGAGGTTCTGCTGCGCCCGACGGAGGAGAAGAAGAACTACCACTTCTTCTGCGCGCCCAACGGAAGCCGCGCCGACGCCTACGGAGAGGACAAGACATGGGACGGAACATGGACCGTCAGCGCGCGCGACGCGGGCGGGGCCGTGGAGTACCTCGTGACCGTTCCGTTCGCCGACATCGCCGCGAACGGCATATCGCCGAGATGGCTCTTCAACCTCGGACGCAACGACCGCCACAGCGTGAACCCGCAGTGTCCCGGCACGTCCTACACCAAGGGCGGAGACTTCCGCGACGACGCGTACTGGGCGTCGTTCGAGCTGCCCGCAGACGTCGCCGCGAAGTGGGCGCGCGTCGCGGACGCGAAGAAGCCCGCGGCGAAGCCGGTTGTGCTCGGACGCCTCGATTTCTACATGAACGAGCCCGAGGCGCGCTGGCGCATCTGGGACGAGAAGGGGAAGATGGAGGAGGTTGCGCTCGACATCTCTAAGATGGCGTGCGGGACGAACTCCGTCACGGTGAAGGCGCACGGACGCGACTGGCCGACCGAGGTCGTAAAGCTTCCGTACTGGAAGGGCGCCACGCAGGTGAACCGCTTCTCGCGGTCCGTCATGCACGGCGGCGAGCAGGTCCTGATGGTCTCGAACTGCCTGCTCGTGAGGGAGAATCCGAAGAACGACAACGGACGCTACGAGCAGCTGGAGATCATGAAGAAGCGCGGTTTCCGCTACGGGCACCTCTGCACATTCTCCGACAGAAAGTTGACGGAGCAGACGGCCGAGATGCTCGAATACGGCAGGTCCATCGGCATGGACTTCATCCTCTGGACTGGTGACAGGGACGGACGGGACGAGACGCGCGCCGATACGCGTGCGCGCCTCAAGGACTTTGACAACATCATCAGCCGCGTTGCGACCGACGAGCCGGAGCTCGCGCGTCCGAGCGACGAGGTGCGCGATTTCATGATCGCGGAGAAGAAGCACTATCCCTACACGCCCGTGCAGATGAACAACACGACGTTCGGCTTCCCGAGCCGGTTCGCGGACCTCACAACGGACATCTTCATGCTCGACGCATACCTCACCGCCGCGGAGTTCAATACGGTCGACCAGATACTCCGCAACGTCGACGAGATGCTCAAGGCGCGCGAGGGCGTCCCGTGCTGGTTCTTCCTTGCGGGGATGAACTCGATACACTACAAGCAGCCGTCGTACGCCGAGCAGACCGCGCAGTGCTGGGGCGCGATATGCGCCGGATGCTCCGGAGTCACCTGGTTCCTGAACATGGTGGGGTCCGAGGCGAACTGGCGCGCGATGATCGACTTCAACCGCGAGGCGCAGGAGCTGAAGGACTTCATCCTCTCCGAGGAAATCTGCGCGCCAGTGCAGGCCTCCGCGGGTACCGACCTGCTCAGGGTCCGCACGTCGAAGTGCGGCGATGACTGGTACGTCTTCACCTGCAACATCGATGCCGCGCCGCTCGCCGAGGTCGTCTTCACGCTGCCGCTGGAGGCGCCGCAGTCCGGCACCGTCGAGGTGCTCTACGAGAACCGCACGATTCCGGTCTCGGACGGAAAGTTCTCCGACTCCTATCCCGCCCACTTCCGCCACATCTACCGCCTGAAAGGGGCGGAGGGAGGCGCGCGGTGAAGTTCCGGGCGCTTATCCTTGCCTCACTTGCGGTAGGCGCTGCGGCGGCGGCCGATTCGTGGAGCCGGGCGGACGCGGAATCGCTCCTGAAGACTTGGTGCGACGCGCTGGTGAAGTATCAGATCGCCGGAACGGACGATCCCGCGCTGGACGGTGGGGTGCTGTGCCCCGCGTGTTGCTTCGCGCACGGACGCGCCGCGGACAGCGTCTATGCGCTCGTCTACGAATGGAAGCGCACGGGCGATCGGAAGTACCTCGACGCCGCGGAGCGGATGCTCGACTGGACCGATCGCAACATGGTCACGTACGACGGCGCGAACTACAACGACGTCAAGGTGTACTGGCGCGGCATCACCGTGTTTTCCCAGACGTCGCTCGGCAAGACGCTCATGGCATTCGGCGATGATCTCCCGAAGGAGCTGAAGGAGAAGTGGACGGCGCGGTTCCGCGTGCAGACGGACTACCTTCTCGGCTTCTTCTCGAACGGACTCGGTGACATCAACGTCAACTACCCCATAACCTTCTGCGAGGCGATGGCCGTCGCGTGGAAGCTTCTCGGCGACGACGCATACAAGGCGAAGGGCGATACGATGTACGAGCTCGTGAAGCCGCTCTTCCTCGGCAGCGGGCTCCTCGCCGGAGAAGGACACCCCAACACGGGAGTCTCCCCGCGCGGATGCCGTCCGATCGACCTCGGCTACAACCTCGAGGAGTCGATTCCGGCGCTGTACCACTACGCCGAGCTCACAGGACGAGGCGACATCGTCCCGGAACTCGACCGTCTCGTCGCCGGGCATCTCAAGTTCATGCTTCCTGACGGAGGCGTCGACAACTCCATGGGCAGCCGCTCCTGCAAGTGGTCCTACTGGGGGAGCCGCACGTCCGACGGACTCCTCCCCGCGCTTGCGCATTATGCAAAGCACGGCGGGAAGGGCGCGGTGCGCGCGATCGACCGCCACCTGAGGCTGCTCGCGCGCTGCACGTCGGATACGGGGCTTCTCTACGGCGGACTCTATTACCGCGAAGCAGGCGAGCCGCCCTGCATCCACCACACCTTCGCGCACGTTAAGTCGCTCGTCGACCTGCTGCTGGCCGCTCCGCCGGAGAAGGCTGCCGACGAGCAGCTCCCGCGCGAGACTGAGTACGGACGGCTCTCGTTCGGCGAGCTCGCGACGGAGCTCGTCGCCGTCGGCCCGTGGCGCGCGAGCTTCAGCGCTAACGACTTCTACTGCTCCGACGACGGTATGGACGTCGGCGGAGGTTCGTTGACTATGCTGTGGCATCCGGCGTTCGGCGTCGTCGCTGCGGGGACTATGAGCGACTACTGGTATGCGGAGTTCGCCAACTTCCAGGACCAGCGCAGGTACATCGGCGTCCTTTCCACGACGCCGCGGATAGAGTCCGCGGACGGAGTGTGCTCGAGCGTCCGCGACCGCGCCGCGAAGGTGTCCGTGTCGTTTGCTGACGGCGTCTTCGCATATTCGGCCTCCGGGCTTCTCACGGCAAGGAAGAGGAACAAGGGTGCGCCGTTCCGACTGGAGTACACCCTCGACGCTAAGGGTCTGGCCGCGAAGGCGCACGCCGAGGGGAGGTACCGCTATGTCTTCCCCGTTGTGGCGACTGATAAGGACGAAGTCACCGTCGATGGCCGGACGGCGCTCGTGCGGCGTCCGGGCGGAACGCTCAGAATCTCTGCCGACCGCGAAATCAGGCTTTTCGATACGCAGCGCGGGAAGCGCGCCTTCACGCCTGTCGCCGGACTCATGACGGCCGTGTTCTACGTCGAAGGCGACGGAGAAGACGTTACGCTGTCCGTCTCGACAGTCGACTGAGCCCCCTCCCTACATTTGTAGGGATTGGCACCGACGCGCGGAAGTGATAGAATTAAGGCGTAAAGAAACCGGGACATGCCGGGGACTAAAGAAGTGAGGTGCAACCATGTCGACATCAGGTGTTGGACGTATTGAAAGACTCGTGGCGATTGGCGCGGTGATCGCGGCAGGCGCGACGCTTCCGCTCTGGGCCGGAAGCGCAGGAAAGGTGGGTTCGGACTATGTCGTCTCGGCCGATGAGAATGAAGAATACCTCGCAGAAGCGTCTATTGACGGCTATGCGCGGGTCGTCAAGAAGGGTGCCGGAAACGTGGTGCTGAGAACGTCAACGACGGAGTATGCAGGCGACGTGGTTATCGAGGAAGGCGCTCTCTACATCGAAACAGCCGGATCGAACGAATTGCGTCTCACGGGAAGCTTGACGCGCGGCTCGGCGAGCACATCGGATATATTGTTCCGCAAGCGTGGGACTGGGGTTCTGTACCTGGACGGCAATGTCGATCTCGCGTGCAGCGTGCAGCTCGACCAAGGTCTTATGGAAATGAGCAGCGCGGCATCGCGCGCGTACAGAGAGGGGTTCATAGTGAAAGGCGACAGCCGGTCGCTTATGGGCGGCGGGCACACACTGCTCAACTGGGTTCGCGTCGGCAATGACGGGCGAGGCGTTTTCCATCAGACGGGTGGCGTGTTGGGCGTGACAGGCGAGACGTCGGTTGGCATGAAAGCCACGGATGTAGGGCATTGGGTGATGTCGGGCGGCGAAGCGTACGTGAGCAATGTGTTTAATGTTGCGTACACCGCCGGCAACTTCGGCAGCTTTATCCAGACAGGCGGCCTCTTCAAACTTGATGGCGGATCCTTGAGCGCCGGCCGCGGCGGCTCAGCCGTGTTCCACCTTGCCGGCGGCACGAACGACACGCGTGTCGTGCAGGACGGGCAGACTGTGCGGTTTTATCTTGGCGACTGGGGCGGGTCTTCCGACGTTACAGTGTCGGGCGAGGGAACTTTGCTCGCGACCGAGAAGCTCCGGTTCGCGGGCGGCGGAACGATTTCCACGAACATTTTCAACGTCAAGGACGGCGCGACGGTTAAGGCGGCACGTTTCTTTAAGCACCAGTCGGCAAACGCGGCTACGCGTATTATCGTCAACGCAGATGGCGGAACACTGATGCCGACATTCGGATATGACTGGACCGATGCGGGACTGTCCGATGCGAAATACTGCCCGGACCATTTCGTGATCTGGAAGAAGGGTCTTGTCATTGACACGTCGGAATCTACTGGAAACAACCCCGCGAGCAAAATGCCGTTCACGTTTGCGGCTCCGACCGGAAAGGGCGTTGCGTCCATCACGCTGCCGACTTCTGGGGACTACACTACGGCCAGCTACATCGGCCCGGCGCGCATCGTGTTCGAAGATGAGAGCGGATGGGGCGCAAGCGCGTACGCCGAATACGACTTCGCTACGAAGAGTCACACGGGAGTCGTCATCACATCGCGCGGATGCGACTTCAGCGACAACGCCAAGGCGTACGTGGAGAGTCCCGACCGCACGACGCGGTGGGAATGCGCGCTTACGCTCACGGACAACGCGGGGCTGTGCGGCGAGGTGATAAAGCGCGGACAGAACGACCTCCACCTCTATGCCGCCAACACAACAACGGGCGGAATCGCGGTCGAGTCGGGAACGCTGCATGCGGAATCTACCGGCGTCGTGCCGACCGGCACGCCCCTGCGCGCAGAGTATGGCGCGACGATGGCGTTTGCGGATTCTACGCCGCTCACGCTCTCGACATTCTCGGGCGCGGGCAACGTTACGGGGTGCGACATCACGGTGACCGACGCGGTGCGCGCGACGTGCGAGGACATCTTCGCAAACAAGTTCGCGACGTTCGCCGGGAAGCTGACGTTTGCGGATGGTGCGGCGTTCGAGATATCCGATCCGGAGAACCTCAGGCAGTACATGAGAAGCGGATTCCGGACGCCGTTCCAGGCGCAGCAGATTTTGGGTTCGCCCGTTCTTCGCCTTGCAGGATCCGAATCGTGCGGCAGCTGGGCGCTCATCAGGAATTCCGACGGAACTTACAAGTTCGGAGCTCACGCGGGAACGATAATTATGGTAAGATAATATTGGACTGGACCAGGTCAAGACATGAAACTCCTTCTTGCAATAGCAGCGGTGACGATTTCGCTGGCGGCGGGCGCATACCTGCCGCCTGTGGAGGAACGCTGCGGCGTGAAGGTTGAGATAGGGTCGTTTCCGCAGAAGATCGAACGCCCCGGAAAGAACCAGTTCGAATGGCCGCTCGGCGTCACCGAGGTCGCGGCGGATGCGCCGCGGACATTTCCCGTGACGCTGGAGAACAAGACCGGCGAGAGCGTCACCGGCGAGCTTGAGGTCTGGATGAACGACGACTGGGACGTGGAGGGTCCGCAGGGGCGGATCGTTCTTGCGCCGGGCGAGAGGAAGGAGCTGACGTACACGGGCACAGCGCGTCCGCGCGCGCTCGACGCGCTCTATCCGGTCCACGCGCGCTTCACTCCCTCCAGCGTGAAGAAGGACGACGCGCCGCATCCGATCGCCGTGTTCAAGTTCAACAATCCCGGCGCGCCGCGCAACGTGCCGAAGAAGTCTCCGCCGAGGCTCGTCCCCGGCGTGTTCGAACTAGGCGACGGCTTCGCGCGTACGACGGCCGTGGAGGTGAAGGGCAGGGCCGTCGAGGTTTCGGAGGGCGGGTCCGTCGAAGAGTGGGGCGCGGTAATGGCAAAAGGGAAGCCGTCGGCGGGCGGTGTAGCGAAGCGCGGCTTCAACAGCCATCCGCCGTACAAGAAGGGCGCGGGATTCATCTGGAGCGACATCAGGCTTGACCTGCCTGACGTCTCGCCGATCGTGGTTTCCTGCTCGAACTTCCTGGACGACTACCGCGGCAAGTCGTCGTCCGACGGCGTGGAGTACAAGGTGCTCGTACTCGAGGAAGGCGCGGAGCCCAAGGTTGTCTGCTCGCAGATCGTAAAGGACCTCGGCGCGTGGCACGGCATGTCCGGCGACCTCACGGCGTGGGCGGGGAAGAAGGTCGTGCTTCGGCTCTGGACTGGGCCGGGCCCGAAGATGGACACGCGCTGCGACGGCGGCGGATGGGGCGACGTGAAGCTCGCGATTGGTCCGCAGCCGAAGATGCCCGACGAGTCCGACTGGACCTCGCGCGCCGCGGCGGCGCTCGCGTCGGCAGAGGCGGCGGTAAAGTCCGGAACCGACGCGGCGTTCGGACGCTGGCGGCTTGAGGCGGGCGACGTCGTCTACGGGGCCGGCGTGGCGTACGGGGAGCGCGGACTCGTCGACGGTGCGCTTGCGTTCACTGACGGTGAGAGGTCCGTCGTGTTCAGGGGCTTCACCGCGCTTGTCGAGACGGACGACGGACTTCCCGCGCCGGAGGCGGTGGCGTCGATACGGGAGGAGAAGGGAACGCTTCGGATTTCGTGGTCGATACCGGGGGCAAAACGGAACGCAGCGGGATATCCGCGCATTACCGACCTTGCCGTCGGGCCGGCAAGCGAGAGGCCGCACCGCGTCTACCTGGGCACGGGGAACGTCATAGAGGGCCCGAGGCGCTTCTCTGTGCGCGCCAGCGGATTCGACCTCTCTACGCGGCATGTTGGCGCGGACTACGCGAACGGGCTTTCCGTAGTGCAGGCGGTAGACGTCGTGCCGGATTCCGCTGAGTGCGACGGCGGGCGGAACGTCTTCTCGATCCATGCGCACCATGACGCCGTCTTCACGTTCGTGCCGTCGTCCAGGGGCGCCTTCGAGGCGGCGCGTCGGTTCCGCGCGGTGTCGGGCTACAGGGCGAGCGCGGGGCATGCCGCGCTCGGGTCGAGGATGTGCCTCGACCAGTGGGGCGGAGACTACGCGAAGGCGGCGAAGGACATTGCGCTGGCGGCGAAGTACGGGATGTGCGACGCGGTTTTCGTGAAGCACGACTGGCAGTGCTGGGGATACGACTACAGGCTTCCGGAGATATGGCCTCCGCGCGGCGGATCCGCCGCGTTCGGCGCGATGCGCGCGGCGTGCCGCGATGCGGGGATGCTGTTCTGTCCGCACGACAACTACACGGACATCTATCCCGACTGCGACGGCTTCACGTACGATCTCACGGTGTTCAACCTCGACGGAACTCCCCAGCTGGCGTGGTTCAACCCCGGCCGCCATGCGCAGTCCTACCGTTGGGCGCCGCACGCGTTCCATCCGTGGTGCCGGCGCAACGCGAAGCTGCTCAAGGACGGGTGCGATCCGGACGCGATCTTCATCGACGTCTTCACGGCGCATCCTCCGTTCGACTACCTCGACCGCGAGGGGAGGTTCCACACGAAGAACGAGACCTCGGCGTCGTGGGGGCGCGGATTCGAACTCTACCGCGAGGGCTTCGGACGTCCCGAAGCGGTGTGCGTGAGCGAAGCCGCGCAGGACCATCTCGTCGGCGTCGCGGATGCGGGGCAGTGCGACCATTTCGGCGCGCCAAAGATTGTCGGACGGGAGAATTTCGAAGACAGCGAGCGCACGCCGTGGCACGACATCGTCACGCACGACTTCTATGTGCTCTTCGCGGGCGGGCTGGGCGGACGCTACCAGGAGGAGGCATGGCACACGGGCGGAGACGCGAAGCTCCACGGCTACGCGTCGGACGACTATCTCTCGAACTGCGTCATCGGAGGGCGCAATCCGATGTGCGACGGACCTTTCTCGCGCAATGCGGTGAAGACGTACTGGCTGCAGCACGACGCCTGCGCGGAACTCGGCCGCGCGGAGTTTATCGACCTGAAGTACGAGGACGGAATCCACCGCCAGCATTCGTTCTTCTCGGACGGCGCCGAGGTGTGGGTGAACAGGCAGACGAACGGTACGTGGCGCCTGCCGAACGGCCTGACGCTGCCGACCTACGGATACTTCGCCCGCACGCGCGGGACGGTGAGCGGGATTGTGGAGAGGGGCGGCGCGCGCTGCGCGTTCTCTAAGTCGGCGAACGGCTTTTTCCTCGAGGCGCATAAGTCCTCGCCAGTGTCGCTCGGCGGCGTGACGACGGACGGGGCGTTTCGGTTCTCGAACTGGACGATAGTTCCGCTGCCGTTCTCGGAGGCATTCTTCGCTGAGATCGACCTTGCCGCGTTCAACGCCGAAGGGCGTGCGGTCTTCGGCGTGGAGGCCGTGGAGCCTGCCGACGGAGCGAAGGCGCCGGAGTGGAGTCAGTCAGGGAACATCCTCAAGGTTTCCTGCGACGCCAAGTCCTTCGCCTACCGCATCCGCCTGCGCGCGCACGGCGGCATTCAGGCGGTAGACTCACCTGTTGCGCGTTGATGTCCTAGCGCATCCCTACGTTCGTAGGGATTGGCATTTGCGCCGTGCGGTGCTATAATTTTGGTGAAAAAATCACCAAAGTCTCGAGGAGCAAAGCCATGAAAAAATCAGCGTCAGCAATCCTCTCAGCCGCAGTGCTTTCCTGCGCCGCGCTCTGCGCGTTCGGCGACCCGATCGTGATCGGCACCCAGGTGCCGGGATCCGACCACAGTTCGGAGCCGTGCACGCCAAAACAGCACACGGGCGACTACCAAACGCAGCATTTCAACGCTGACATCAGCGGCAGCCAGGGCAAGGAGTTCGACGTGGTTCTGTTCGGCGACTCCATCACCGACTTCTGGAACAATCCGAGCCTGGCCCTCGACGGGGATCCCATCAACTACGCCGCGGCGTTCAACATGGGCATCGGCAGTGAGCGCGTCCAGAACATCCTTTGGCGTCTCAGGAACGGCGCGCTCGACGGCTATACCACGAAGTACTTCACGCTGATGGTCGGCATCAACAACGGACACCAGAAGTGCATCGACCACAACGAGCACGCCGATCGCGCCGAAGACGTCGCAGAGTCGATCCGCCTCATGCTATGCGAGATGGCGACGAAGCACCCGGACGCGAAGATCCTCCTGATGCCGATCCTTCCCTACAGCTTCGACAGCAAGTATTTCGAAGCGGCCGAAGTGACGGCCATGAGCGAAGCGGTCAACGACTATATTCTCCAGTTCGTCGACAACAAGCGTGTGTTCTGGGTGGACCTGCGCAGTCAGTACCTCCAGCAGAATTCGATGCCCGACAAGGTCTGCTACCGCGAGGGCGGCCACGGCGGATACGACGCCGTGGGGCTCTGCCTCCATCCGGAATTCTTCACCTATTCGGATTTCTGGAAGCCTGCGCTGACCAACGCGATGCACAAGTATCTCTCGGTTCCCGCCGGCCAGGCGCACGTGGCGGATCCCTCGCTCGGCTACGCCAAGGCCGCTCCGAACGCGGACGGCGCGGGCTCCGCTACGATCACGGTCTTCGGCATCAACCTCGGAACGGACGCGAACGCGAACGCCGTGACGTCCTACGCGATTGACTACGAGCTCGACGGCGGCGCGAAGACGCGTGCGCTTTCCAACCAGACGGGCGTTAGGAAGTCGTTCGTGATCCCGAATGTCGCCCTCGGCGCGCATACCTGCAAGGTAACAGTCACGACGGCGGACAACAAGGAGCTCGTGACGCTGCTTGACTTCGAGATGACCGAACCGTGGTCCGCAGAGCCGCTTCCCGCCGATGCCAGCGCGGTTCGGACCGACGGGACGCTCAAGTACGCATACGCGTGCGGAAGCTACACGCTCAACGGCGTTACGTTCGCCGCTGCCGGGAACAACAACGCCAACATCTCGAACGACATTGTCTGGCCGTACAGCCAGACTTCCGGTTCGACTCCGCCGTCGACTGCTGCGAGCGGCAACTACTATGATCTTCTTGGCCACTGCTGGTGGGCGACCCAAGGTGACAAGAAGGTGACTTTGAAGGATCTCACGCCCGGACACGTCTACCTCGTGCAGATCTTCGGCTACCGCAACTATAGCGGACACGACAGGTCTCACGTCTGGATCAAGGAGTCGTACTGGGATTCGAACTACATGAAGGTCCTCGGCGACGGTTGGACTTATGGCGGCGCTTTGACGGGAACTCTTACCGCGACCGAAGCCACGAAGACGTTCACCATCATGTCCGACGGCAACTACGCCATCAACGGCATCCAGGTCCGCGACCTCGGCGAGAGCGGCGTGCCGGTAGTCGTCCAGCCGAAGGTCGGCTCTGTCACCGTCACGACGAACGAAACGGCGGCGACGGTTTTTCTCTCGGGCATCGTGCTGGGGACGGACGATGCCGGTGAGAGCGCAAATTCCTACTCCGTCTCCTACAAGCTCGGCGACGAGACCCCAGTGGTCGCGCTCTCGGGCCAGGCCGGCGCGTCCGCGCAGTTCACGATCTCCGACCTCGCGGACGGCGAATACACTTGCGCGGTGACGATAACGACGGATGCCGGGAAGACCTCCGCGGCGAAGTCCGTTTCCTTCCGGATCGGTGAGCCGCCGGCGCCTGTTGTGGCGCCGTCGATCGGGTCGGTTTCCGTCTCGACGAACGGCACGACGGCCACGATCTCGCTTTCGGGCATCGAGATGGGAACCGACGACGGTGGGGTCGCGGCTACCTCTTATTCGGTTTTCTACTCGCTGACCAATGCGCCGGGCGTGGCCGCGCTCGAGGGCCAAACCGCCGCGACGGCTTCGTTCGGCATTTCCGATCTCGCCGACGGGGTTTATTCCTGCGCGGTGACGATTATGACAGACAAGAACAAGACATCAGCGGCGAAATCCGTCAACTTCAGGATTGGCGAGCCGCCGCCGATGCCGGTCGGATGGACGTCCGAGCCGATGGACGCCGCGGGCGCGAAGTTCAGCACAGAGGGCACGCTTGTCTACGCCTATGCGACGCAGGCCCAGACCGTAAACGGCGTCGCGTTCACGCGGGCGCTTCCGCTCGCATCCACAGATAGCATCGCCTTTACGCCGGCGGCCACCGGTTTCGACGGCGGATTGATGAACGAGGGTGTTTCGGACAGTGGCTACGGACTCATCCTCGGCAATGGCTGGACGTGGACTGATTCGTCGACGGACACCAAGTCGGTGACGCTGACGCTGAAGAACCTTACGCCGGGGGAACGGTATCTGGTGCAGATCCTCTCGCACACGCACTGGAGCGGCAGCATGCTGGTCTCCGCCAATGGCTGCGAAGCGCAGCATGTCTACGGCTCCGATGAAACCAGCGGCAAGTACGGGGCTCTTATGACTGGCATCTTTACTGCCTCGGCCGAGACGCAGGATGTCGAGATACTCTTTTCCGGTTCGAGCGGCGACCGTCCGATCAACGCCGTCCAGGTCCGAAACCTTGGCGAGGGTGGCGGCGGCGAAGACCCGATCGATCCTGTCGACCCAACGACGCCTCTCTGCACGCTGACGATTCCCGCGAAGACGGGGCTTCAGCTCCAGTCGGTGACGACGAACGGCGTCGCGGTCGCGGCTGTCGGCGGAAGCTACTCTATCGTCTCGAACACGCAGGTGACGGTGACGTTCGCCGCAGCCTCGGGTTACGAAATCACGGGCGGCAACCCGGTCGTCTTCGCGCTCTCGGGGGACAAGACGTTCGCCGACGGGGAGTATCCTGTCGTCCAGGCCCAGGGCGGAGGGGATCCAGGGCCGATGCCGGGCGATGGATGGACAGCCTCGCCGATGAGCGCCTCGAGCGCTTCGATCAGGACAGACGGGACCATCAAGTATGCCTATGCGGCTGGAAATTACACAGTCAACGGCGTAGCGTTCACAGCCAGCAGCGCTCTCATCAGCAATGCAGACTGCGTCGTATGGGAGAACACTGGTGGGGCGCTGGGTTTTGGGTCGTCGGCTCCGTCTGACACCGAATCTGGCGACTACAAGAGTCTGCTTGAGCACGGCTGGTGGGCGAATGGAAAGGCCCGCAAGATCGAGCTGAAGAACCTTGAGGGCGGTAAGAGGTATCTTGTTCAGATCATTGGGTTCCGCCAGAATTTTACGACGCAGACCGCTACGGCGCCAGACGGAACGCAGACGATCAAGTTTGACGGCGAGGGGTGGGAGCACGGTGGCTCCTTGGTCGGTGTCTTCACGGCGAGCGGCACTTCGCAGGAATTCTCGATCGTTTATGCCGGGCAGTCCTGCATCAACGCCATCCAGGTGCGCGAGCTGCCTGCGGACGCCCCCGTGGAGCCCGATGCGCCGGTGATCGGCGGTGAGGGGGTTGACGTGCCGTTTGCGGTGTCGTCCGACAAGGTCGCGATCACGATCAGCAACGCGGCGTCGGGTCTCACCTACGGATACAAGAAATCCGTGACGCTTGCCGGACTCAAGGATGCGTCTGTCGTCTGGTTCGACGATCCAGCAGAGTCCGACGGCGTACTGACGCTCGACATTCCGAAGGACGCGAGCGAACCGAGCTGCTTCTACCAGATCGTAGTGGAGTAATTTACCATGAAATTCTTTCAGCCGATAATTGCCGCGTGTGCATTCGCCGTTACTGCGAATGCCTTGGCCGCCTTCCGCGCGAACACGCCCGCCGCGCGCCTTGACACCTGGTGGACGGCGCGCCACGCCGAAAAGGTCGCGGCGCTTTCGGACAGCTCCGTCAAGAAGGACATCGTCTTCATCGGCGACGAGCTTACGCAGGGCTGGGAGACGACTGGCGCCGCTTCGCTTGCGTCGCACTTCACGGGCGACAAGACGATGTTCAACCTCGGCTTCGCCGGCGACTGCACCGAGAATGTCCTCTGGCGCATCCAGAACGGCGAACTCGGCAGCCCCAAGGCAATATTCCTGATGGTCGGCGGAAACAACGCCGCCATCTACACCGAGAAGGAAGAACCCGAGGGGAAGACGTACCTTGGTGTTCGCGCGATCATCGACTACCTTGTTGCCAATTACAGCTCATCGAAAATCGTCGTGCAGGCAGTGCTCCCTCGCGGACTCGATGAGTCCGATCCTGTCCGGCCGCGCAACGACCGGCTGAACATCGACGTCCGCGCCTATGTCCAGAAGAAGGGCTGCAGCTGGGTCGACATGTCGGACCTCTTCCTCGAGTCTGACCACCACGCGCTTAAGTCCTCGCTTTTCAACGCAGACCATGTCACCCTTAACGCGTCCGGCTACGAAGTCTGGGCGCAGGCCGTCGCGCCGTACGTCAACGCCGCGGCGAGCGGTTCCGCAATGCCCGCGGACCTCGTGGCGACGGCGCGTCCCGCGGTCGACTGCATTGCGGCGTTCCCGACTGCCACCAACGCAGTGATGCAGGACGCGTACTGGAGGAAGTTCGACGACGACGTGAAACTCATCGGCGAGAACGGACGGAGCCTCGACCTCGTCCTTCTTGGCGACTCCCTCACGCAGAAGTGGATGGAGGGGAACAGCGCCGCGTCCATGAACGGACTTGCCAACAGCGTTCTTAACCTCGGGCGTACTGGAGACTTCGTTGAGAACCTTCACTGGCGTCTCGCCGGCGGCTGCATCGACGGCTACACGACGAAGTTCTTCAACCTCCTGATCGGGACGAACAACACGATCCAGAAGAGTCCGAGCGACACGCCCGAAGACATCGCCTCGGGCGTGAGGGCCGTCCTTGACCTCGTCCTCGAGAAGCATCCCGAGTCGAAGGTCCTTCTGATGCCGATCATTCCCTACGGCTACACGAACGCGCAGAACAGCGCGAAGGGCGCGGCGCACTACGCCAACAATCAGGCGGCGAACGAGATCATCCGCACATTCGCGGACGGACAGCGCGTAATCCTCGTCGACGTCCGCAGCCAGTTCATGAACGCCGACGGAACATATAAGGGCGAGATGTATCTCCAGGGCAACGGCGACTACCCCGACATGTTCCTGCATCTCACGACCAAGGCATACGAGGAGATCCTTGCGCCCGCGATCAAAAACGCGATGGCGACGGCCGGCGCCTCTTCGGTGACGCTTCCCGCGATCGGCGACGCCACCGCGCAGGTGAGCGGAACGTCGGCGACGATCGCGCTTTCCGGAGTGACGAAGGGCACGGACGCCAACGGCACCGCCGCGTCGTCGTATTCCGTTTTCGCAAAGCTCGACACCGATGCCGAGGCTACAGTCCTTTCGACCCAGACAGGTGCGACCGCGTCGTTCACCTTCCCCTGTGTTTCCGACGGATGGCATTCCTGCGCCGTCTGGGTCTCCTCTGACGGAAAAGTAAAGTCCCAGGTCAAGCGCGTGAAGTTCCTTGTTGATTCCCATGCCGACGCCATTGGCTGGAAGGTTGCGCCGATGGACGCGACGGGGTCGGCGTTCCGCAGCGACGGCACGCAGGTCTTCGCGCGCGGCTTCACCGGGCACACCGTCAACGGGGTCTCGTTCTCCGCGGGCTTCCCGAGCGCTGACCAGGCGACTGTCTCGCCTTCGTCGTATACCGGGTCCGGTTGGACGGAGAACAATCCCGTGTTTAACGGCGGCTGGGTCTGGGAGAAGAGCACAACATCGCAGGATATCATTTTCACCGTCAAGGGTCTCACGGCTGGGAAGAAGTATCTCGTTCAGATACTCGCCGCAAACCACTGGAACAATTCCTCGACGACAATTTCCGCTGGTGATCTTGTCCCGCTCGAGGCCACCAAACAGAACGACTACAAGTGCGGCGCGGTCATTACGCGCGTGTTCGAGGCAACCGGCGCGCAGGAAGTCATAACGATCAATTTCGCCACGTCTGGCAGCAAGTGTCTCGTCAAGGCCATTCAGCTTCGCGAGCTGGGCGAGGGTAGCGGCGAATCCGGCGGCGGAGAATCCGGCGGCGGCGAGACCGGCGGCGGTGAGACTGGCGGCGGCGAGACAGGTGGTGGTGAAAGCGGTGGAGGCGAGACCGGCGGCGAGGATCTCACCGGCGAGTTCGTCAAGAAGACGTTTGTTGCGTCCAACAAGCTGCGCCTTCCCTACCGCGTCGCGGCGAAGGCCGATCCGAACGGCGGCAAGGTTCCCGTCGTCGTCTTCCTTCACGGATACGGTCAGTGCGGCGTCGACAATTCGTTCACGATTAACGAGATGACGAACATCAAGAGCTATCTCGACGGAGCGGGCGCTCCCAGCGGCTACAAGCTTCTCGTCCCGCAGTGTCCGAACGACGTCAAGTGGGCGGAGTTCTCCATGAATTCGACAACCTGCACGTTCGTGGACAAGCCGTCCTCGGCTCTCGTGGCTGTTTTCGATCTTCTCGACTCCTATGCCGCGATGGCTGATGTCGATGCCAACCGCATCTACGTCACCGGGCTTTCGATGGGCGGGCATGGCACGTGGGACGCGATCTGCCGCCGTCCCGACTTCTTCGCCGCGGCGATGCCGTGCTGCGGCGGCGGCGATCCCGCCTGCGCGGCCGACATCGCGCACGTCCCGGTCCTGGCCGTGCACAACCGCGGCGACCCGACCATTCCCGTCGAGCAGACCGAGGGCATCGTCACGGCGCTCAGGGCGCTCGGATCGGACGTGATCTTCGAGAAGCTCGAGAACAACAGCCACGACGCCTGGACGACATGCTATTCCAGGACGGACGACGTCACTGCAGGCGCACCGAACCACCGCTTCGTCTGGATGTTCGCGCAGAACCGCGCTACGAACAACCGTCCGAAGTATCCGCGCATCACGGAGCTCACTGCGGCGCCAAGCGGATCTTCCGCGACGATTTCGCTTGCGGGCGTCGTCCTCGGTACGGATGCCAATTCGGTTCCCGCGACCAAGTATTCCGTCGCCTACAAGCTCGACGGAGCATCCTCCGCCGTGACGGCGCTTTCCGACCAGACGGCGGACAGCTCGTTCACGCTTGAAGGCCTTGCGGACGGCAACCATACCTGCGAGGTGACGATGACTACGGACAAGGGGCGGACGAAGACAAAGTCGGTCGTCTTCTACGTCAACACGTCCGCCGTCTCCGACGTCTGGACCTCCGGATTCATGGACGCGGATGGCACTGCATTCAGCACCGAGGGCACTTTCGTCTACGGCTACGTGTGCAACGGCGGTACCGTCAACGGCATCCCGTTCGAGCGCTCCATTAACCTGCAGTCCTCGGAGAATCCCCCGCAGATCTCCTTTACGCCAAACATCGACGGCTTCACCGGCGACTTCATGAACGAGGGCGTAAGCGGCAACTTCGGTCTTTCCCTCGGCAACGGCTGGTACTGGGAAACCGACAAGTCGGGCACGCACACGGTCACGCTGACGCTCTCGAATCTCGAGGGTGGGAAGAAGTATCTCGTCCAGTTCCTTGCGCACAACTTCTGGGACAACTCGACGACCGTCTCCGCGAACGGTAGCGATCCGGTGCACATCCACGGCGATAAAGAGGAGAACGGAAAATACGGTGCGCTCGTAACAGGCGTCTTCACCGCCACTGGCGCCACGAAGGACGTGACGATCACCTTCCTTGGAACGAGCAGCAGGATGCCGTTCAACGCCATCCAGGTTCGCGAGATTCCAGACGGTGGCTCGGGCGGCGGCGATGAGCCCGATCCCGTCGTTCCCGATCCTGTGCCGACATGTTCGCTGACAATCCCCGCGAAGACGGGGATTGTTCTTCAGTCGGTGACGACGAACGGAGTCGCAGTCGCGGCGGTCGTGGGCAGCTACACGATTGTCTCGAATACGCAGGTAACTGTTAATTTTGCCGCAGCCGAGGGCTACGAGATCGTGAGCGGCAACCCGGTCGTATTCACGCTCGCAGGCAACAAGACGTTCGTCGCCGCCGACTATCCGATCGTGCAGCAGACAAGCGGCGGCGGTGGTGGCGACGAGCCAGGCCCAGTGCCGCAAGTCGGTTGGACCGTCGGCCCGATGAGCTCGGATGGCAGCACGATCCGCACGGACGGAACGCTCCTTTATGCGTATAGTTCTCCCGGCGGAACCGTGGGCGGCGTTCCGTTCGCCCGTGCCGTCAGCCTCGGCGCCGCAAGCATGGTTTCCGCCTCGCCCGCCTCCGCGGGGAACAGCGGGGGAAGTTTCGGCGACGGCGGGGCGACGGGCGACTTCGGCAACATGCTTCGGGACGGCTGGTATTGGACGGGAGAGGAAGTGCCGCTTTCGTTCACGCTCACGCTCTCGGGGCTGACGGCCGGCCACTCCTATCTCGTCCAGCTCGTTTCGCACCGGACGTCCAACAGCACGACCGTTTCGGCGAACGGTTCGACGCCCGTGTACATCCATGGCACCCATGAAGGCGTGGACTATACCTACGGCGGCTCCCTCGTCGGCGTCTTCACGGCCGCGGGCCCGACGGCGGACATCACCGTCACCTATCCGACCGGTACGGGCAACCGGCCCCTCAACGCCATCCAGGTGCGCGACCTTGGCGAGAGTTCGGGTGGCGGAGGATCGGGCGGCGGCGAGACGGTCGAGCCGATCGTCCCCGGACCTGACACCACCAACACGCTGCATCTCGCGAAGATTGCTGAATATCCATTTGGCGCGAACGGATGCGGCGGCATCACGTATTCCGGAGAGGGCGGATTGTTCTATGTATTGCAGGACCATGACGACAATGACGGATATGCGAAGATTTACCCGCTGACGCTCGGCGTCAACGCGGCGACGGGCGCCATCGAGAGCCAGGTGCTTGGCGCGGCGGTTACGCCGGCGGGATGCCGCAACTCCGAGGGGCTTGCGCGCGATCCGCTCTCCGGCGCGCTGTGGATCAGCGACGAATGGGAGCCGCCGTCTATTTCCGAGTTCAGTCTCGACGGCACCGCAACAGGTCGCACGGCACCGGTTCCATCGGTCCAGCGCGAGAAGGTCCGTTCCAACCTCTCGCTCGAGTCGCTGACGATCTCGCCTGACGGACTCACCATGTGGACGGCGAACGAACAGGCGCTCACGTGCGACGGTGAATCGTCAAGCGGAAATACGACGGTTAGCACGGTCGTGCGCCTGACGCGCTACACGCGCACGACGGCGCAGGACGGCTGGCGGGCGGCCGGAGAGTGGGCGTATGCGTGCGATCTGTGCGCAGGGACGACTTCCGCGCAGAGCGGACTTTCTGGGCTCTGCGCGCTGCCCGACGGATCGCTCCTCGCGCTCGAGCGCGAAGTCAGCACGGCGACTTGGGGGCGCTGCCGCATCTACCGCATCACGACAGGTGCGCTTGCCGCGGCAACGGAAGTCTCCGGCGTGTCGGCTCTTACTAACGCGCAGTTCTCCGCGGTCGAGAAGGGAACTTCGCTTGTCGAGATCAAGGGTACGGACAAAGACAACATGATCGTGTACGAGGGAATCGCGCTCGGTCCGCAGCTGAGCGACGGCTCGTACGGCGTCTATCTCGTCTCGGACGGCGGCGCGACTACGACCAAGACTGTTTTCGGCATTACGGTGACGGCGACGACCGTCAGCCGCATCTGTGCGCTGAAGCTGACGGGGCTTGGCGGAAGCGGCGCGGCGTCCGAAGCCGACGCGCCGGTGATCGGAGGCGAAGGTGTGGAGGTTCCGTTCGCCGTGTCGTCCGACAAGGTGTCCATCACGATCGGCAACGCCGCGGCGGGACATCGGTACGGGTACAGGAAGTCCGTAACCCTCGCCGGTCTCAAGGACGCGCCCGTCGTGTATTTCGAAAATCCCGCGTCGGCGGACGGTGTGCTGACGCTTGAGGTTCCGAAAGCGGAGAACGAGTCGAGCTGCTTCTATCAGATTGTGGTAGAATAATGGGAACTGGCACTTGATCGGATCGGAGGAAAAATGAAGGACCATCACGTTGTTTGGCGTCTTGCGCTTGCATGCGCTGCTGTTTTCGCTGGATTTGCGGAGGCTTCCGCCGCCATCGATCTGATTCCGATGCCGGTGAAGGTCGAGGAGCGCGAGGGGACGTGTCCGTACGACCCCGGGAAGATCGACTACATCGCCGATGAGTCCGTACCTAAAGAGGGCTACAGGCTCGTCGTCTCGCCGGAGGGAGTCAAGGTGTTTGCGTCCGACGACGCAGGGCGTTTCTATGCAGGCGAGACGCTTAGGCAGCTTGCGAAGAGGATTTCGGAAAGCGAGAAGGTCGTGCCGTGCGTGGAGATCGAGGATGCGCCGCGCTACCCTTGGCGAGGATTCCATCTTGACGAGTGCAGGCACTTCTTCGGCAAGGAGACGGTCAAGTCCATGCTCGACCTGATGGCGAGGTACAAGCTGAACAGGTTTCACTGGCATCTGACGGACGACCAGGGCTGGAGGCTGGACGTGCCCGGCTATCCAGAGCTCGTCAGGTACGGCGCGGTGAGATCTGCCAGCGTCCGCCACCGCTGCTGGGCGTCGACGGGCTCGAAGGAGGACGCGGACAAGCTCAACGGGACGAGGTACGGTCCGTACTTCTACACCGAGTCCGACCTCAGGGAGATCGTCGCCTACGCGGCGGAGCGGCACATACAGGTCGTCCCGGAGATAGAGCTTCCTGGGCACGTCTACGCCGCGCTGGCGGCTTATCCGGAGTTTGCGTGCTTTCCTGAAAATCTCGCCGCGCGCGATCCGCGCCTCGTGTGGGGGATCGAGAGCGACGTCCTCTGCATCGGAAACGACAGGGCCCTGAAGTTCATGGAGAACGTCATCGACTGGACGTGCCGCGTGTTCCCGGGCGATGTAGTTCACATCGGCGGCGACGAGTGTCCGCAGGAGCGCTGGAAGACATGTCCGAAGTGCCAGGCGAGGATCAAGGCGGAGGGGCTCAAGGACGTCGGCGACCTTCAGCCCTGGGTGACGCGTCGCTTCGTGAAGTTCCTGGAGGCGCGCGGAAAGCGCGCCCTCGGCTGGGACGAATATCTTCTCGGCGACATTCCCAAGAGCGCGATAGGGATGAGCTGGCGCGAGGACCGCGTCGGCGCGGGGCATGAGCTCGTCTCGGGCGCGGCGGCCGCGGCGCGCGGACACGACGTCGTAATGACGCCGACGAGCTACTGCTATCTCGACTACGGGCAGGGGCTCAAGGAGGATCCCTTCACCTACATCTTCGGGAAGATCACGCTGGAGCGCTGCTACTCGTTCGATCCGTGCGCCGGCGTGCCGGAGGAGGCCCGTAGGCACATTCTCGGCGGACAGGGCAACAACTGGTCGGAATACACGTGGAACGAGTACGACCTCCAGTGGAAAGCGTGGCCGCGCATGCTCGCGCTCGCGGAGGTCTTCTGGCTCGGAGAGCGCAAGCAGGGCTATGCCGACTTCGAGCGGCGAGCGCGCATCCACCGAGGCAGACTCGTCGCGAGCGGCATAAACTGCGCGCCGATCGAGTGACGGCGGTGATCAGCCGACTTCAACGAGCTACATCGCCAACGGTGTCAACCAGTATCTGTCGCCGACATCGGAGAGGACGCGTCAGGGCACTATGGCCCAGGGATTGCTCACTCGGCGGGCTATCCCTTCTTTTGTAGGGATTGCGCATGGGCGTGATCTGATTTATAATTGTGGCGTAAATTGGAAGGTGGGTTACGCCATGAAAAGTAAAACAGTTCTTGCAGTAGTTTCCGTAGCACTTGCACTGGTCTCTTCCGGCGACCAGACGGGCTGGACCGTCGAGACTCTTAGCGCGTCGGACGCCTCAATTCTTCAGACATCCGGGACACTTCTCTACGCCTACCGCGGTGCCTCTGCGAGTTTGACCCTCGGTGAAGTGACGTTCCAGTCCGGGGCCGACCTTTCCTCTGCCAACATCGCGTATGACCCGGCGTTTTCCGCAGCCAATGTACAGGCGGCGTCGAATGCAAATACAATCCGCGGGCTAGCATGGAGTTTCGGCTCCTCGTCAGGAATGAGCGATATCAAACTGACGGTAAGGGGACTCACGGCTGGACATCGGTATCTAGTTCAGATATTTGCTCACAACTCTTACGGCGATTCCTATATCACGATCGGAAGCGAGACCGCGGTCTCCATCCGTGACGGACAGTACGCGACAGTCTACGGCTCGTTCGATGCTTCTGGCTCCACGCATGACGTCGTGTTCTCGATGGGCGGGGCAGGCGGAGGGCGCTACGTCAACGCCATCCAGGTGCGCGACCTCGGCGGAAGCTCTGGTGGCGGGGACAATCCCGGCGGCGGCGATGAACCCGGCGGCGGCGATGAACCCGGCGGCGGCGATGAACCCGGCGGCGGCGATGAACCCGGCGGCGGAGACAATCCAGGCGGCGGAGACAATCCCGGTGGCGGCGATGAACCTGGCGGCGGGGAGATACTGCCGCCTCTGCCCGAGGGGTCGGATCCGTTGAAGATATCGGAGATATGCCCCCGCCCGGACGAGCTTGACCCCAACGGACGCGAGTCGGGCTGGATCGAACTTAGGAACTGCGGCGACACGGAGATCGACCTTGCTGACTACGAGATCGTCCGCGTGAACCGCGGAAAGGAGCTGAAGGCGAAGGGACGTCCTCTCGCTTCGCGCACGGTCGCTCCTGGCGCATACGCCGTCGTCTACATGAGCGAGGAATACGACAATGTTGATTCTGGACAGACGCAGATCTACGACAACGACGTGATGGTCTGTCCCAGCAAGATTAGCCCGAAGAAATTCCCCATGGTCGCGCTCTACAAGGGAGACGTTCTTCTTGAGCGGTTCGTGATTCCGGTCGACATTCCCGACGGACATTCGTTTGCGCCGGCAGGCGGCATGTTCCCCGCATACAAGGGCGAGGCGGGCGGGACGGACTTGACCGACAGTCTCCACATAACGGATTCCAACGCGGTCACGCGCGTAATCCTTCCGACGGCAACGAAGGGCGCGGTGAACAACCGCGCGGGTGAGGTCGCCTACGGACCGAACGCCGGGCCGCTGTACGGCGTAAAGCACGATCTCTCCGACTGGCATGCGTTCCCGCTTGCGAGGGAGAACGAGCCCTACCCCGTAACGCTTGCCGTCAATCCGCTCGGCTCGGCTGAGGGCGACGAGATCGTAAGCGTCCGCCTCGTCTATCGCCTGGACTATGCCCGCGGCGACCTCAACGAGACCGAGAAGTACGGCTCGGTCGAGATGACGAAGGGGGATTTCGCCGAGGGCGAGGGACAGCTCTGGACGGCTGTGATTCCATACCAGGAGAAGGCCGATCCGAACGCGGAGGACCTCCTTCGGTTCAAGGCGGGGCATCTCCTGCGCTGGGCGGCGCAGGTGACGGACAGCGCCGGGAACACGTGGCGCACTCCGTCGTTCCGCAACCCCGACGACGGATACGAATGGTACGGAACTCTAATTGAGCCGAGGGCGGACCAGATGTCCGCGACTCTGCCGACCTGGCACATCTTCGTCGCGAAGCAGGGAGAGTCCGACATGAACCTCCAGTACGACAGCGGCCCGATGCAGGTGGACCACACGCGTTGGCCGTATGGCGTCCGCTGCGGCATTTTCGACTCACAGACCTCGAACTACTACGACAACGTGCGAATCGACGTACGCGGCAACACGACGGTGGACGTGCTGGGAACGGCCGGCGGAAGGAAGTATTCGCACGGCCTCCGCTTCTCGAAGGTTCATCCGATGCAGTGCACGGATCCGTTCAGCGGAGAGAAGATCACCGTCCGCAAGACCTCGCTTCTGGCCGAACTCCAGGACCCCACGAACATGCGCTCCGACCTTTCAATGTATCTGCGGCGCAAGGCGGGGCAGGAGGTTCCGTTCGGCTATCCCGTGCGCCTGCAGCGGAACGGTTCGTTCTTCCAGCTCGCCCAGCATTCGAACCGCTTCACCGACGAGTATCTCACGGACTACCTCGGCTACGACGAACACGGCTGCGCCTTCAAGAATGTCGGAACGTGCGGCGGCGACAGGAACACCGGCGGCAATTCGTCGCAGGTACTTCCCGACGACGGGACGGACGTGATGGCGGAGCTTGATGCGTTCAAGGCCCTGCTGTGCGGCAACAGCAGCCAGACGGTTCGCATCCTCGGCCGTCTTGTGTCCGAAAGCACGAACGCCGTCGTCCGGCTCTACGACCTCCCGTCCTGGTTCAACTTCCTTGCTCTTTCGCGCATCACTCAGGAGTGCGACGACGACACCTCGACGCTGAACCTCTACTACGACCGCAACGGCACCGGCACGTGGCGTCCGCTGGCCTACGACCTCCATCAGTCGTTCGGCGTCTTCTGGGCGGGGACGGACCCCGGGCAGAACAAGAACGGACTCATGGCGACGAACGACACGGCGAAGAGCCATCCGTTCCACGGCGGACTCTTCGCGCCGAAGGACCTCGGAATGGGCAACCGCGCGTATGAGGGAATCTACCAGACGCCCAAGTTCCGGCGACTGCTGGTGCGGCGCCTGCGCACGCTGATGGACGAGATACTCAAGGAGCCTGGGACGCCGAAGGAGCAGACTCCGTTCTGGACGGACTACGTCATGCCGATGTACAACGCGATGAAGTCCGACAGTGACGAAGACCGTAGGCGTTCTCCGCTCAAGAAGCAGTATCCGCTCTATGTCTGGAGTCAGAGCGACATGACGTTCGAGGAGGGACTGGACGACATGTGGGACAACTACATTGTGCCACGCCGCAATCACTTCTACGTAACGCACTCTATCACCAACACGGCGAAGGCGGTCGGATACGGCACCGAGCTCAACGCGGGCATCCCGCTCGCGCAGAGCGACATCTCCGTTCTCAAGGCGAAATTCGAAGTCGTCGCAGTTCCGGGCGGGGCGGTCGTGCGCAATCTCAACGAGGAGACGGTCGACATTTCCGGATGGAGGCTCTCCGGCGCGATGAACTTCACGTTCCCCGCGGGCTCGGTCATCGACCAGGCGTTCGGCGACGCGCCGGGCGAGGTGTTCGTCGTCTCCAACAGAATCGCCTACGTCGCGTCGCTCGAGGCTGCAGGCGTCGCGCTGACGGACCAGGTCATCCTCGGCAACGCGGAGGGCGGGTCCGGCATCGGCTACGCACTCGCGGATGCGCAGGGCGAGCCCGTCTTCGCGCCTGTTTCCGAGAGCGGACTCAGGTTCCACACGATCTACGGTTCGACCGTCGGGGACGGCAACACGGGCGAGTTCATCGTCTTGACGAACGTGTCGGAGAACGCGGCTGTTCTCAAGGGTGTCAGGGTTTCCGTGGCGAAGAGGGGAAAGAGCGGCGTGGAGGCGCCGAAGTGCCTGGTGACGCTCGGAGAGGGGACAGTCCCCGCATACGGGTCCGTCAGGCTCGACCAGGCGGACTACTCCGGCGCCGGATGGGACAAGATCACGAACGGGGCGATTTTCATCAAGATCGAAGATGCGGACGGGTCGGAGATACAGAGCGGCTTCGCCAGCTTCGGGCTGTACCCTGAGTGCGACGGCGAGGGTTCGGCCCTGCGTGCCAAGCGGTTCGACAGCGATTCGCTGCTGCAGGAGAGCACGGACGACTGGGAGCCGGTCGCCGTGGTGTCCGGCGGTGCGGTGCCTGTTCCGGTGATAGGCGGCGCACAAGGCGCGGCTATCGTCGTGGGCGAAGGCAGCGTCTCCGTGACGATCGGCAACGCCGCGGCCGGACACCGGTACGGCTACAGGAAGTCCGCGACGATAGCCGGTCTCAAGTCCGCGCCGATAGTCTATCTCGGCGAGGTCGCGGTCTCCGACGGCGCGCTGACGCTCGACATCCCGAGGGATGAGAACGAGCAGTGCTGTTTCTATCAGGTTGTAGCCCAATAACAAAGATCATATGGGAGTAAAGATGAAGGCATGTCTTGTATTCGCGGTTCTAGTCGTCGGAACGGTCTTTGCAGGACAGAACATTCCCTGCGAGCAGTTTGACGTCTCGAAGGTCGTGCGCGGAAAAGGCGCGGTCGAAGTAGCCTGCACCGCGATCGAGAAGCGCTTCTCCACGGCGGCGCACAAGCACTTTTTCGGAATGCGGATGCCCGCGCCGTTTGCCGTGGAGATTCCGCTCGGCGGAGAGGCGCTTTCGTTCGAGGCTTCGTGCGGCGTTGACAAGTCGGGCGCGAAGGGTGCGGTCGTGCTGCGCGTTCTCGGAGACGGAAAGGAGCTTTGGGCTTCGCCGTCCACGGCCTTCGGCGACAAGGATGAAGTAAAGGTCTGCGTCGACGTGTCGGGCGTAAATGCGATGACGCTTGCTGTCGATCCAGTCGAGGGTACTGGTGACGGCGTTCTCGCCGTATGGGGCGAGGCGCGCGTCACATGCCGTGACGGCGCGGTGCTTCCCAGCGATGTGCGGCGCACCTCGCGCCAGCTTGGCGTCCTCACGCCGGGCGCGGCGGATGCGCCGCGCATTAACGGTCCTCGCGTCTATGGCGTGAGGCCCGGGAAGCCGATCCTCTACCGTGTCCCCGTTACGGGACAGAGGCCGATGAAGCTGAAAGTTGAATGTTCAGAGTCGGGCCTGTCATTCGACCCAGACACGCAAGTCCTCTCCGGCTCAATCAAAGAGCCTGGCGAATACACGGTTGCGATTGTAGCGGAAAACTCCAGTGGCAAGGCGGAGAAGACGTTGACGATCAAGGTCGGGGAGAAGATCGGCCTCACGCCGGCGCTCGGCTGGAGCAGCTGGAACGCGTTCGGCGGCAGCGTGTCGGACGCGAAGGTGCGCGCGGCGGCGGACGCGCTCGTCGCGACGGGCCTTGCGGACCACGGCTACTCGTACGTCAACATCGACGACTTCTGGCAGAACATCCCCGAACGTGCGAAGGAGGATCCCGACCTCGACGGACCGCTGCGCGACGCCGAAGGCCGCATTGCCGCGAACAGGCGCTTCCCCGACATGAAGGGGCTTGTGGACTACATCCATGCGAAGGGACTCAAGGCCGGCATATACTCGAGCCCCGGACCTTACACCTGCGGCCGTGCCGTGGGGAGCTGGCAGCACGAGGAGTTCGACGCGAAGACCTTCGCGGACTGGGGGTTCGACTACCTCAAGCACGACTGGTGCTTCTACGACGACGTCGCCTTCGGCAAGGGGCTCGACCGCGCGATGTATCCGTATCTCGTAATGGGGCGCGCACTCGCACACCAGGAACGCGACATCTACTTCTCGCTCTGCCAGTACGGAATGGAGAACGTGAGCGCGTGGGGGCGGCTCGTCGGCGCGCAGAGCTGGCGCACGACGGGCGACGTGTTCGACACCTGGAGTTCGGTCTCGGCCGCAATCGAGAAGCAGAAGAAGCTCTTCTACTACACGGAGCCCGGCGCGTGGAACGACCCCGACATGCTCTGCGTCGGAAATGTATGCTGGAACGACGGAAGGCCCACGCGCCTTGCGCCGAACGAGCAGTATACTCACGTGTCGCTCTGGGCGCTGCTCGCGGCACCGATGCTCATCGGCTGCGACCTTACGAAGATCGACGACTTCACGCTTTCGCTCCTCTCGAACGACGAGGTAATCGACATCGACCAGGATCCGCTCGGAAAGGGCGCGGGGTGCATCGCCGAAGGGGATGAATGGGAGATATGGGCGCGTCCGCTCGAGGACGGGTCAATCGCCGCCGGACTATACAACAAGTCAAGTCGTGAGCAGACGGTTGTCTTTGACCTCGAGGCTGCCGGGCTCATGTGCAAGTGGCGCGTGCGGGACGTGTGGCGGCAGGATGATATCGGCGTCTTCCTCGGCAAATACGAGGCCGTCGTGCCGGGACATGCGACGCATCTTGTGCGGCTGTTCCCGCTTCCGTGCGGACACCTGCGCGAGGGGATGGACGACATCCGCGAAAATGCCTGGCGTCTTCTCCGCGCGAAGGACCTTTCCAAGGGCACCCTACTTTTGTAGGGATTGCTCTTCGTAGCGGACAATGCTATAATTGCCTCAGAATCTGAAACCTAGGAGGCTTGTCATGGGAGCATTGAACCGCACTTTCAACACTTTTGCCGCGATTGCGTTCGCGTCTGTCCTTTCGGTTTGCGCTGCCGACTACGACTATGAAGTCGAGTTCGTGAAGTCCGCGCATGGCAGCGTCGTCAAGACGGACCTGCTGCCCGAGGGCGGGCTCACGTTCAAGATCGAACTCATGTTCGAGGGTCCGTTCAACCAGATATTCGGCGGCAAGTTCGACCACGCGAAGAATACCACGGCGTTCTTCGGACAGGAGGACGCCGAGGATGCGGATGGGTTCCGCGACCTCTACAACCTGGCGCTTGGCGGACACGAGGCGCAGACGTACCAGACGTTCGTGAGCCTCGGGCGCAAGAGCCGCGGCAAGTGGATTCACTGCGGCCTCCAGGAAGTCAACGACACCGTCATCGGTTCGCGCATTGCGATCGTCTACGACGGACGGAACGTCTCGTGGGGAAGCTTTCGCATGAAGCTCGAAGGCGAGCGCACGGCGACTGGAAAGGTTCCTGTCTCGTTCTTCGGCATGACGTGCGCGGACGGGACGCCCAAGTCATATGCCTGCTACGACATGTCGCTCTACGGCGCGTCGTTCTACAGGGACGGCAAGCAGGTCGCCGAGTTCGTGCCCGTCGTGAAGGGCGGCGTCGCAGGGCTCTACGAGAAGGTCTCGAAGAAGTTCTACGCGAGCGCCACGGCTGTTCCGCTGACGGCCGGCCCGAAGGCCGAGAAGAAGAAGGAACTTGTGGCAAGGCGGAACGGAAAAACGGCGGCCATTGATTTTTCGGTGCCGGTTTTCGAAGATGACTTCACGAACCCCAAGGTGTTCGCGGAGCGGTGGGACTTCCGCGGGCACGCGCAGAAGGAGATCGAGGTGAAGGACGGCGCGGTGCGCGTTCCGAGCGGCAACACAGGCGACGGCATCCAGTGGAAGGGCGAGCTTCCCGACGAGTGCGCTGTCGAGGCCGATTTCGTGTGCTATCCCGAGTGGAGCAAGATCAAGGATCCGAAGGACGGCGACTACCACTGGGCGTCGATGGGCTGCGACTACGGCAACTACGGCGTCAGGAGCGACGGATACGGCGTGAGCCTCTACGCGCCGGCGGAAGGCCAGGCGACGCGCAGCTGCTATCCGTGGATCGCCAACTTCAAGGAGGGCGAGCCGGTGACGGTCCGCTTCGAACGCCGCAAGATTGGCGACAAGATGATGGGCTACACGTTCCTCATCAACGGCGTCCAGGCAAACTACTTCACCGCACCGACGCCGAAGAAGAAGGTCGGCTTTGACGGAGTGGCGAGGTCGAATCCGCTCGTCATCGACAACTTCCAGTGTCCTTTCGAGGTCCGCCGCGTCACGATATACGCGCTGCAGGGCGACGACAGTCCGAACCTCATCGCGAACTCGGGCTTCGAATACGACAGCGACGGAGTGCCGCCGCACTACTGCAACCGCAACTTCTGCGCGATGGACAAGGTGTCCGTCGAGGACTACAAGGAGAAGTACCTCAAGTGCTTCATGGTCGACCGAAATGAGAAGCACTCAGGCAAGCAGTCGCTCCGGCTCAACATCGGGCCGTTCGTCCGCAGCTTCGACTTCTTCACCTGGAACACCCCGACCCAGAAGGGCAGGAGCGCGGTCCTCTCCGTGTGGGCCAAGGCGTCCGAACCCGGCGTCAAGTTCAAGCTGAAGCTGTCGAACGAGGCGAAGATCGTGGACCTGACGACGAAGTGGACTCGCTACGAGGTAACGACGACGAACATGCCCTCGCCCGGGATCTTCAGCCCCGTCTGGTTCGACGTGCCGGATCTCCATCAGCGCACGACCGAGGCGTCCATCTGGCTCGACGACCTCCAGCTCGAGATGGTCGACGCGCCGGAGGGAGGGTTCGACAGCGCGAAGACATATGCGACGGAGTACAAGCCGAAATCCGGCGACGCGGCGAACTTCACGCTCGGGAAGCCCACTCCCCACGCGAGGCCGGAGCGAAAGACCCCCTACACCGCGGCGGAGAACGCGCTCTGCGGATACACGGTCCCGGCGGAGGGGCTCATTCTCGGACACTACGACTTCTACATGAACGAGAAGACGGCGGGTTTCCGCGTGTGGGACGCGAACGGGGGCTTCGAGGAGGTGTCGGTCGACATTTCGAAGATGGCGTACGGGACAAACTCCGTCACGGTAAAGGCGCTCGGGAAGGAGTGGAAAAGCGAGGTGCGCAAGCTTCCGTTCAAAAAGGGCGCGACGCAGATCAACCAGTGGTCGCGCACGCTCGTCCACGACGGGGAGAAGGTGTTCATGAGCTCGCCGTGCCTCATCGGACGCGAGAACGCGCCGCAGGCGGACGGGACGTCGAAGCAGGTCGACATCATTTGCGACGCGGGGTTCAAGTACCTGAACCTTCAGAACAACCTGAACGTCCGCGACATCGAGATGAACCAGAAGACGCTCGCCTACGCGGCGAAGAAGGGTCTCAAGTTCACGGTCTGGACGGGCGAGGGACAGACCCTCGACGACGTCGGCGAGATCAAGAGATGGGAGGACAACTCGGCGACGGACTGGTCGCGGGAGAAGATGTACCGCATGCTCGACAGCGAGAACGTCATCAACTGGCTTGTCCTCGACGAGCCGGAATATCGCAAGGCGGACGAGTGCAAGGCGTTCATGGAGCGCACCAAGAAGCTCTTCCCATACAACCCCGTGCAGATGAACAACTGCTGGATGGGCATCTCGGGGCGCTTCGCGGGTCTGCCGACGGACATCCTGATGGTCGACTACTACCTCACCTGCGACGGCACGACGCTCGACATGGTCGTCTCAAAGGTCGACGTTCTCCGATCCATCGCGCCCGGCAAGCCATGCTGGTACTTTATGGAGAGCGAGAACTCGCTGCATCCGCGCATCCCGTCGTACAAGGAGCAGATCGCGCAGTGCTGGGGCTCGATTGCCGCCGGTGCGTCGGGACTAAGCTGGTTCGTCAACATGCCTACTTCGCGCTGCTGCTACGACGCGCTTGTCGACGTCAACCGCGAGATTCTCGACAACGTCGACTTCCTCTGCTCGGACGAGCTCTGCGGCGGCGCGATCTCGAGCGAGACGGAGAACTACATCCGCTGCCTCACCAGGAAGCACGGCGACGAATGGCGCATATACACCGCCAATGTCAATCCGCATCCCAACAAGCGCGTCGGCTTCAGGCTGCCGCCGGAGATTCCGGCGGACGCGAAGGTCGAGGTCATGTACGAGAACCGCTCGCTCCAGGCGAAGAACGGCATCTTCGGCGATTCCTTCGACGGCTTTTCGCGGCACATCTACCGCATAAGGAGGTGAAACAGAAATGACTTCCAACGACAGCAGTTCCGGCTCCCGGCTGGCGTCGCTTGACGCGGTCCGCGGATTCGACATGTTCTTCATCATGGGCGGCGAGGGGCTGATCGTCGCCCTCGCCGCGCTGTTCGGATTCCGCGATTTCGGCGCGACGTTCGGACACGTACCGTGGGACGGGCTCCACTTCATGGACACCGTATTCCCGACGTTCCTCTTTCTCGCCGGCGTGACGTTTCCGTTTTCCGTCACAAAGAGCCGCGCGCGCGGCGCGACGGACCTGCAGATCGCCCTCAAGGCGCTCAGGCGCTGCGCGCTGCTCGTTCTTTTCGGATTGATCCACGACGGACCTCTCCTGCGCTTCGACTTCGCGAACCTGCGCGTGTGGAGCGTGCTTGGACGCATCGGCATCGCCTGGTTCTGCGCGGCGATGCTGTATCTGCGCTTCAGGACGGGGATGCGGGCCGGAATCGCGTTCGCGCTGCTCGCGGGCTGCGTGCTCTTCACGCGGTTCGTCCTTGCGCCCGACGCGCCCGCCGGGGCGAGTCCGTTCTCGCCCGAGGGCAACTTCGGCTGCTGGCTCGACCGGACGCTCACCGGCGGCCACACATACAAGCCGCTCTTCGACCCCGAGGGATTCGCCGGAATCGTCCCTGCCGTCGTCACGGCAATGCTTGGCATGTTCGCGGGCGAGCTTGTCAGACGCGCCGGGCCTGATCCACGCCGCAAGTGCCTCGATCTCGCGCTGTTCGGATCGGGGCTTCTCTCGCTCGGCCTCGCGCTTTCGCTCGCATGCCCCGTCAACAAGGCGCTGTGGTCTCCGAGCTTCGTTCTCGTGGCGGGGGCGTATTCGACGCTTCTCTTCCTTGCCTTCTACGCCGTGATCGACGTGTTGGGCTTCTCGAAGTGGGCGTTTCCGCTCAAGGTGATCGGGATGAACTCCATCGCCATCTACATGGCGCAGTCGGTGATCGGCGCCGGACAGGCGAACGACTTTCTCTTCAGCTGGGCGTGGAGGCATCTTCCGGACGCGTGCGGCGACCTGAAGCGGGTGTTCATGAACATCGGCTACGTCGCAGTCTGCTGGCTGTTCCTCTTCTTCCTCTACCGCAAGAAGACATTCCTCAAGGTCTGAAAACACAGGGCGAGACTATGCAGAACCCAAGGCTGTCGGCCGCTGTCGTATTGTTGTCCATCTCCGCATCGGCAGCTTTCGCCAAGGAGGTCTGGCGCGACCCCGGCGTGACGCAGCGCAACAGGCTGCCCGCACGCGCCGTCATGGTGCCGTGCGAATCGAAGGCGATGGCGCTCGCCGTGGCGAAGGGCGAGAAGCCGCGCACCGCGTCGAAGTGGCTCGCGTCGCTCAACGGGGAGTGGGACTTCAAGTGGAAGCACGACTTCTACGCGAAGGAATGGGAGAAGATAGCGAAGATCGTCGTTCCCGGATGCTGGCAGCTCCAGGGGAAGTACGATCCCGCCCTCTACACCAACGCGATATATCCCGTCCACGGATGGAACGAGGGGGATCCCTACGTCGAGCCGCCGAAGGAATACACGAGCCACCATTTCCGCAATCCTGTCGGACTCTACAGGCGCTCGTTCACCGTTCCAGCCGAATGGAAGAATCGCCGCGTCGTCATCCATTTCGGCGGCGTTTCGTCCGCGATGTTCCTGCGCGTCAACGGTCGGGAGGTCGGCTATTCCCAGGACAGCCGCCTTCCGGCGGAATTCGACGTCACGCCGTTCCTGAAGGACGACGAGAACGCGCTTGAGGTGGAAGTCCTGAAGCACTGCGACGGAACGTTTCTAGAGGACCAGGACTTCTGGCGGCTTTCGGGAATCTTCCGCGACGTCTGGCTCGTCGCGGAGGGCAAGGGCGCGCCGTACGACCTCGCCGTTGACGCACGGCTCTCGGCCAACTTCAAGACGGGCACGCTCGTCGTGCGCGACGAGAACGGGAAGGCGCTTCTCGAGAAGAAGTACGAGAGTCCGAAGCTCTGGAGCTGCGAAGCGCCGAACATGTACTACGAGACGGTTGCCGCGGGCGGGGCGGTGTATCCCGTGGCCTTCGGATTCCGCAAGGTCGAGATCAGGGACTCGGTCATCTACATCAACGGCAAGAGGGCGCTCTTCATGGGCGTCAACCGCCACGAGATGGAGCCGGCGACCGGCTATGCCGTCACGCTCGAAGGCATGAAGCGCGACATCGAGATATTCCACGACCTCAACATCAACGCAGTGCGGACGTGCCACTATCCGAACGACCCCACGTGGTACGAGCTCTGCGACCGCGCGGGCATCTACGTTGTCTGCGAGGCGAACGTCGAGGCTCACGGTGTGCGTCTTCACGGCGAGACGGAGGGAGTGCTCCCCAAGAATCCGCTCTACCACGACGCCATCGTCGAGCGCGGCGTGAACATGGTCAAGACGTTCCGCAACCATCCGTCGGTCGTCATCTGGTCGCTCGGCAACGAGACGGGGGACGGCCCGGCGATGAAGGACGAATACGAGGCGATGAAGGCGGTCGACGCGACGCGTCCGGTCCAGTACGAGGGCGCGCAGGATTCCGACCACAGCGATGTCAAATGTCCCATGTACGCGCGGCCCTGGTATGCCGAGAGCTACGTCAGGAAGAATCCGAAGAAGCCCTATGTCCTATGCGAATACATGCACGCGATGGGCAACTCCTGCGGAGACATCCAGGACTACTGGGACCTCGTGAGGAAGTATCCGTCGATGCAGGGCGGCTTCATATGGGACTTCGCCGACCAGGCGCTGTGGAAGACGGACAAGCGCGGAACATGGCTCGCCTACGGCGGCGACTTCGGCGAGAGGCCCCACGGAGACAACTTCAACTGCAACGGCATTGTCGCATCCGACCGCACGTACCATCCGGGCGCCTACGAGATCAAGCACGCCTACCAGCCCGTCCACGTCGACTCGTGGGACTGGGAGACGAAGACCGCGAAGATATGGAACGCCTACCGCTTCTCAACGCTCGACCACCTGAACGCCCACTGGGTCGTCACGAAGGGCGGCAAGATCGTCAAGGACGGGCTCCTCGACGTCAAGGGCTTCGAGCCCGACACCGTCAAGGAGGTTAAGGTCGCCGATGCGCCGGACGGGGACGCGATCACGTTCCTGTTCGTTCGCGGGGAGTTCGACCTTGACGAGGACGGACGTCCCGACGTCGCGGCGATGGACCAGTTCGCGAAGCCGTTCGAGCCCGTCGCCGCGCCTGCCGCGAAGGCCACGGCGGAGCATCCGTTCAAGATGAACTTCTGGCGCGCGCCCGTTGACAACGACCGTGGGTGGGACATGGCGAAGCAGTGCAAAGAGTGGAAGGACGCGACCGAGACGCAGAAGCTTCCCGAGGACTGCTCGGCGGACTTCAAGGTCTCAAAGACCGAGAAGGGCTATCTTGTCGAGCTCAAGGTCGTCATCGGCGAGAATCATTCGCCCGTCCCGCGCATCGGCGTGACGTTCACGATTCCGAAAGACCTGACGAACGTCGAGTGGTACGGGCTTGGTCCGTGGGAGAACTACTCCGACCGCCGCACCGCCGCCATCCTTGACGTCTGGAAGGCGTCCGTCGGGCTCGTCCGTGGTCTCGCGGGCGAAGACGGCCGTATCGACTATCCCGAGTTTCGCCTCAACCCAGACAACTACATCGAGCCTGGCGAGCAGGGCTACCGTACGGGCTGCCGCTGGATATCCTTCGGCGACGGAAAGGGCAAAACTGTGAAGATCACCGCGCTCGGCGCGCCTGTAGGCTTCAACGCGTGGCCGTATCCGCAGTCCGCACTCGAGAAGGTGAAGCACCAGTGGGCGGTTTCGGCCGGGGATGCCATCACCGTCAACGTCGATGCGGTCCAGATGGGCGTCGGCGGAGACAACAGCTGGGGTGCGAAACCCCACGATGACAATATGGTCGGCAAGGGCGAGTACAGTCTCAGTTTCCTCGTCGAGGGACTGTAATTCGCCTCTGGATTCCCCCTACGTTTGTAGGGATTGCGATTTCCGCCCAGTTTGATACAATAATGGCGTATCGATTGGGAAAAGGAGCACAAGAAATGAACTCAGGATGCAGGCTTACTTCCGCCGCTCTCGCCGCCGTTCTCTGGGCGGGCACCGCTTCAGCCGATGACGGCGCGAAGGCGCGCGTCGACGCCTTTCTCGCGAACGAGTTCGAGGGCGGCGCGCTCAAGTGCATGAGCTGCGCCTACGAGCAGCATGGCGAGACGCGCTACAGTTTCATCGCGCAGAGCGGATGGGAGGGCTTCAGCGCGGACACGCCGCTGCACGTCGCCTCGATCACCAAGGTGTTCACTGCGACGCTCCTCATGCAGCTCTCCGAGGAGGGGAAGGTGTCGCTTCTCGACTACGTGCAGAAGTACATCCCCGAGTTCAAGGGCGAGAACGTCCCGATCATCAACCTTATGACGCACACCTCCGGCTGGCGCAACAAGACGGGACACGTCGCGAAGGCGGTTGATCCGAAGCGCCACAGGGAGTTCTACGACACGATGTACCAGGACGCGGAGGTGAACGAGCGCTTCCGCTACATGTCGCAGGGCTACGACATCCTTGCGGAGATCTGCGAGAAGGTCACCGGAGCGGACGATGTCGCGGACCTCGCGCGCGACCGCATCTTCCTCCCGCTCGGCATGACGCACTCCGCCTTCGCCGCGCACCAGGGCCAGGCGGGGCTCCAGATCACCGCGCCGGACCTCGTGAAGTTCGGCCGCCATCTTCTCGACATCCGGCGCACGCGCAAGACCGGCATCCTCACTCCGCAGGGCGTCGACGCGCTGTTCCGCCGCTGCCTGAAGCCCGAGTTCAACCGCACGCCCGCGTTCTTCGCGAAGTCCGGCTACGTCGGCTTCGGACAGTACTTCGGCGAGGTCAACACGATGGAGGCCGTCGGGCACGCGGGCGCAACCGGATGCTTCTTCCTCATCGACCCCGGACTCGACGCCGTCGAGGTTGTTCTCACCAACCGCATCAGCGAGAAGGACACGCACTTCAGTTCCTGCGACGCCAACTTCGCGCGCATCTTCTCCGTGATGGCGTCGAACTTCGGCGACAATCCGATCGGCGAGCGCGGCAGGGCGGACGGCTCTGCGTTCGGACTCAAGATCGACCGCGAGAAGGCTGCGGCGGAGTCGGAGCGTGTTGCCGCCAACCAGGCGAGGGAGCTCGGGCTGTGACGCCCGGCTCCTTCCGATTTATGGTATAATTAGGTCCATGAAAAACTCGACAATCCTCTCCGCCGCATGTGCGGCGCTTCTGCTTGGCTGTGCCACAAACCACGGTAAGATAGTTCTCGTCCGCTGCGAGCCTACGCCAGCGGACCGCGTAAACCTCCTCGTCGGCACCGACTACAACGGGCACGTCTTCCCGGGCGCTTGCTATCCTATGGGCCTCGTGCAGGCGAGCCCGGACACCGGACACGGGACATGGGCCTATACCGCAGGCTACAGGAACTCGGACAAGACGATCATCGGTTTTTCCCAGACGCACCTGAGCGGAACGGGATGCTCCGACCTCGGAGACCTTCGCATACTCCCAGGGCGCGACATACGCTCTGCGAACATCGCGTTTCTCCAGGACAAGTCCAGGGAAATTGCAAAGCCCGGCTACTATTCCACGTTCCTCGCGGAGCCGCAGGTCAGGGTCGAGGTAACGGCATCGCCTCACGTTGCGGTCTACCGGTTCAAGTACGAAGGGGACCTTCCGGCGCAGCTGCTCGTCGACTGCCAGTACGGAATCTGCAACGGCGGCATGCTTTCGACGCATGTGCTCGACAGCGACGTCCATGTGAAGGGATCTCGCATTTCGGGGCGCGTGCATACGCGCGTGTGGGTCGAGCGCAACTGGTACTTCGTCCTTGACTGCAATCATCGGTTCAATTCCGTGGAACTTCCCGCCGCAGAGGGGGAGAAGGCTCCGAGGTATGTGCTGACGTTCGAGGACATGAAGCCGGAAGACGTCGTCGAGGTGAGGGTGGCGATGTCTTCCGAAAGCGTCGACGGCGCACTTAATAACCTTGGCAAGACGTACAATGACAATTTCGGCAAGATCCTCCTCGATGCGAAGGAGGCGTGGAACAGAGTCCTCGGACGCGTCGATGCGAAGGGAACGGACGAGCAGCTCGCCAACTTCTACACGTCCCTGTACCACCTCTTCGTGCAGCCGAACAACATCGCGGACGCGGGCAAGCCTGTGCGCTACTCGACTTTCTCGTGCTGGGACACGTTCCGCGCGGCGCATCCGCTCTACACGATCCTCACGCCCGAGAACGTCTCGCCGTTCGTGAACTCAATGATCGAGGACCAGAAGAAGAACGGGTTCGCCTCGATCTGGACATTGTGGGGCGAGGACAACCAGTGCATGATCGGCACCCACTCCGTGCCTGTGATAGTCGACGCGTACCTCAAGGGCTTCCGCGGCTTCGACGCCGAGGAGGCGTACAAGGCGATCAGGGCGTCCCTCCGCGAGAGCCATGCCAACCGCCGCAAGGAGAACTGGGATCTCCTCGACAAGTACGGGTACTATCCGTGCGACGTCATAAAGGCGGAGTCCGCGTCCCGCACTCTCGAGTGCGCCTACGACGACTGGTGCGCGGCGCAGATGGCGAAGGCGCTCGGGAAGGGCGAGGACTACGAGTTCTTCTCAAAGCGAGCCCAGAACTACCGGAACATCTTCGACAAGGAGAACCTTCTCATGCGCGCCCGCGACACGGAGGGCAGGTGGCGCGATCCGTTCAATCCGTTCAAGCTCGGATTCGGCGACGGCAACGACTTCACGGAGGGCAACTCCTGGCAGTACACGTGGCACGTGATGCACGACCCAGAGGGGCTTATCGAACTCTTCGGCGGGAAGGAAAAGTTCGCCGAGCGACTCGACATGCTATTCACGTTCCCGGAGAGGATCGAGGGACAGGGCGACGTGTCGGACGTCTCGGGGCTCATTGGCCAGTACGCCCACGGCAACGAGCCGTCCCACCACGTGGCATACTTCTACCAATACGCGGGCAAGCCGCGCCGCACGGCCGAGGTCGTGCGCGAGGTGTTCGACAGGTTCTACCTCAACAAGCCGGACGGACTGTGCGGAAACGACGACTGCGGACAGATGAGCGCCTGGTACGTCTTCAGCGCGATGGGCTTCTATCCGTTCAACCCTTGCGGAGGCGAGTACGTCCTCGGCGCGCCGCAGCTTCCGGAGGTGACGCTCCGCCTCCCCGGCGGGAGAAAGCTCGCCGTTGTGGCGAAGAACCTTTCGGAGAAGAACAAGTACGTCAAATCCGTGAGTCTCAACGGAAAGAAAATCGACGGCTTCAAGATCACGCACGACCAGATAATGGCCGGCGGGACGCTCGAGTTCGAGATGGAGGACTGACACCCCGTCGGCCCGGCTGAGAGAGCCCGGGCAGGCCTGCGGACGGAAATTCGTCCGCAGGGCAGAGGATGCGCCATAAGCCAGTTCACTGCTCCGTCACGGAGACGGGGATGGTCTGGGTTGGGGTGTTGGCGTCGGCGCCGGAGTTGTCGGCGTCGACCTTGGTCGAGGTCATGACCGCGATGGCGGGGATGCCGATGCCCATGACCGTGAGGGACTGTCCCTTGCTCGTCGGGGTGAGCGAGCTGCATCCCGAGGAGAGCGAGACGACGCCCCCTCCAACCGCGCCGATGATGACGGGCTTGAGCGCCGCCCATGCCTGAGCGAGTAGCGCCTTCCAGTTTATCTTGATCTTCATTCCGTAATTTCCTTTCTCTTGTTGTTTCGCAAAGGGTGTGAGGCGGGGATGCGCACGAGAGGAAATTGGTGGCCCGACATGGCTGCTGCGTATTTCATAAATACGCTGGACTTGTAAGCGTAAGCGACCAGCGGTGTGTAGAATTAACGGTCGCAGAGCCATGTCGGCGGGGTGCCACCAATTGACGGTTCGGGCGCAGCCCCGACGAGCGCCCGACTATGCGAGGACGGCCGAGATCGTCTTGACCTGCGCGCCGGCCTCTGGATCGCCGCAGCGCCCGGAGACCGCGAACACAACCTCGTCGCCCGCATCGCCCGCGAGATCGCCCGGGACGAGCGCCGTGACGTGGTCCTCAGCGGACTCCACGACCTCGAGAGCGCGCTCGTCGTCCCCGCACTTCGCGGTGACCGAGTCGCCGTCGATGAGCTGCAGGTACTTACCGTTGATCGTCACCGCCGCGCCCTTGGCGACGACGCCGATGGCCTTGCCCTCGCCGCGAACCGTGAAGAGCGTCAGGGTGTCGCCCTCGTTCACGTTCGACATCGAGAAGTCGACGGTCGGCTTCAGCTCGTTGAGGAGGCGGATGCTGACGTGGACGTTCTCCTTCACCGCCTTGGAGTCCTTGTTCGCGAACCAGCCGCGGATGGACAGTCCGAAGCGGAGCAGTCCGTCGACCGTCACCATCTCGCCCGTCGCGGCGGTCTTGTTCGCGCATGCCTGGAGGAACTTCGAGATGAGGTCCCTCGCGACGCCCTCGGACACCTTGATGCCGTTGCGCTCGATGACGTCCGGGAGGATTTCGCCGAACGCGTCGATGGAGTATCCGTCGCCCGTGAACTGGGCGGTGAAGCCTCCCTTTTCGCTGAACTTGGGCGAGATCGCCCGCATCGTGTACTTCTTGTTTCTCTTGCTTGCCATGTTTTGTTTTCCTTTCTGTTTTTTGTTTTTGTTTTGTTTGTTTCCCCCGCCGCAATTGGCGGGAAATCCGAAAATTTGGCCGTGAGGCGGAGGACCGCACCTCGCGAGGTACCCTGTGCCCACCTCGCGAGGTACCTGCCATGTACCTCGGGAGGTGCCCGCTATGCAGCTTGGGGTGACTTTGCCTTAAGCTTCATGCTCATCGTCGTGACGCGCACGAGCCCGAGCTCCGCGAGCGCGTCGCCGTCGAGTCCGTCGGCCTTGATCTTCGCCTTGTTCAGCTCGAGCTTGGCGCGGATGTACTTCTTCGGCAGGCCCTTGAGGAACTCCGCGTCGGTGAGCTTTCCGCCGTCCGCGCGCTCCACGGTGGTGCCGCTGGACATGGTGTACTCGACGGAATCGGTCTGCCCCCAGCCGGAGGCGCCGTCCGTCCCCTCGAAGACCTCGGGGTTCGCCGCAGCGTACTGGCACAGCTCCTCCTCAGCCGCCCTGTACTCGTCCCTCGCGAAGTCGTAGCACGCCTTCGCCTCGTCGCGGGTCTTCATCGTCTCGAAGGCCTCGTCGACTCCGTTCTTGAACTGTCTTGTCGATTTGATGCTCATCTTAGGTATCCTTTTTCGTTGTTTGAGTGAAGAGGGGGCGATGCGTACGTGGCGCGGGTTTCGCGCTCCACACGCCGCATGCCCCTCTATATATCCATGTGCAGTGTTGTGTCACTCGGGCATTTCTACATGCATTTCACCCTTGATTTTATTGGCTGAGAAGAAGGTCAGCAGTGTTTTGCTACCCCTGTAGTATTTTCTCCTTGCGACAGCTAGCTTCACATGCCATATTTTGCTCAGCATGCAGATCGACTCCCTGCGGTTCTTGCCGTTGAGGACCACCTGGTCCAGGACTGGCAGGAGCCTTGCGAGTCCGGCTTCGGCGAGGCGGTTCCTTGCTTCGGCGACGCACCGTTCACGGTAGGGCGCGATCACCGAGCGCGCCGCCATCCCCCATGCCGCGCGGCGTATCTGCCGCGCTCCGTCCCCTCCGTCGGAGAGGGCGGGCAGCTTCGACGCGTCGAATCCCTCGAGAAGGGCGTCCAGCGAGCGGAAGCCCCTGGCCATGCGTTCGTTGCGGTAGTTCATCGCGCGGACTCCTTTCCCGCGAGAGCGGCGTAGAAGCGCTTCAGGCGCATGTGGAACGCCGCGGCAGGGCTGCGCAGGGCGCAGGTGCGCATGATGGACTTCTGCTCGAAGTAGAGTTCGAGGAAGCTGTTCACGCCGATGCGGTTCGCGTACCACGCCCAGATCGTGAAGTCCTCCGCTTCGCCGAAGTCCTTCACCGCCTCCTCGACCGCGACCTTCACGGGATCCTCGACTCCGTCGGCGAAGATCCTCTCCCTCCACGCGGCGATTTCCGCTCGCGTGAACGGACGCCTCGCGCGCCCGTGCGCGCACGCGTGGTCTGAGAGACACTTACTAGATACGCAAGTATCCCCGTATGCGTATGTCATACCACGCGCGCACGCGAGGCTGTTTTCCGTTTGTTGGTTGTTGTCTTTCACTTTGCGCCGCTCTTGGAACTTTTGCTCCTCCACGGCGCCGGAAAGTTTCTCAGGCGTTAAGTCACTTTAGCGGGTAACGTGACACGAGATTCCGCCGCGCCCCTGAAAACACGGACCCAAATTCATCGACAAATCACTTTACACGTTTCAATCGTGACGTGAACGTGATTCGAACCGCCAACTATGAACGATGAACGAGAAAATGATATAATATTGCCGAAAGATGAAACAATTGCCAACATTCATGCGTGAGGACGGCGCCGCATCCGTTGCGCGGGAGGAGGTATCGTGACGGATGCCTTTGGCTGTTTGTTCTCGCATCTTCTGCTGAAGGCGGCGCTGCCTTCGGCCGCGGCACTGTTCGCGCTGCTGGCCGCCATCGGCGCCTGGCGGGTGGTCGGCAGCGCGTCGCGGCGCATCCGCCGCGTGGGCGGAATCGTCATGGTCGCCTTTCTGAGCGCGTGGATTTTCGCCATGGCCGAGTCCGGCTCGGCTCCCACCCGCGAGGAGAAGGATCGGATGAACGCGGCGCAGGCGGAGATCGACGGGGAGCATGCCGCCATGGGGGAGCTGCTGGTCGACGGCGGACAGTCCGGCGAGCGGGACGGCAGCGTCGTTCCAGGCACCCCCCGCGACGCTTTGCAGCCTCCGCTGCGCCTGCCCGACGCGTGCGACGTGGGTGAGGCCGACGGGTTCGGCGATCTGCCGTCTGCGACGAACCTCATGCTCACTGCGGTCGCGAGGTGCACGAATTCGATGCTCTCCGTAGTTTCATGGCCTCCCGGGTCGCGTCCCCTAGACGATGTCGTGGACATATATGCCGGGACGAACCTCTTCGGCTTTTCGTGGATATTCAGCCTCGACGTCTCGCAGTGCGCGAGCAACGCGCTCTTCTCCGTGTCCGACGGGGAGGTGTCCGGGGTGGACGGAAACGCCTCCGGCTTTCTCGCGGCGGGCGACGCGACGGACAGCGACGGCGACGGCAGGCCCGACGCCGCGGAGCGGTTTGTCCACGGGACGGACCC
>JAEDKA010000046.1 GCA_016296065.1 Kiritimatiellia bacterium
CTTGGGGTGCGATGCTAGGTGGATGAAACAAGGAGATGCGGCGTCTCGCCGCGTCTCCCACCCCTGTTTCTCATCCCCCGATTATGGGAGTGTGCCGAGGTGCGCTGTTATGGTATAATTGTGCCATGAACTTGATGCTTGCTATACTTGCGGCGGCGGCGCTTTCGCTGCCGAACGGCGGAATCTGGAAGGACACGGACGGCGTGCATGTAAACGCGCACGGCGGCGGACTCCTGAAAGACGGAGATGTCTGGTACTGGTACGGAGAGCACAAGATCGGCGGCGGCGCGGGCAATCGCGCGCATGTAGGCGTCGGATGCTACTCGTCGCGCGATCTCGTCACGTGGAAGAACGAGGGAATAGCGCTCGCGGTGTCGACAAAAGAAGGGCACGACATCGAGAAGGAATGCATACTGGAGAGACCGAAAGTCGTCAAGGCGCCTGCGACAGGAAAGTACGTCATGCTTTTCCACCTGGAGCGCAAGGGGCGCGGATACAACGATGCGCGCGTCGGCTTTGCCGTCGCCGAACATCCGGCGGGGCCGTTCAGGTTCGTGAAGTCCGAGTGGCCCAATGCCGGACAATGGCCCGCAGGCGCAACGGATGCCGAACGCTCCGCCGAGGCGGTCGCCGCGTCGAAGTCCGTCGGACCAGTCTCGAACGGACCGAGCGACAAGGGTCGGAATTCCAATCTGTATTCCGGTCGCGTCGAGCAGGGGCAGATGTGCCGCGATATGACTCTCTTCGTAGACGACGACGGATCGGTCTGGCACATTTTCGCGTCGGAATCCAACTCTACGCTCCATTTCGCCGAGCTTTCGGGCGACTGCCTTGGATACACGGGACGCTGGTACCGGGGCGCGGAGAAGGACTGGACCGAGGCGCCGGCGGTGGTGAAGCACGGAGGTTGGTACTGGCTCCTCGGCTCGAGCTGCACGGGATGGAAGCCGAACGCCGCGCGAATCTACCGCGCGAAGTCGCTCGCAGGTCCGTGGGAGTGGATGGGCAATCCCTGCACTGGCGTAAACGGAGCGAACATGCTCGGCGCGGACAAGACGTGGGGCGGCCAGTCCACGTACATCTTCCACGACGAAAAGACCGGACGCGACGTCGCGTGCTTCGACATCTGGAATCCGAAGGACGCGATCGACGGACGCTACGCGTGGCTTCCGATAACGTGGCACGGCGACGGGCTCCCCGAGATTCCGTGGCGCGGCGAATGGTCCGCGAACGACCGCGACGACCTCACGCTCCGCGGCGGACCGAACTCAATCTGGGGCGTCTACCAGTGGGGAGTCGAAGTCGATGGTTTCGTCCACAAGGAGACGAAAAAGCCGGCGCGTGCGTATCTCTGGATTCCGCCGGAGACAAAGCGCGTGAAGTCCGTCGTGATTGGAAACGACAACATGCTCGAGGAGCCGCTTTTCTCGGACGCCGACTTCCGCCGCACGCTCGCAGCCGCGGACGCCGCGATCGTATTCATCACACCCGGGCTCATGGGCTTCAACGAGAAGTTCACGGAAGCCGAAGTTCCCGCGCTCGACGCGCTTCTCGCGAAGCTTGCGAAGGCGAGCGGACACGACGAGCTTGCGAAGGAAGCGAAGATCGTTCCCGTCGGACACTCCGCGTGGGCCGACTGGCCGTATCTCTGCACGGCCGCGATGCCGTCGCGCGTCAAGTGCGCGGTGTCGCTGAAGGGCAGCTGGCCGCACTTCAAGCCGCAGTTCGACGACGCGTTCTGGAAGAAGACGGAGGGCGTGCCGATGCTGCTCGTCGGAGGTGACTACGAATGGTTCTCGGAGCGCATGGACAAAGACCGCGGCTTTCTCAAGTCGCATCCGAACGTGAAGCTTTATCCCGTTGCGGACTGGGAAAGCGGGCATTTCGACATGACCGACGCGCTTCCGCTCGCGATTGCGCGCTTCATAGCGGAGGGGACAGTCCCCTCGATTCCGCGCTTCGGCGGGAAGTTCACGGTGCTTGCGTTCGAGGATCGTGACGGGAAGATCGTCGAGCAGGATCCGAAGAACCACCTGCAGGTGACGGTTCCGTTCCGTCCAGAGGGCGAGGGCTTCCGCGCGAAGGCGCTATTTGACGACAAGGTTCCGCCCGGACGCCCCGAGCGCTGGACCGGAAAGAAGGCGGGCGAGGCGAACGAAGTCCCGGAGATGCCGCGGGAGGCGATCGACGTCAAGGTCGTGCAGGGTCCGGCCGTGAAGACGGGGATGGAGACCTTCGACGTCCGCTTCAACCGCCACGGCTTCGACGGATACCGCGCGCGCGAGGTCGTGCTTGCGGCGGTGTATCCGGGCGACGCGCACTGGCGGCGCAGCGTGCAGCAGGCGATACTGCGCTTCCCAGTGAACAAGCACGGCACGGAGAACGCAATCGAGTGGAATGCGCCGAACAGTGCAAGCGCCGCGGACTTCCCGCTCGCGCTCGGCGCGACGTCGACGAGCGGACTCCCCGTGCGCTATTTCGTCCGCGAGGGTCCTGCGGTCGTAGGCGATGACGGCGTCCTTCGACTCCGCGACTGGCCTGCGGGCGCGAAGGAATGCGACGTCACCGTCTGCGCGTACCAGTGGGGCGTCGACGGCGGCAAGGTAAAGACTGCCGAGCCGGTCTTCGCGACGATTCGCGTGACGCGCTGAAATGTCTTACGCACGCTGAGCAATTTTTGGTATAATTGAGGCGTGCGAAAGGGAACTTCCATTGTTGCGCTGCTGTTTGGCGCCGCGCTTGCGGCGTCTGCCGCCGAGGTTTCCCTTGAATCGGCCCGCTTTGCCGCACAGTCGTGGATAGACGGTGGGCATTCGCTCGGCAAGCTGCGCGGCAGATGCGCCGCGCAGGCCGAGACGATAGCGGAAGGCGACGCGCGCATGCACGTCGTGAAGCTCGACGGAGGCGGCTTCGTCGTCATGGGCGCGGACGATCTCGTGGAGCCGGTGATCGCGTTTTCGGCGGGCGGCGCGCCCGTCGAAGCGGATTCGGAAGGTCCGCTCCCGGCCATCCTCAAGGCGGACCTCGCGGAGCGCGCGCGCGCCGCGGCGAGGCGCTCTGCCTCCGCCGGCCGCACGCTTCTCGGCGCGTCGTCCGCGTCCGGCGGCGCGGAGCGCACGGCCACGCAGCGGCGGTGGGACGCGCTGCTCGCAGGAGGCTCGGGACGCGCGCGCCTTCTCGCATCCGACGACTCCAACGGCGTCGACGAAATCCCGGACGTGCGAGTGGAGCCATTCGTGAAGTCGCGCTGGGGGCAGGAGAACAATTCGATGTACTACGGGGAGGGAGAGCCCTGCTTCAACTACTACACGCCGAACAACTATCCGTGCGGATGCGTTGCGACCGCGCTCGCGCAGATAATGCGCTACCATCGCTATCCAGCGTCCGTTACGCCGAAGACCTTTACGTGCGAGGTGGACGGCTCGTCCGTCTCGAAGACGATGATGGGCGGGACGTACGACTACGACGGCATGCCGCTAGTTCCGGAGTCATACGAGTGGAAGGAGTGGTACGAGGGCGGCGCGACCGAGGCGGAGCGGCAGGAGATCGGCAAGCTTGTATACGACTGCGCGGTCGCTATGCGCATGAAGTGGGGGCCAGGCTACGGGTCGTCCTATGGAGGCTTCGCCCATGATCCGCTTCAGAAAGTGTTCTTGTACGCCAACGCGAAGTCCTATCTCGGCAGTTCCAGCCAGGGAATAGAGATGGAACGTGTGCTTCAGACGATGATGCCGAACCTGGACGCGAAGTGTCCGGTCATGGTCGGTTTGGACGGGCACGAGGTCCTTGCCGACGGATACGGATACTCGGGAGAGACGCTGTACGTGCACCTCAACATGGGCTGGTCCGGATGGTGCGACGTCTGGTACGCGCTTCCCGATGTCATTCCGAACGATCAATACGAGTCACACCTGGTCAACTCCATCGTATACAACATATTTCCCGAGGCGACGGGAGATCTTCTGTCCGGACGCGTCACGTTCGCGGACGGCACGCCGAACGCAGGTGCTGTCGTGCGCGCGTAGACTACGAACAATCCGCGGCAGCTCGTCGCCACGGCGAGGACGGATTCGCACGGAATCTACAGCCTGCTCATATCCGGATCTACGTCGGCTGGGACACAGTACCTTGTGTCTGCGTCGAACAGGGCGGAGCAGGTGTCGATGTCCGTGACTCTGAAAGCGGCTGTTAGTCCGCCTTATGTGAACCTCGAATCCGGCACGTATTCGTCGTCCTCCGGCAGGAAGGTGATGACCGCAGGGAACAGCTGGGGGAACGACTTCGTCCTGGCGCGTCCGGAACCTCTGCCGACGGTGATACGGCTGCGCTAGTTTTTGGTATAATAGTCGCATGTCACAGGAATGGAACATACGCTCGCGCGGACACGTGTGCAGTCTCTGCCAGAAGCCCCTCGCCGACCGCTCGCCGGTCGTGAGCGCGCTCAGGGAGACGACTGACGGATACGAGAGGTTCGACTGCCATCCAGAATGCTGGAAGACGGCTCAGAGGGACTGGGAGCCATTCTCCCAGTGGGACGGCGTCTACTTTGCTCCCGTCAAGGAGGAGAAGAAGGAGGCCCTGAAGAAGGAGGACGCGGGCGAGATACTTCGCCAGCTCGTCACTCTCGACGACCCCGCCATGAAGAACGTCGTCTACGTCCTCGCGGTGATGCTGGAGCGCTCTAAGATTCTCGTCGAACGCGACGCGAAGGAGCTTGAGGACGGGACGATACGCCGCGTATACGAGGACCGCAAGCAGGGCGACACTTTCGTCATCCTCGACCCGCGCATCCGCCTCGAGAACCTCGCGGAGGTGCAGGGTCAGGTCGTTGCGCTGCTCTCCGGCACGAAGACCCTCGGGGAGGTCGCGAAGGAAGAGGAGGACGTCTCGGCTTCGGCGGAGGGTCCGCAGGAGGAGCCAAAGGGCGCAGATGAGGCCTCCGAGTCCGAGACAGCTTGAGGCTCTCGAACTCGTCTCGCAGGGCCGGTTCTATCCGGACCTCGTGAAGGAGGACGACGGCTGGCACGCGCGCTGGCGCGCGCTCGGCGTCGACAACGACTGGGTCGACGAGTATGTGCGCGCCCCGCTCGTCTCGCCTTTGAGCGAGGACGCGGAGGAGCAGCGCCACGAGACTCTGCACGACGCGTGGACGATGGCGCTCAGGAGCCGCACGGGGCTCGTGAGGTGGGACGACGCGGAGTGCGGTGCGTTCGCAGCCGACCTCGCGGAGTGGCACGGCGGCGCCGAGGAGGATGTCCGCTCGCGCGGCGAGCTGTGCTTCACATTCAGCTCCGCGCCGGATGGCTTCTCCGTCACGTGCGGACGCCCGAGGGGGCGCCGCCAGTACCGCGCGCTCGGACAGGCGGCGTACGTCTGGGGCGGACTCAGGGGGCTTAAGGCGGTGCTCGGCGAGACGTGCCTCCGCGCGGAGCTCTCTAAGAACGAGGCCGAGGATTTCGTCATGCGCGGAGCGCGCGCCCTCGTCGAGGCGGGATACTCCGTCTCAGGCGTGCCGGAGGAGTCGCGCGTCGCAGTGTCCGCCGAGGTAGGCGGAGAGGCCGGACGTCCGGTTGACGCGCCGCCGGTCAGGCTGAAGGTGCGCGTGGACGGAGAGGAGGTGACGGCGGACGAGATAAGGTTCCTCCTTGAGCAGAACTCCCCGTTCGTGTTTTTCAGGGACAGGTGGATCGAAGTCGACCGCGGCATTCTGCGCGAGGCGCTGAGGGCGCTCGAGAAGGTCGCGAAGACGAAGGCGAATCCGCTCGCATTCGCGCTGGGGGTGGGCGCGATAGCCCGCATCGAGGTCGAGGAGGTGGAGGTGAAGGGCGCTCTCGCGTCGCTCGTCGCCGATCTCCGCGGCATATCGTCCGCGGTCGATGCGGGAGTAGCCCCGCCGCAGGGCTTCGCGGGCTCGCTGAGGGACTACCAGCTGCGCGGCGCGGAATGGATGTCGCGCCTTACGTCGCGCGGATTCGGCGCGCTGCTCGCGGACGACATGGGCCTCGGCAAGACGGTGCAGGCCATCGCCTGGATGCTCTCCGCCACAAGGCCGCCGGACGCTCCGTTCCTCGTCGTAGCCCCGCTCACGCTCCTCGCGAACTGGCGGCACGAGCTCGCGAAGTTCGCCCCCGCGCTCCGCGTCTACGTACACCAGGGCGACGCGCGCCATGTCGGGAGCGGATTCAGAAGGGCCGTCGCGGTGGCGGATGTCGTCGTAACGAGCTACACGCTGCTCGTGAGGGAGCATTCGAATTTCACGGAGATCGGATGGGGCGGAATCATCCTCGACGAGGCGCAGGCGATAAAGAATCCGGACACCCAGGCCGCGCGCGCCCTGCGCGCGCTCGGCGTGCCGAGGAGGGTCGCGCTCACGGGGACGCCGGTGGAGAATTCCGTCGCGGACATCTGGAGCCTCGAGGAATTCCTCAACCCCGGGCTTTTCGGGGACCGCAAGTCGTTCGAAGAGCGCTTTGTGCGTCCGCTCGCGGAAGATCCGCGGAGCTCCCAGGGAAAGAAGCTCCGTCGCGCGCTTGAGCCGTTCGTGCTGAGGCGCACGAAGGACGATCCCGCCATCGCGGGCGAGATAGGCGAGAAGCGCGAGGTGCGCGAATACTGCATGCTCGCGCCCGCGGATCGCGCGGCGTACGAGACGGCGCTTTCCGACTACCGCGTCGGCGAGCGCAGGCAGGGCGATGTCTTTGCGCTTATCACGCGGCTCAAGCTCGTTTGCGACGGATTCGACGGAGGCAGGGTCGCGGGAGGCAAGGCGGACCGGCTCGTGGAGCTTCTGGGCACGATATTCGAGAACGGAGAGTCGGCGCTCGTCTTCACGCAGTACGCCAAGGTCGGCGAGGCGCTCAAGAAGCTCGTCGAAAAGGCGTTCGGGCGTCCGGTGGCGTTCCTTCACGGCGGGCTCACCGCCGCGCAGCGCGAGCGGCAGATCGAGCTGTTCAACAGCCCGTCCGCACCGACCTCGGCCTTCGTCCTGAGCCTGAAGGCCGGCGGATACGGACTCAACCTCACGAAGGCCTCGCACGTGATCCACTACGACCGCTGGTGGAATCCGGCGGTGGAGGACCAGGCGACTGACCGCGCGCACCGCATCGGACAGGACAAGACAGTCTTTGTGCACACGTTCGTCTCCGAGGGCACGATCGAGGAGCGCGTCGAGGAGATACTCGCGCGCAAGGAGTCGCTCGCGGGGCTCCTCAAGGACGGCGAGGCGCTTCTCAGGGCGGCGAAGCTGGCGTAAAAAAGTTGAAAGGTTGAAAGGTTGAAAAGACGGATTCTAAAAGTTGCGTTCGTTCTTCTGCTCGCAGCGTGCGCGGGAGCGTGCTTTCTCCTCGGACGCGACGGAGTGGAGACCGATCTCCTCGCGCTCGTAGGCAGGCGCGGCACAGTGGTCGAGGCGCTTGCCGAGAAGTCGTCCTCGCAGATCCGCCTGCTGTGTGAAAACGAGCGGGCTGCGCACTACATGCGCAGGGCCTGGGACTTTGACGAACAGATGTCTCCGACGAACGCCTTTGAGCTTGTGCGCACGCACGGCAAAGGGCTTCTTTCCGCAAAGCACCGCGCGCAGCTCGAGGCCGGCGAGACGAACAAGATCGCGCGCTCTGCCATGCGCCGCGACTATTCGGGCGTTGGTATTTTCCCGAAGGAGGACGATCCGTTTTACTTTCTCAACGACTTCGCGATGGACTTCAGTGTCCTTGCTCCCAGACTCCCGGATGGCGCGGTGCTGCTGACGGCGGATGTCCGCGGCAAGGAGGATTATATCTACGGACTTGTGCTCCGCGCGAACAAGATTGGCGGCGTGGCGCTGAGTGGTGCGCCGTTCCACGCGGACCAGGCGACGCGCGCAACGAAGTTTCAGATATCCATACTCGGAGGCGTTTCGCTGTTCGTGGTGCTGATGATCGGCCTGTGGCTGTTCGGCAGCTACCGCTTTGTCCTGCCGACGTTCTTCGCCCTTGGCACTGGGTTCCTGGCGGGTTCTGCAGCAGTCCTTGTCCTTCCAGGGCGTCCGCACGTCCTCACCTTCCTCTTCGGTACGACGCTCATCGGACTTGGCGTTGACTATTGCTACCACGCCGTTTCCGGAGAGGCGTCGCGCGACAGAAAGTCCTTTGTGCGCAGCCTTGCTCAGGCGCTTGCGACGACGAGCCTTTCCTTCGCTCCGCTCGTTTTCTCGTCCGTGGCGGTACTGCGCGAGATGTCCGTCTTCACGATCGTCGGCCTTGCGGCGATATTCGGCTGGGCGGTTCTGTGGGACGGGAAGTGTTGCATGGCGGCTGATCGCTTTCCGCACGGAGCGCCGCGGCGCATCCGCCGCTTCTGGATGTGGGTGCGCGTCGTCCTTTTCGCGCTTGCGGCATACGGGCTCACGCGCATTTCGTTCGGAAACGACCCATCGTCGTTCTACGACATGGGCAGGCGTCTTGCAGTTTACGAGGCCCGCGTCGCCGAGGTGCTCGGATATTCCGACGCGAAGCTTGCCCTTGTGGACTTCGCGGACTTCGATCGCTGGCAGCGCGAGAACGCGGCGCTGAAGGCGAAGATGGGCGTCGAGCCGGGAGGGGATTTCCTTTCCGCGGCGGATCTGCCGCGCCAGATGCGCCTAACGTTCAAGGGACGCGAATACCTTGTCTTCCCCAGCGCGGCGGCGAAGTTCCTTTCGCCTGGGCTCGCGAGGGTTATTGATACACGCGGCGAGCTTGCGTCGATGTTCGAGTCGCTCGCATCCGAGACGAACGTCCTGCTTGCCGTCTCCTTCGCCGTGCTTCTCGTCGTGCTTGTCGCGCTCTTCCGCAGGAGGTTCTTCTCCTATGCGGCGCCGATCGCGGCGTCGGTAGTCGCGACGGCAGGCGTCCTCGGGTGGTTTGGGATGACCGTGTGCTTCTTCCACCTCGTCTGCTTCTTCATCCTTGTCGGCGTAGGAATAGACTACGTGATCTTCCATCGCGCCGGCGGATCGAGCCGCGTCGTCAAGGCGAGTTTCCTCACATCTTTCATCGGATTCGGGACTCTTGCGCTCACGTCGTTCCCGGTTACGCGCGGAATGGGCGTCACGCTTGCCTGCGGGCTCTTCTTCTCGTATCTGTTCTCCCTGTCGAGCTGGGGACAGTTCCTGGAAAAACGGGGACAGTCCCCAACTTCTACATCCGCCGGCTGGGCCGACCAGCCGCAGCGCGGGGCGGGGAAGATTAGGATGTGGGCGATATTCACGACATACAGGATACTCGGCAAGTCGTTCACGAAGTTCGTTTGCATCTTCATAATACTGTGCGTGTATCCGTGGGCGAAGCCGGTGAGGGATGCGCTGAGGAAGTTTCTTGAAGCGGCGAGACGCCGCTTCCCCCAGTCATGTGAGGATTTTCGCTTGTTTGAAGCGGCGAGACGCCGCTTCCCCCAGTCATGTGAGGATTTACGCTTGTCTGAAGCGGCGAGACGCCGCTTCCCCCAGTCAGCGGGATGCGCCATTTCACCATTCCGCATCATGCTCAACTTCGCGTGGGCGATGGTGGACAAGATGGACGCGTGCTGCTTTATGAAGAGTCCGCCAAAGATGACGGTCGGCGGAGATTCCGGGTGGATGAAGGGCGGATGCTTCCTCCTCTCGACCCATGTCGGATGCATCGAGGTCCTCCCCGCTCTCGCAGCCAATCAACAAATCAACATTTCAACTTTTCAACCTCCATTGGTCCACGCCTTTCAGCAGATGGGGCGCGACGCGATATACACGTCGTACTTCGTGAAGCATCTCGACAGAAGCAAGCTTCGGCTCCATGCGGTTGAGGACATCGGCGTAGAGACGGCGGTGGAGATGCAGGAGGCGATAAGGCGGGGCGACATCGTGCTTATGGCGGGCGACAGGCCGGCCGCTAGCGGATCGGCCACGCTGAGGCGCGAGTTCCTCGGATGCAAGTGCGAGTTCCCGAAGGGGGTCTTCCGCTTCGCGAAGCTGATGGAGTGTCCGGTCTACGCCATCACCTGCGTGCGCACCGGATGGAACGCCTATGCCGTGGAGGCGAAGATGCTTGGAACGGACCTTCTCGGGGACTACGTTGCGTTTCTTGAACGCGCCGCGCTGTTGCATCCAGACCAGTGGTACCAGTTCTACGACTTCTTCCCGGATGACAATCCGTTAGCCGGAAAGCACGCCCGTCAGTGAGCTACCAAGGCTCGGGGGCGAATGTTGACCGCGGGTTGCACGAGAACGGTGTGTCATGGTATAATTTGCGCCAACAAAGCTGAAAAAGGAGACACGTATGGCGAAGATAGGATTTCTCGGTGCGGGCAAGATGGCGGAAGGTATACTCTCCGCTGTCGCGGACAAGAGCGGCGTCTTGATGGCCGAAAGGGTCGAGGCGCGCGCGAAGGAGCTTGCGCGCAAGTACGGCGTTGCGACGACCGGAGACGCGAAGGAGGTCGTAAAGAAGGCGCGCTTCGTGTTCCTCGCGGTCAGGCCGCAGGACGTCGACGCGCTTGCCGTGGACGTGAAGCCGCTCCTTACCGACCGACACACGCTCGTCTCCATCGTCGCCGGCAAGACCCTTGCGAAGCTCCGCAAGGCGTTTGGATCGAAGGTGAGGCTCGTGCGCGTGATGCCCAACCTAGCGCTCCGCGCTAACGCCGGTATGTGTGCGATATGCCCTGGTCCGAAGACGCCGGAGAAGGACGTGAAGCTCGTCGAGAAGATCCTCGGCGGAGCGGGCGAGACAGTTGTCCTCAAGGAGAAGGACTTCGACGCAGTGACGGCGCTTTCGGGATCCGGTCCTGCATACTTCGCGTACATGGAGGAGGCTATGGCCGAGGCCGGCGTGAAGCTCGGGCTCAAGCCCGCCGTCGCGCGGCTCCTGGCGGAGCAGACGATGTACGGCACGGCGAAGTTCCTGCGCGAGAGCGGCATGGAGCTCAGGCCGTTCATCGAGGGCGTCTGCACGAAGGGCGGCACGACCGCCGCCGGGATGGAGAAGCTTGACGTCCCCGCGTTCAAGAAGATCGTCGCCGAAACGCTAGCCGCCGCCGCGCGCAGGTCAAAGGAGCTTGCGTAGTGGCCTGAAAAAGCAAAAACCCCGATTGTTCGGGGTTTTTAATGGTGGACCGGGCGGGACTTGAACCCACGACCAGGAGATTATGAGTCACCTGCTCTGACCGACTGAGCTACCGGTCCATTCACTTGCGGGACATTATAGCAAATTTGCCCCCTTGCGCGCAAGGGGGAGTTTTTGATATAATTTCCAACTCAAACCCGCAATGTGCACAGTTAACAAAGTGGCCGCTTACCACACTTCAGGCGCATTGGGGGCTGCAGAAACTGCAATTTTCTAACAAACGACAAAACAAGGTAAGTGTCATAATGAGCGCAGAACGCAAGGTATTCGGCCGCCTTCAGGGCATGGCCGAGACGCCACCGGACCTCATTGAGATCCAGACCAAATCGTATCAAGACTTCCTGCAGGCCGACGTCGAGCCGCAGTCGCGCGAGGACCGTGGTCTTCAGGCGATATTCAAGGAGGTCTTCCCCGTCGTCTCCGGAGACGCGCGCTATTCGCTGGACTTCGTCAGCTACAGGCTCGAGGCCCCGAAGAAGTCGTATCTCCAGGCGCTCATTGACGGCGAGACCTACTCCCGTCCGCTATACGCGAACTTCCGTCTCAACGACGCGGGCGACGTCCGCGAGGAAGAGGTCTTCCTCGGCGACATGCCGATGATGACGCCTGACGGTGCGTTCGTGATCAACGGCGCCGAGCGCGTCATCGTCTCGCAGCTGCACCGCTCCCCCGGCATTTCGACCGAGCGCCAGGTGCACGCGAACGGGCAGCCTCTCGTCTCGTGCCGCATCATTCCCGACCGCGGCAACTGGATCGAGATCATGTTCGACACGAACGACATCATGTGGTGCTTCATGGACCAGCGCCGCCGCCGCCGGAAATTCTACGCGACGACGCTCCTGAGGGCCTTCGGCCACGGGTCCGACGAGCAGCTCATGCAGCTCTTCTACTACTTCAAGACCCTTCCGACGGGCAAGAAGTACGCCGACAAGGACCTGAGGCTCCTCGTCATGAAGGACGACCTCGTCGACGCGGCTTCGCAGGCTGTCATCGCCCGTCGCTACGACCCCGTCACCCCCGCGATGATGGAGCAGCTCGCGGCGGCCGGCATCGAGCAGGTCGACGTCGTCGACGTGTCGGTCGACAACGGCATCCTGATCAAGACGCTCCGCGAGGACGCGAAGGCCGGAATCCACAACGAGGAGGACGCGCTCAAGGAGGTCTACAAGCGCATGCGCCCGGGCGATCCGCCCACCGCCACGAACGCGAAGCAGATGCTCCGCCGCATGTTCCACGACCTGAAGCACTATGACCTGAGCCTCGTCGGGCGCCACATGATCAACAAGCGCCTGAAGCTCACGGGCAAGGTCGACGAGAACCTCCGCACGCTTTCGGAGGGCGGAATCGACGTTATCGAGGCGATCCGCCTCCTTCTCAGGATCTACACGGGCAAGGACGTGGTGGACGACATCGACCACCTCGGCAACCGCCGCATCCGCACGACGGGCGAGCTTCTCGAGAACGAGTGCCGCAAGGGCCTCGCGCGCACCGAGAGGCTCATCCGCGAGCGCATGACGGTGCACAACCCCGACCAGGGTCCGCTCACGACGCAGCGCCTCGTCAACTCGAAGACGTTCAGCGCGGTTGTGCAGGACTTCTTCGCTCGCTCGCAGCTTTCGCAGTTCATGGACCAGACGAATCCTCTCTCGGCCCTTGCGCACAAGCGCCGTCTCTCGGCCCTCGGTCCCGGCGGTCTCTCCCGCGAGCGCGCCGGCTTCGAGGTCCGCGACGTGCATCCCTCGCACTACGGCCGCATCTGCCCGATCGAGACGCCTGAAGGCCCGAACATCGGCCTCATCTCGTCGCTCGGCATCTACGCGCAGATCAACCGCTTCGGCTTCATCGAGACGCCGTACCGCAAGGTCGTCGGCGGAAAGGTGACGGACGAGATCGAGTACCTGCCCGCGGACGAGGAGGAGAAGTACGTCATCGCGCAGGCGAACGCCCCGCTCACGTCGGCGCGCCACTTCGCCGAGGAGCGCGTCACGTGCCGTTTCAGGACGGAGTTCTGCGAGAAGCCCGCGCGCGAGGTGCAGTACATGGACGTCGCGCCGATGCAGGTGATCTCGATCGCCGCCGGCCTCATTCCGTTCCTCGAGCACGACGACGCAAACCGCGCGCTCATGGGCGCGAACATGATGCGTCAGGGCGTGCCGCTGATGTCGACGGAGCGTCCGTACGTCGGGACGGGCCTCGAGGGCGTCTCGGCGAAGGACAGCCGCGTCATCCTGACGGCTCTCGCGGACGGCACGGTCGCGTACGTCTCGGCCGACTTCATCGTCGTCACCGACGACGGGAAGCTTCCGTCGGCGAAGGATCCGTTCGCGCACGATCCCGCGCACGGCGTGTGGCGCTACGACCTCCAGAAGTTCCGCCGCTGCAACTCCGGCACGTGCTTCAACCAGAAGCCCATCGTCAAGAAGGGCCAGAAGGTCAAGGTGGGCGACTGCCTTGCTGACGGTCCCGCGACGGACCAGGGCGAGCTTGCGCTCGGCAAGAACCTGCTCGTGGCGTTCATGAGCTGGCGCGGATACAACTTCGAGGACGCGATTCTCGTGAACGAGCGCCTCGTGAGGGAGGACATGTTCACGTCGCTGCACATCGTCACGTTCGACTGCGGCGCGAGGGACACGAAGCTCGGCCCCGAGGAAATCACGCGCGACATCCCGAACGTCAGCGAGGACGCGCTCAAGAACCTCGGTCCGGACGGCATCGTGCGCGTCGGCGCAGAGGTGAAGCCCGGCGACATCCTCGTCGGCAAGGTCACGCCGAAGGGCGAGACCGAGCTCTCCCCCGAGGAGAGGCTGCTCAGGGCGATCTTCGGCGAGAAGGCGGCGGACGTCCGCGACACCTCGCTCGTCGTCCCGCCCGGGACGACCGGCGTCGTCATGGGCGTGCAGGTGCAGTCGAGCTCGCAGCTCGAGGCCGGGGACGAGAAGAAGTCCAAGCGCGCCAAGAAGGACGCGGAGAAGAAGCGCAAGAACCAGCTCGCAAAGCTCGAGAAGGACCTTGTCGCCAAGCTCGTCGCCGAGATCATGAACGAGAAGGTCCCGTTCGACGTTACGGACACGACCACGGGCGACATCATCATTCCCGCGAACAAGAAGATCAAGAAGGGCCAGCTCGCCACGCTCGCCAAGGCGCACGCGCACTGGGATATGGACGACGGCCCGGCCAAGGACCGCATCCTCGGCATCATGGACCCGTTCGAGGCGGAGTTCGCCGCCCTTGAGGATCCCGAGGAGGCTGACGACAACGAGTTCGGCGAGTTCGGAGCCGACGGCGAGGTCGTCAAGCAGGTTCGCGTCTTCCTCGTCGACAAGAAGAACCTCCAGCCCGGCGACAAGATGGCGGGCCGCCACGGAAACAAGGGCGTCGTTTCGCGCGTCCTCCCGTCGTGCGACATGCCGTTCCTCCCCGACGGGCGTCCGGTCGACATCGTCCTCAACCCGCTCGGCGTGCCTTCGCGAATGAACCTCGGCCAGCTGTTCGAGACCTATCTCGGCCTTGCCTGCCGCACGCTCGGCTTCCACGCCGCGACGCCCGTGTTCGACGGCGTCCAGGAGTCGGAGATCGACGACCTTCTCAGGAAGGCCCGCGAGGTGCAGGAGAAGGAAGAGGGCGCCCAGAGCTGGATCTGCCCCGAGGGCAAGACGGTTCTCTACGATGGATTCACCGGCGAGCCCTTCGAGCAGAAGGTCGTGGTCGGCGTGATCTACATGCTCAAGCTCCACCACCTCGTCACGGACAAGATCCACGCGCGTGCGGTCGGTCCCTACTCGCTCGTCACCCAGCAGCCGCTGGGCGGCAAGGCGCAGCTCGGCGGACAGCGCATGGGCGAGATGGAGGTGTGGGCCCTCGAGGCGTACGGCGTCGCCTACGCACTGCAGGAGCTCCTCACCGTCAAGTCCGACGACGTCCAGGGCCGCACGAGGATCTACGAGTCCATCGTCAAGGGCACGAACGTCCTCGATTCCGGAATGCCCGAGTCGTTCTCGGTGCTCATCCACGAACTGCGCGGACTGTGCCTCGACACCCAGCTGCTGGGAGGCGAGGCGGACGGAAGGCGCAAGTCCGACGGACCGTCCGCGGCCCCGACGGCGCAGGTTCCCGAGGCGAAGGCCTCCGACGACCTCCTTTCGGGTGCGCTCAACCTCCAGTGATCAGTGGTCAGTGGTTAGTGATTAGTGGATAGTACAACAGGGAAACTGAGATGAATCCTTACAACACTTCAGACATATTCGGCGGCTCGTTCAACGCATCCGCCCACTACGACGCCGTCAAGGTGCAGCTCGCCTCGCCGGAGACGATCCGCAGCTGGTCGCACGGAGAGGTCAAGAACCCCGAGACGATCAACTACCGCACGTACCGCCCCGAGAAGGACGGACTCTTCTGCGAGAAGATCTTCGGACCTACGAAGGACTGGGAGTGCGCCTGCGGCAAGTACAAGCGCATCAAGAACAAGGGCATGGTCTGCGACCGCTGCGGCGTCGAGGTGACGCTCGCGTCGGTGCGCCGCCAGCGCATGGGCCACATCGAACTCGCGGTCCCCGTGAGCCACATCTGGTTCTTCAAGTGCTCGCCCTCCAGGATGGGCCTGCTCCTCGACAAGACGACAAGCGAGCTCGAGCGCGTTCTCTACTACCAGGACTGGATGGTCATCGAGGCGGGCGACACCGGCCTCAAGGAGGGCCAGATCCTCTCCGAGCAGGAGTACATCGACGCGCAGGAGAAGTACCCCGACGGCTTCAAGGCCGAGATGGGCGCGGAGGCGGTCAGGAAGCTCCTCAAGAAGCTCGACCTCGACGAGCTCATGAAGGAGCTCGAGGAGCAGATGGAGAACACCCGCTCCAAGCAGAACCGCAAGAAGATCGCCAAGCGCATGAAGGTGGTCGAGGGCTTCCGCGTGTCGAACTCGAAGCCCGAGTGGATGGTGCTGGACGTGCTGCCGGTCATTCCGCCGGAACTCCGTCCGCTCGTCCCGCTCGAAGGCGGCCGCTTCGCGACCTCCGACCTGAACGACCTCTACCGTCGCGTCATCAACCGCAACAACCGTCTCAGCAACCTGCTCGCGCTCAAGACGCCGGACGTCATCATCCGCAACGAGAAGCGCATGCTCCAGGAGGCCGTTGACGCGGTGTTCGACAACGGACGCCACGGGCGCGCCGTGACCGGCCCGGGCAACCGTCCGCTCAAGTCCCTCTCCGAGGTGCTCAAGGGCAAGACGGGACGCTTCCGCCAGAACCTCCTCGGCAAGCGCGTCGACTACTCCGGACGTTCCGTGATCTGCGTCGGACCTGACCTCAAGTTCCCGCAGTGCGGCATTCCGAAGGAGATGGCTCTCCGTCTGTTCGAGCCGTTCATCATCCGCGTCCTCAAGGAGCGCGGCATCTGCCACACGGTCCGCACCGCGCGCAAGATGATCGAGCGCCACGACGACCAGATCTGGGCGATCCTCGAGGAGGTCACGAAGGACAAGACCGTGTTCCTCAACCGCGCGCCGACGCTCCACCGTCTGTCGATCCAGGCGTTCGAGCCGGTGCTCGTCGAAGGCAAGGCGATCCGCCTGCACCCGATGGTCTGCACGCCGTTCAACGCCGACTTCGACGGCGACCAGATGGCCGTGCACGTGCCGCTCTCGATCGAGGCGCAGATGGAGTCGAAGCTCATGATGCTCGCCACGACGTCGATCTTCTCGCCCGCTTCGGGCAAGTCGATCGTCACGCCGACGCAGGACGTCTGCCTCGGGCTCTACTTCCTCACGGTCCCCTCGCAGCAGGACAAGCTCGCCGGCAAGATCGCCGGCAAGTTCCCGGCCGGCGAGGAGCACCTGCCGCTCTTCAACGACATCGGCGAGGTCGAGTTCGGCATCGCCGAGGGCGCGATCTCCTACCACTCCAGGATCCGCTTCAGGAACCCCGACTTCGGCACCGTCGGCCGTCCGCACGGCGACCCCTCGAAGCGCGTCATCGAGACGACCGCCGGACGCGTCGTGTTCAACAACGTGTGGCCCAAGGAGATGGGCTTCTGGAACGACAAGTGTTCCAAGTCCACGATCGGCAACCTCATCCTCGACTGCCACAAGGTGGCGGGGCATGACGAGACCGTTCTCGCTATCGACCGCCTCAAGACGCTCGGCTACAGCTTCGCGACGATCTCCGGCGCGTCGATGGGCCTCAAGGACATGATCCGCCCGGCCGAGAAGGACGCCGAGGTCGCGAAGGCGCGCAAGGCCGCCGACGAGGTCCAGAAGCAGTTCCAGCAGGGCATCATCACCGACGGCGAGCGCCACAACAAGATCGTCGACATCTGGTCGTCCACGACCGAGAAGGTCGGCGACGAGCTCTACAAGACGATCGACAAGAACATCAGCCCCGAGAACAAGAACCCGACCGAATTGAACCCGGTCTACATGTTCGTCGACTCGAAGGCCCGTGGTTCGAAGCTGCAGATCCGCCAGCTCGCGGGTATGCGCGGACTCATGGCCGCGCCTAACGGCGACATCATCGAGCGCCCGATTACCGCGTCGTTCCGCGAGGGACTGTCGGTTCTCGAGTACTTCATTTCGTCGCACGGCGCCCGCAAGGGTCTCGCCGACACGGCGCTCAAGACGGCCGACGCGGGCTACCTTACGCGTAAGCTCGTCGACGTGTCGCAGGACGTCATCATCACGCAGGAGGACTGCAACACGGTGAACGGCATCGAGGTCGAGGCCATCGTCGAAGGCGACGAGGTCAAGGTGACGCTCGGCGACCGCGCGCTCGGCAGGACCGCCCTCTACGAGATCCGCGACCCCAAGACGGGCGAGACGATCGTCCCCGCGAACGAGATCATCAACGAGGAGGCGTGCGAGAAGATCAACAAGTCCGGCATCGAGAAGGTCTGGATCCGCTCCGGCCTCACCTGCGACGCCGAGCACGGCATGTGCGCGAAGTGCTACGGACGCGACCTGTCGACCGGCCGCGAGGTCGAGATCGGCACGGCTGTCGGCATCATCGCCGCGCAGTCCATCGGCGAGCCCGGCACGCAGCTGACGATGCGTACGTTCCACATCGGCGGAACCGCGTCCGCGACCGCGAAGGTCCCGGAGATCGTCCTCAAGAACGACGGCGTCGCCAAGTTCGTCGACGTGCGCCGCGTGCGCAACGACGAGGGACGCGAAGTCGTCCTCAACAAGAACGGCACGCTCGAGATCTACTCCAAGAGCGGCAACAAGCTCGACACCTACCAGCTCCAGATGGGCACGACGCTCCTCATCGAGGACGGCGCGGAGGTGAAGAAGGGACAGAAGGTCGCGACGTGGGACCCGCACTCCGTGCCTGTTCTCTCCGAGACGGCCGGTACGATCCAGTTCGTCGACTTCGAGGAAGACGTCAGCGTCAAGACCGAGACGGACCGCGCCACCGGCGCGAAGACGCTCGTCGTCCTGCCGACCTCCGAGTCCAACCTCCACCCGCGCATCGAGATCCGCGACGAGAGCGGCGCGATGGTCGACTCGCACGACGTCCCTGAAAAGGCCATCGTCATGGTCCGCGACGGCATGAAGGCCACGGCCGGCATGCTCCTCGCGAAGACGCCCCGTGAAGCCGCGAAGACGCGCGACATCACCGGCGGTCTTCCGCGCGTCGCAGAGCTCTTCGAGGCCCGCCAGCCCAAGGACGCGGCCGAAATCGCGAAGATCGAGGGCGTCATCGAGTTCGGCGAGAACGTGCGCGGCAAGCGCTGCGTGAAGGTCGTCGACGACGTCACCGGACTCGTCGAAGAGCACCTCATTCCGATGGGCAAGCAGATCGTCGTGTTCAAGGGCGACCGCGTGAAGAAGGGCCAGCAGCTGACCGAAGGCCCTGTCATCCCGCAGGAGATCCTCGAGGTCTCCGGTCCGCAGGAACTCGAGAAGTACCTCGTCAACGAAGTCCAGCAGGTTTACCGTCTGCAGGGCGTGGAAATCAACGACAAGCACATCGAGATCATCGTCCGCCAGATGCTCCGCAAGGTCCGCATCACGAACCCGGGCGACACGGACTTCCTCTGGGGCGAGCAGGTCACGCGCCAGACGTTCCTCAAGGTGAACGAGCAGATGATGGAGGAAGGCCGCCGTCCGGCGGAGGCCCAGCCCGCGCTCCTCGGCATCACCAAGGCCGCGCTCGAGACCGACTCGTTCATCTCCGCCGCGTCCTTCCAGGACACGACGCGCGTCCTCACCGAGGCCGCGACGATGGGCAGGGTCGACGAGCTGCGTGGCTTCAAGGAGAACGTCATCCTCGGCCACCTCATCCCCGGCGGCACCGGCTTCCCGCTCCACCGCTACCTCAAGCTCGTGCCGCTCTGCGACGCGATCAGCGACGAGGAGATGGAGCAGCTCCGCGAGGAGCAGCGCAAGCGCCACGAGGAGCTCTACGGCATCCCGGCGTCGGGCCTGCCCGGCGAGGAGAACGACGACGAGTCCGATCTCGGTGACCCCATCCTAGTGGCAGACAACGGCGACACGTCCGCCGACGGAGGCGACATCCAGAACTCCGACGAGATTGTCACCGACGGCGGTGATCTCGGCGGCGGCGACGACCTCCTTGGCTGAAAAACGGAGTGATTCCGTCAACATAAAGGGCGCGGCACATTCGCCGCGCCCTTTTGTCCTTTGCGCGAGACAATAAACTACTCGCTTGCGCTGATCCCCCTCCATCTGGCGCCCGCAGGTGACGGAATCAGATTTTTTTGGTAGAATATTGGTGTTGTCAAACTTACTAACAAATCCCAGGGGGAATGTGATGAAAAAACTGATGGTTGCTGCTGTTTCCGCCGCGGTCTTCGCGGCGTTTGCTGATGAACCCAAGCCTGCGGCGCCGGACGCCGGGGCGCAGAGCGAGGCCGAGGAGGCTGAGGCCGAGGAGGACGAGGCTCCGCTTATCTGGGGCTTCGGCTCGACAGGAATCTACTCCGGCTACCAGCTCTACGGCGACCTCCTCAACTCCGAGCCCACGTGGCAGACGTACGCTGAGGGGAACATCAACCTTCCCTGGGAAATCGGCTCGGTCGGCGTCGGCATCTGGCTCAACACCGATCTCACCGACAAGCGCAACGGACAGTACGGCAAGTGGTTCAACGAGCAGGACTACAACATCCACTTCGACCACACGTTCTGGTTTGACGACGACAGGGTCTGGGGCCTCGGCTACCGCACTGAGGTCGTGTGGTACTACTATCCCCACCATCGCGGACACAATCCGTCGACCCAGTGGGCGAAGGGCCGCCGCGGGCACTACCAGTCGAGCGTCTCCACGATGACGACGATGGATTGGAACCACTACTTCGAGCTCAAGAACCCGTTTGTGACGCCCTACTTCAAGTGGGTGCACGAATACCACGAGAACAAGGCGAACCTGTTCCTCGGCGGACTCAAGAAGACGATTGGCATTGCGGACGACGTGACGGTCACCCCGACCTGGGAGCTCGTCTGGCGTTCGCACCGCTACAACTGGTGCTTCCCGACGGCGGGGTGGTCCGAGCTCCACGGCTCCGGAATGGCCTCCTCGCGCCTCGGCTTCGACATCAGCTGGCAGTTCGCCGAGCACCTGAGCCTCTTCGCCAAGGTCTACTGGTGCCACATCATCGACCATGACCTCCGCCATGCCTGCGAGACTGGCAGCGGCAACGACTATGGTCAGTACAAGGACTTCGCCTGGGGCGGCGTTGGCCTCGCATGGAACTTCTGATATGGCGCTGAACGACAAGCACTATCTGTCGGCCGACGAGTACCTCCGCGATTCGTGGAGGCTCGCGGCCAGCGTGAGGAAGTCGGGCTGGAAGCCCGACATCCTCATCGCCCTGTGGCGCGGCGGCGCTGCCGTCGGCGTTACGCTGCACGAGTACTTCAAGGTGTCTGGCTGGGACATCCGCCATATCCCGCTCAAGTGCGCGAGCTATTCCGGAATCGGCGAAAACGCCGGCGAGGTCGTGTTCACGCTCGGCGAGGAGATATTCGGCATGCTCAGGCCTGGCGACAAGGTGCTCGTCGTGGACGATGTCTTCGACACCGGCAAGACCGCGAAGGCCGTGAGCGAGCGCATCGCCAAGGCGGGCGCCCAGATGCGCCTCGCCTGCGTATACTGGAAACCGGAGAAGAACAAGACCGACCTTAAGCCCGACTACTTCGTCAAGGACGTCGGCCTCGAGTGGATTGTCTTCCCGCACGAAATAGAAGGACTCACCGGCGAGGAGATCGCCGTGAAGGATCCGCTTCTCGCATCGTTGCTCGGCTGCTGAGCGGAAAACACCTGGAGACTTGAAATGAAGAACTACCTTGCAATCGACATCGGCGCGAGTTCGGGCCGGCACATCCTCGGCACAGTGAAGGACGGCAAGATCGCCCTCGAGGAGGTCTATCGCTTCGTAAACGGGCAGGTGCGCCGCAACGGACACGACTGCTGGGACATCGAGAAGCTCGTTGAGTCCGTGAAGGCCGGAATCGACGAGGCGCTGAAGCGCGGTCCCGTGGAGTCGATCGGAATCGACACCTGGGGCGTGGACTTCGTTCTTCTCGACGAGAAGGGCGAACTCTGCTGCGACTCCGTCGCGTACCGCGATGCGCGCACACAGGGGGCGGCCGAGGAGATTGAGGCGCAGGTGATGTCGTTTCAGGACCTCTACGCCCGGTGCGGCATACAGAAGACGGCGTTCAACACGATCTACCAGCTCTGGGCGCTCAAGAAGGAGCACCCCGAGCAGCTCGAGAGGGCCGCAAAGTTCCTTATGGTCCCCGAGTACCTCAACTACAGGCTCACGGGCAACATTGTCCACGAGTACACCGACTCCTCGACGACTTCGCTCCTTAACGCCGCGAAGAAGGACTGGGATTTCGACCTCATCGAGAGGCTAGGGCTCCCGAAGCGCATCTTCGGGAAGCTCGAGATGCCCGGTGCGACTGTCGGAGAGTACAAGGGCGTCAAGGTGGTGCTTCCGGCGATGCACGATACCGGGTCCGCGTACCTCGCGGTGCCGGCGCGCGACGACCGGGCGGTGTATCTCTCGTCCGGAACCTGGTCGCTCCTCGGGGTGGAGAACGAAAAGCCCATTACGACGAAGGCGTCGTGTCTCGCGAATTTCACGAACGAAGGCGGCGCATGGGGGCGCTTCCGCTACCTCAAGAACATCATGGGCCTGTGGATGATCCAGTCGATCCGCCGCGAGCTCAACGGCGTCGAGTATGTCGAGGGCAAGGGCGCCGAGGCGACGAAGGAGGCGCTTGCGAAGCTTTCGGACTACGAGAAGGGGCGCGAATACTCGTTCGGCGACCTGTCTATGGTTGCGCGCGGCATAGGCTACAACGTCACCGTCGATGTCAACGACGGGCGCTTCCTCAATCCGGAGTCGATGATCGGCGAGGTGATGTCCGCCGCGTCCGAGGTCGGGAAGCCTCCTGCGACCGTGGGCGAGCTCATGCAGTGCGTCTACCTGTCGCTTGCGGAGTGCTACGCAAATGCGATCGGCAACCTTTCCGAAATCACGGGCAAGGTGTACACTTCTATAAACATCGTCGGCGGCGGCTGCCAGGACAAGTACCTCAACTCGCTCACGGCCGAGGCGACTGGGCTCGAGGTCTTCGCGGGTCCGATAGAGGGCACCGCCATCGGCAATCTGATCGTCCAGATGATCGCCGGGGGCGAGTTTGCGGACCTTGCCGCGGCGCGTGCCGCGATCGACCGCTGAACTCTTCCGCATTTGCGCAACACGCGGACGGAAAATATGGTATAATTTTCCCTTTAAGTGAGGAATTGTACCATGTCAGAGAAGAAGTGGCTCAAGAAACAGGCTGAAAAGGTCCGCAAGGCGGACTACATCGACCCCGCGCTGTACGCGAAGTACGGCGTGAAGAGAGGTCTTCGCAACGACAACGGCTCGGGCGTGCTTGTCGGTCTCACGACAATCGGCAACGTCCACGGTTACGTCATGGACGAAGGGGAGCGCAAGGCGGTTCCCGGCGAGCTCTACTACCGCGGCATCGACGTCAAGGAACTCGTGATGGCCGACAAGCGCGAGCACCGCTTCGGATACGAGGAGGCGGCGTACCTGCTGCTGTTCGGGGAGCTCCCGACCGAGCACGAGCTCATCGACTGGAAGAGCCGCATCGGCGCGCACCGCAAGCTGTCGGACGGCTTCAAGGAGAACGCGATCATGAAGCATCCGCCGAAGGACATCATGAACGCGCTCGCCCGCGCAGTGCTCTTCGCCTATGCGTTCGACCCGGACGGCACGCCGGACGACCTGTCTATCGACAAGTGCCTCGAGCAGTCCGTGGACCTCATCGGCTCCATGCCCACCATGGCGGCCTACGCCTACCAGGCGAAGGTGCACTACCACGACGGCGGTTCGCTGATGATCCGCAATCCCGACCCCGAGAAGTCGACGGCCGAGAACATCCTCATGCTCACTCGCGAGGACGGCAAGTACTCGAAGCTCGAGGCGGAGACGCTGGATCTCGCGCTCATACTCCACGCGGAGCACGGCGGCGGCAACAACTCGTCCTTCACGACGCATGTCGTAACGTCGTCCCACTCCGACATCTACTCGTCCGTCGCCGCTTCCATCCTCTCGCTCAAGGGCGCGCGCCACGGCGGCGCGAACCTCAGGGTCATGCGCCAGATGACGGAGATAATGCGCAACGTCGAGGGATGGAACCGCGACGCGAATGTCGTGCGCTACCTCGAGAAGATCGCCGACAAGAAGGCGGGCGACGGCTCTGGCCTCATCTACGGACTCGGCCACGCGGTCTACACGATATCCGACCCCCGTGCGCAGATGCTCAAGGAGAAGGCGCGCGTGCTCGCGAAGGAAAAGCACCGCGAGGAGGAGATGCACCTGTTCGAGTCGATCGAGCGTCTTGGGCCCGCGATCGTCAAGTCGCGCCATCCGCGCGCCGAGGACGTCTGCGCGAACGTCGACCTCTACTCCGGCTTTGTGTACGACATGCTCGGCATTCCGACGGAGCTGTACACTCCGCTTTTCGCCGTCGCGCGCTGCGTCAGCTGGTGTGCGCACCGGATGGAGGAGCTCGTCAACGCCGGACCGATCATCCGCCCGGCATACAAGCCGATCTACCATCCGCGTCCCTACGTGCGGCTCAAGGACCGCTGAGCGTCCGCCGCGGACTTCCACTACACCGTCATAATGTGATATAATTAACGCCATGAAGAAGATTCTAGTCGCGATGCTGTGTGCGGTTTCCGTCCAGGTGTTTGCCGCGGGACCGAAGTATCTGTTCCTTTTCATCGGCGACGGGATGTCGATCCCACAGCGCATGACGGCGGAGGAGTTCTCCCGCAAGGCGGGCGGCGGCTCGCTCGCGATGAACGCGATGCCGTTTTCCGCTACTACGCGCACGTGCAGCGCCGACTCGCTTGTGACGGATTCCGCGGCCGCGGCCACGGCGATCGCCTGCGGGGAGAAGACGCGCAACCACTACGTGGGCGTCGATCCCGAGGGCGCGCCGCTCTACTCCTCCGCAACGGCCGCGAAGAAGGCGGGACGCAAGGTCGGCATCATAACGACGGTCACGATCACTCACGCGACCCCGGCCGGGTTCTACGCGCACAACAAGAACCGCGGCGACTCGTACGGGATATCGCTCGACCTCGCGGAGTCCGGCTTCGACTTCTTCGCCGGCGGCGGGCTCGACGTCTCGGAGAGGAACTCCAAGAACAGCAAGCGCTTCAAGGAGTGCGGCGACGCCTACGAATACGTGAAGTCCAAGGGCTACCGCATCGTCGAGACGAAGGCGGATTTCTTCGCGCTCAAGCCCGGCGACGGAAAGGTCCTCACGAAGTTCACGAACGGCGCCCTTGAAAACGCAATCGACGCCGACGCGTCCCAGCCGACGCTTGCCGAGATGGTGTCGAAGGGCATCGAAATGCTCGACGGCGACGCGGGCTTCTTCATGATGGCCGAGGGCGGACGCATCGACTGGGCCGGACACGGCAACGACGCGGCGACGAACCTGCGCGACGTCCTTGCCCTCGACGAGGCCGTCAAGGTCGCACTCGCGTTCCAGGAGAAGCATCCGGACGACACTCTCGTCGTGGTGACGGGCGACCACGAGACGGGCGGAATGTCCATGGGCTTCGCGGGGACCGGCTATGCACTCTACATGGACAGGCTCGCGAACCAGACGATGTCCGTCGGCAAGTTCGAGGGCAAGGTCGCCAAGATGTTCGAGAAGAACCCCGGCCTCACATTTGACGACATCAAGCCCGTGCTTACAAAGGCGTTCGGATTCAAGTTCCGCGGCCCCGGCGTGGCCGATGACGATCCGATGAGGCTCCACACGGCCGAAGTCAAGGACATCCGCGCCGCGTTCGACCACGACGTCGAGTTCCACAAGTCGAAGGTCGAGGAGAACTCCCAGTACGACGGCGAGAAGCGCTATCTCCTCGGCGGCGCGTGCAGGCTCGTTATGTCCCACAAGTGCGGAATCGGCTGGAGCTCCGGCGCGCACACCGCGATGCCCGTGCTCACTACGGCGAAGGGCCCCTTTGCCGAGCGCTTCTCGGGCTTCATCGAGAACTGCGACATCTCGAAGATCATGAAGGGGTTCTACGAATAAGGCCGTTCCAGTCGCCGTCCTCGCGCTTGCGTGCGTGGCGCTCCTCTTTGCGCCCGCCCCGAAGCGCCTTGCGGACGACGGCGCGAAGACCGCGCGCGCCACTGTCGTCGAGACGGACGACTCGTCCCTGCAGCTGCACGGCCTCCTCGAGTTCGGCACCCAGCATCTCAAGGTGAAGCTCGCCGACGGACGCATCGTGCCCGCCGAGAACGAGCTCCGCGCGCAGATGGAGCTCGACAAGAAATTCTCGCCCGGGGACAGCGCGCTGGTCGTCATTCCCGCCAAAGGCGTCGCGGACGGGGTGGCGATAGTCGCGCGCGACCACTGGCGGCTCGGCTGGGCCTGCGGACTCTTTGCGGCCTTCTGCGCGCTCCTGTGCATGTTCGGCGGCTGGACCGGCGCGAAGGCTCTCTTCAGCTTCGCCTTCAGCTGCCTCGCGGTGTGGAAGCTTCTCATTCCGCTAGTGCTTTCCGGCTGGCATGCGTCGACGGTGTCCTTTCTTGTCGTTGCGGTCCTCACGGGAGTCATAATGTATCTTGTCGCGGGATGGACCAGAAAGGCCTTTTCTGCCTTTGCGGGCTCCATGCTCGGCGTCGTCGCGTCACTGGGTCTCGCGCACCTCGTCGCGCGCGCGATGCACGTGAACGGAGCGACGATGCCCTACGCCCAGCAGCTTCTCTACTCGGGCTTTTCCTTTCTGAACCTCCAGGACGTCTTCATCGGCGCGATCGTGCTCGCGTCGTCCGGCGCGGTCATGGACCTCGGCATGGACATCGCGGCGGGCATCTGCGAGGTCAGGCGGCACAATCCGTCTCTCGGCTTCCGCGAGCTGTTTCTCTCCGGGCTCAGGATGGGAAGGGCCGTCGTCGGGACAATGACGACGACGCTGCTGCTGGCGTATTCCGGCGGCTACCTTACGCTGCTGATGGTCTTCGCCGCGCAGGGGACGCGTCCGGATGACTTCGTGAACTCGACGCTCGTCTCCGCCGAGGTGGTGAAGACGCTCGTCGGCAGCTTCGGACTTGTCCTTGTCGCGCCGTTCACTGCACTCGTGTCGGCGGCGGTCTTTTCCTCTGCGCCACATGCGCGGGAAGACTAGGCTATGCGTTTTCTGCCCACGGTGGGCGCTTTTTTTGATATAATTATACCCAAACAAAATCAAGGAGTATAGCGTAAAAATGAAAAAGATCGCAATGTTTGCACTTGTTGCATCCGTTCTCTGCGGATGCGCTCAGAAGGAATCCGACACAGTCAAGATGATCACGGAGGCGACGTTCCCCCCGTATGAGTTCCTGCGCGGACAGGAGATCGCCGGCATCGACGTGGAGATATGCCGCGCCGTCGCCCAGAAGCTCGGCAAGAAGTTCCAGTGCGAGACAGTCGACTTCGACTCCGTGATACCTGCGGTGATCTCTGGCAAGGCGGACCTTGCGGCGGCCGGCATCACGGTCACCGAAGATCGCAAGAAGAACGTCGACTTCTCCGATCCCTACGTGAAGACCGGGATTGTCGTCGTGTACAAGAAGTCCAATCCGTTCAAGGACAAGGACCAGCTCAAGGGCAAGAAGATCGGCGTGCAGTCCGGCACGACGAGCGAGACGTTCGTCACCGACGAGCTCAAGCAGGAGCCAGAGCGCTCGAAGTCCCCGGCCGAGGCCGTCGCCGCCCTCAAGGCGGGGCGCGTCGAGTTCGTGATCGCCGACATCGATCCCGCGAAGAACTGCGTGAAGGGCGAGGACACGCTCGCTGTCTCCGATTTCATCACGTCCGAAGAGTATGCGATTGCGATCAAGAAGGGCCAGCCCGAGCTGCTCAAGACGATCAACGAAACGATCGCCGAGATCAAGGCGGACGGACGTCTCGCGAAGTGGGTCAAGGACTTCACCGAAGAGGCGGACAAGCTCAAGGAAAAGTAAGGGAATTGGTTCGCCGTTTGTGATCCCCGGTTCGTGGTTAGCGATTAGTGGTTAGTGTAATGAAAAGGTTTGCATTTGCGGTTTCGCTTGCCGCGGCGCTCTGCGCGGCGGCGGGCGAGACGCTGACAATGGCGACGGAGGCGACGTTCCCTCCGTACGAGTTCCTGCGCGGACAGGAGATCGCCGGCATCGACGTGGAGATATGCCGCGCCGTCGCCGAAAGGCTCGGCAGGGAGTTCCGCGCCGAGAACATGGACTTCGACTCGGTCATCCCGGCGGTCACTTCGGGCAAGGCCGATCTCGCGGCGGCGGGCATCACCGTCACCGAAGACAGGAAGAAGAACGTCGACTTCTCCGTGCCGTACGTCACGACCGGCATAGTCGTCATCTACAGGAACGAGGAGCCCTACACTGGCGTCGACCAGCTGAAGGGACGCAAGATCGGCGTGCAGTCCGGCACGACGAGCGATGCGTACGTGCTCGACACCCTCAAGCAGGAGCCCGAGCGCTTCAAGTCGACGCCAGAGGCGTGCGCGGCGATGCTTGCCGGACGCTGCGCGTTCGTAATAGCCGACATAGACCCCGCGAAGAACTGCGTGAAGGGCGAGGAGAAGCTCGCGATATCCGACTTCCTCTCGTCCGAATCCTACGCCGTCGCCGTCGCGAAAGGCAATGAGGAGCTCCTTAAGGCCGTCAACGAGACGATCGTCGCGGCTAAGGCCGACGGGCGCCTCGAGAAGTGGGTCGCCGAATACACTGCCGAGGCAGACAAGCTCAAGGAGACGTTCGAATCCGGCGCGTCCGCCGCGTCCGACGGGGAGCCCTCGTGGTTCGCCAAGGCCTGGCAGTCGATCAGCGACGACTTCTACCTCTGCTTCTTAAAGAAGACCGGCGACGGATCTCCGCGGGCGATGTATCTCCTCAGCGGACTCGGCATCACGCTCGAGGTCGCGCTGTTCGCGATCTTGCTCGGACTCTTCATCGGCTTCCTAGTCGCGGTAATCCGCTCCAGCCACGACAAGTACGGGTACTTCCCCGTTCTGAACGCCGTATCGAAGATATATCTAACGATCATTCGCGGCACGCCGATGGTGGTGCAGCTTTTGATCACCTACTACATCATCCTCAGGTCCGTCGACTCTAAGGTGCTCATCGCGATTCTCGCGTTCGGAATCAACTCCGGCGCGTACCAGGCCGAGATTCTCCGCGCGGGAATAGTGTCCATCGACCCCGGGCAGATGGAGGCCGGCCGCGCGCTGGGCCTGAGCTACTGGCGCACGATGCTCAAGATCATACTTCCGCAGGCGGTGAGGAATGTCCTCCCCGCGCTCGGAAACGAGTTCATCGTCCTCATGAAGGACACGTCGATCGTCGGCTACATTGCGCTCATCGACCTTGCGAAGGGCGGCGACATCATCCGCTCGCAGACGTATTCCGTCTACCTTCCGTACCTCACGGTCGCGGCGATCTACCTCGTGCTCGTAATGACGTTCACATGGCTTCTCGGCAAGCTTGAGCGCCATCTCAGGAACACAGGCGCAGATCCCGTACACAACGACAGCTGACATGGAAAATTCTGCGATCAAATTTACTCGGTCTCCGGCGGCGATTCCGTTCTTGGGGGCGACGTTCGACTCGCGCCAGGTTAAGCCCGGCATGCTGTTCGTCGCCCTGAAGGGAGAGAAGAGCGACGGACACGACTACATCCCCCAGGCGCTCGAGAAGGGGGCCGTCGGAATCGTCGACGGATACGACGAACTCGACCGCGTTGCGCACGAATACCGTCGCACGCTGAAGGCGAAGGTCGTCGCCGTCACGGGGTCCGCCGGGAAGACGACGACGAAGGAGCTCGTCAAGACGTTCCTGTCGACCGTCGGGAAGGTCCACGCGACCGAAGGCAACTTCAACAACCACATCGGGCTTCCGGTGACGATACTGAACTGTCCGAAGGACGCCGACTTCCTTGTGCTAGAGATGGGCACGAACCATCCGGGCGAGATAGCGCATCTCTGCGACATCGCGGAACCCGACGCGGCGCTCATAACGAACGTCGGCACTGCGCACATCGAGTTCTTCGGCGATCAGGACGGCATAGCACGGGAGAAGGGCGTCGTGTTCGAGCGCGCGAAGGAGTTCGGCGTAGTGTCGAAGGAGAACGCGCGGCTTGAGACGCTCCGTTCGCTCGCCCGCTGCGATCTCGTCGAGGTCGATCCGCGCCAGGAGTGGATGGCGAAGGCGCTCGACGGCATTCTCCCCGGGGACCACAACGTCTCTAACGCTTGCCTCGCCTTCGCGCTCGCGGAGCGCTTCGGGGCGGAGCGCGGCGCATGTGCCGCGGCGCTCGAGGGGTTTGTCCTGCCGGGCGCTCGCTGGCGCAAGGTGGAGAAGTGGGGCGCGACATTCGTGGACGACACATACAACGCGAATCCCGACTCGATGATCGCTGCGCTCGACGCGTTCGCCAAGATGCCGTGCGACGGAAAGCGCGTGGCAGTTCTGGGAGACATGTTCGAACTCGGTCCGCGCTCGCTGGAGCTCCACAAAATGGTCTTCGACCACGCCATGAAGCTTGGCATCCCCCTTGTCATCGGCGTCGGCGAGATGTCGTCGCAGTGCCTCTGCCACCTGGTCTACAAGGATCTCGCGAAGCTGAAGAAGAAGTTCCGGGTCGACGTCTCGGCCGGGGATCTCGTCCTCCTGAAGGCCTCACACGGAATGCATCTCGGCGACCTGCTTCAGGATTGAGTCTCCACGGACCGCAAAAACTTTTCCAAGCTAATACGCCCGGGCTTATTTAAGATGCCCGGGCGCCGCTTGGGCACCCCGCCGCGCTACAGGGGGTTGCGTCGACGCAGCATTTGATTGCTTTCGCTATTGGGAGTCTCGGAGTTTTGGAGACAGACCTCCAATACTCCAAAACTCCCAGCAGCGAAAGCAATGGCTTGAATTATAGTTAAGTTATAGGCAAGAACATTTAGGGGGCAACGCGGCGAGACGCCGCATCTCCTTGGGAGAGGACGCGGCTGGAAGCCGCGTCTCCATAGGGGGTTCCGTCGCTCCGCGACGGAACAAGAAAGGGCGTGGAGCAGTTCACTAGAAAGTCACTTTCCATTCTCTACTCTCGCATGCTCCCGATTAGTACGCAGGACATGATACAAGGTCTGGAGTGAAAGTCTCCAATGGGCCAGTTAGGAGGAACCAAATAGCCGAAGACAAACTTGCATTCGCGAGGGTGCGGGCGAAGGAAGTCAGAGGCGAAACCCGGAGGACACGAACAGAAAGCGGATACAAGGCCTTCTCGCGGGCAAGCCAGCTATCGTGAATTGCAAGTCAGGTGAGTCAATTTTCTGAAGATGGATCCGAGGGGTCTC
>JAEDKA010000047.1 GCA_016296065.1 Kiritimatiellia bacterium
TTCGCAAGTTGCTATTGAGCTTTGCTTGGCGCACCATAAATGTCTCGTTGCACCCACACATGTTCGCGGTAAATGCGCCGCACGACACTCAAGTGCGCCTATGACTTAGCACAAAGGCACAGAGTCTCAAGCGCGCAGCGACTTATCCGCTGGCATCATAGTCTTATTGGGCTTTAGTTCCATCAAGATAAATGACGTATCTGCGATTGCGGCCGTAGGAGTTCTTTTCCGGCTCTTTATCGCCGTTGAAGTCACCATCTGCGCCAACCGTCCATATTATGCCGCACAATGCATCGTAATTAAGCGGAGAATCGGGCTTGTATGGGTCGGCGGGGACCGAATCCAAAAATGCAGGCACCAGTTCAGAAAGAGAAAACGGCCTCTTGCCGTTCCGCCTACGATACAGCTCCGCAGCAACCACGATTTCAGTGGCGCGCCCCGCGAAGTCGCCCGTTGCGGCATGCTTTGCAACACCCTCCCATGCTGGGACTACCGCCTTCAAAAGCATCCTTCCGGCGAGATTCGGCATATACGAACTAGACAGCAATCCATCAACTTCATCATTGAACGCCGCCCAATCCGCCTTGCAGCAGTCATTTGTCAGCAGAGTCCGCGCCCGAAATGCGATGTCGTTGTATATTCGCTGCGTGCGGTTTGGCTGATAGGAATAGAGGGAAGCGAGTGTGCGCTTTTTACCCGCCGATCCCAGCTCCAAAGTTAGCCGGGCACCGCCAAACGTATAGAACGCTTCCCTGCCGACAAGGTTATAAAGATTTCGCCTGTTCCGCTCCGTGTCGGACAGCGAATGCGCCATTTGTTGAAGCTCCTGCAGATTTTCCGCTGTAGTGCGTGGGGAGAGCGCGATACGTCTTGCAAGATCAAGTGCAACGCCTTGAGTCTGCCGGGCACACAACCAGCAGACAATCGATTCCGCCCTGCCCTGCATCGTCTTTGACAATGCAGCCAATGCGAGGACATTGGCCGTGGCCGCTCCCAATTGACCCTTCTCAATCATAGACTCCGTTTCCCAGTGCATCAAATGGATCATTTTCGTGAACGCACTGACAGAGAAGAGGCACAAACCATTGCGCCAATTCTCGCTGCATGAACAGTCGAGCCAATACTCGCGCTGTGCCGCCTCGCGGAACAAGGCGATCGCCTCGGAATTCGTGGCGACGAGCGCGGCCTTGCGCTCGGGCTTGATAGAGCTGAACTCTCCCGTGCGCTCCCATTCCTTAACGGCATTGGTCGCGGCGACAAATCCGACATAGACATTGTCATCGTCTGGGATTGCCTCAAAGGCAAGGACAGGTCTCACCAACTCAAAATCGTCCTGCGGCTCGCAGTCCCTCAGCGCAAGCGCTATCGCCGCGGCAAGTGCACCGACCCCGACAACAACCATGACGATCTTTCTCATTGACAGATTCTTCTTACCGGACGCACGATCCTGTCGTATACTTTACCACGGGCCAATTCCCTACGGATGTATCCAGGCGAGGTCGTCCTCAAGCGCCTGGCGGCGGTCGGCGGCAAGGCGCTCCCAGACGTCGGGCGTAAGCTCGAGGCCGGCAGCCTTGAACTGCGCGATGAGGTTGTTGCGGCGCCATTCGCCGACGTCCTTCTTGCGCATCTCGTAGTCGGGGCGCGTGCGAAGCGCCTCGTCGACGGTGTATAGGTAGAGCTTGCCGTCCTTCATGCCCGGCACCATCTCGCCCGTGTCGCGGTATCCCTCCACCGCGTCCCACGACGCCTCGTCGAAAGCGGCCTGCGCGTTGCGCGCATCCTCAGGCCAGTCCTTGCGGTCGATCATATCCCAAGCTCCTTTCTCATCGGCTCCGCCAGGGTGGGGTCCAGCACAAGCGAATCGCCGTTGCGCCTGTAGATGAGGCGCTGAATGGCGGGCACGGCGTAGAAGACGAGCGTAGAGTCGGCGAGCGCTGCGTAATCCTTGACGTTCGCGCTCGAACGCGCATATCGGCGCATGACGTCCGCCGTCGGGACGTCGTGCCCTCCCGCTAGCACGCGGTGGCTGATGCGGAGCGGCAACGCCGCCGGCTCGGGCATCCAGAGATAGTAGAGCACGACCCTGTATCCGCGATTCTTCGCGTCGGCGAGGAGCTTCAAATGCCCGCGGCCGGAAAGCGTAGTCTCGAAGGCGAACGACGTGCGCGCCTCGATGAGCTCGGCGATGCGCTCAAGCGTGAGCTTGCCTGCCTTGATCGCGGAGAGCCGGATGTCCGTCGGCGACATGCCCTGCGCCATGAGGTCGGGGTTTACGTACTCCACCGCACCGGCGTACTCGGGCAGGTACCGGAGCGCAAACGTCGACTTCCCGGAGCCGTTCGGCCCCCCGACTACATGGCATATCGGTCTCTCGTGCATTTCTTCCATCTGCCGATATTATACCACAATTTCTTTGCGGTCTTTGCACCTCTTTGCACCTCTTTGCGTTAAAACTCGTCTGGCCAGATTCAACGAGGGCTACGCGGCCGGTCGGGGTCAACCAGCTTTTTCGCTTTCTCGTAGTCTTGAACTTTTCAGGCTTGGCCTTCGACATCGACGCCCTCGTGCTCGAGGAGCGACACCTTGTTTCCCAGTCCGCCGCCGTAGCCGATGAGGGTGCCGTCCGCGCCGATGACGCGGTGGCATGGGATGATGATGCAGATCGGATTCCACCCGACCGCGCCGCCGACCGCCTGTGCCGAAACCCTGCCCCCGCGCTTTTTCGCAATCGCCTTCGCGATATCGCCGTATGAGACCGTTGTGCCGTACGGGATTCGCAGCATCTCGTCGATGACCGCCTGGCGAAACGGCGTCAATCCTTCAATGCGATAGTTGGGCGTGAAGCCGGGGTCATGCCCCGTAAAATACTCGTCAAGCCAGCGGCGCGCATCGCGGAACACCGGTGTCTCGTGCCTTTCGCATCCGCCCGCTTCGCGCCTGTCATCGCGCGAACCCTCAAACCAAAGCCCGGTCAGAGCTTCGCCGTCCCCGCACATCACGAGATCGTCGAATCCATCTGGCGTCTTGTATTTGCAGATGTAATTCACCATGAGCATTCCTAGAACTTCTCACTCAGCGCAGTATGGATTTCATTACAGAGATTCGGATACCACTTGATCGGCGAGCGTTCCAGTTCAGGCCTCCGGCCTTTGCGCATGTCGTATGGCGCGATGATGACCAACACGTTCTTTATCCCCACCGCCGACGCGAGATAGAAGATGTCTTCGATAGCGTCGTCTCCGACAGGCACGCACCCGATTGTAACCGCCTTGCCGTGGATCATGATGTCGCCGCCGAGATTCGCGCGCCCGTCCGCCTTCGACGCAATCACGCCGGCGCCAAGCTCCACAGTTTCGCGGATAGACCAGCCCTTCTGCCACGCCACCGCCAACACGCCGCCGGCGATGGTAATGCCGCCAACAACGACTCCAATTGCAATGTTTCTGACTTTCACTTAAATTCCTTGCGATGCGCGCGTTGCCGAACGCACAGCGGAGGATTGCCGCTATTTCGACTTGGCGGGGCGGCCGTCGTATGCGAGCTTGCGCGTGCGGACAAATATAAACTCGGTCTCGTCTGCCTTCCCCTGCGAAACGCCAGAGCCGACGAGGACCGTCTCGCCCGGCGTGACGGACAGCTTCGCATCGGGCGATACGACCGGGAAGAACGGCTGCTTCATGAGCAGGGCGTACGTTCCGCCGTATGCCGACGGAAGCTGCGTGCCGTAGTCCATCCATTCAGGCGGCGCGACGACCTGCGTGTTCAGCTCAAGATCGATGACCTGTCCGTCGTCGGTCATCGTCGGAGTCACCTGAAGAATCGAGCCGACTTCGCGCATCGTGAAGGACTGCGGCTCGACTGTGGCGAACCCGTATTCGCCCGTGCGCACCCAGTCGTTGCTTCCGCTCGGCGCATACGAGCTCATATGCACGTCGTAGTCCGTAGGATAGATGTACTCCGAGACGTTCTTGAATACGGCCTCCTCTCCAGAACGCGTCGTCACGCGGCAGACCTTGTTCTCCACGAGATCGCGCCGCGAGGCAAGGCGGCGCTCGAGCTCGCCGGCGGGAACGGCGTCGAACTCGACAAGGTCATAGCGATACCCCGCGCCTTTCCCGGGGAACAGCTCCGCGCCGATTTCATCGAGGGTCTTCTGCGCGACCCTGACGAAACGCGTCTGCACTTCAAGAAGGACGCCTCTCGCGTTTACCTCGTCCATGAACTCGTCGATGAGCTTGAGGTTCTCCGGCGTGTTGCGCACGCGCAGCTTGCCGATCTGCTTGACATGGGTGCACGACGATCCGACAGGCCACGTGGCACCGCAGCAGCGGGCGAAGAACTCCTTCCATTCCCGGTCCTCATCGCTTTCTTTCGCAACGACTTCCGACTTTACCGTTGACGCCCCGAACCCCTTCATGTCTTCGCTCGCACTCGACATCCTCTCGAGGAATGTCGATATGACCGGATAGCTTCGGACCTCCATCTTCGTGTCGATCACGACCTTGTTGGGCGGGGTGGCTTTGACCTCCTCGATGACGACGCACGATTCTGGCAGCTCGTCCTCAAAGGAAGCGCAGCCCGCAAGGGCAAGACAAAGAAAAGAAAGTGCAGTTGCTTTTGCATTCATAGTTGTTCTCCCTATATGCGCAATATTATACCAAATCCACGGCTAGTTGCGCCTCGTCTCGGCCAAAGGCCACGGATTACAAATGACTCCGCCGCTTCCAGAAGTAAACTTGATTTTAGTGATAGTTTACCCCTTGTAAAGATTGGCTGTTGTTGAGGGAAGGATGATTCCTCCCTCTTCCCTCACCGGGGAGGGGACCCAAGTTTACTTTCGGAAACGGCGCGCTTGGGCAGATTCACAAACTCCGATCAGCAGGGCTCTCTACCTCGCCCATCTTTCAAGGTGGCGGAGGATGAAGGCGAAGGTCTTCTCGCGTTCCTTCTCCGTCTTGAGGGCGCACTCCCACACGACGATGAGGTTCCAGCCATCCGCAGCCCACGCCTTTTCGTGCTCCGCGTCTCGGCAGACGTTGCGCCGGAACTTGGCGTCCCAGAACTCGCAGTTGGATTTCGGACGCGTCGCCGTCGGACAGACCGAGGTCTGCACGAGCTTTCGCCCGTTCCACTCCCAGCCATGCTGGTGCCAGAAGCATCCGCGCACCTCGATGAGCGTGCGGCACTTGGGGACCACGATGTCCGGATGGCCCACGATTCGCCTATCGCAGACGCGGAAGCGGTATCCGTTCGCCCACAGCATCTTCCTCACGCGCATCTCCGGCAGCGTGTCGCGCGAATGTATCGCCGACATCACCTTCGATCGCATCTCTGGTGTTATCGTGTCCACTTCAATTTCTAACCCCGCACGACATTATGCCAACGTCGCGCCATCATGGCCGCAAGCACCAGCATTGCAAACCGACATACTTTCATTTTTACGCCTCCTTATTGTTTTCTGCTCCGCTGGCCGAGGAATGCGCCAAGCGCGACGCAGGCGACAATCGGACCAAGGCCAAGCGAAAAATAATCGCAGGCGACGCTTCTAAGGAATACCCAAGACAGCATGGCCAGCCCGACTATCCACGCATAGACGCTCAGAAGGCCAACCTTGTCCCTGATGCGCAATTCGGGCCATGCAAAGGAAGAGTACGCCATGTAGCCAAGTGCAATCGGGACAATGCCGACAAGCCGCCCCGACGAAAGTCCCAGCCCCGCGAAAACCACCTGCGCGGCGACTGAAGCCGCCATAAACGAGAGGAAGAGCACGATGAACCTGCGATGCCCGGCCCGTCGCTCAATCGTGGCAAGCGGCAGGAAAAGCAGGAAGGCGAAAATCAAGGCGTATCTTCCAGACATCTGCACAAACGGAAACGTCAGCGCTGCCAGCGGCGAAGAAATGTCGAATCCGCACTTTTCGGCCATAGTCTCCGTCAGTATCCAAAAGTCTCGGTAGCACCCCATAACCCCGCACCCCAAACCAATACTTGTCGTAATGTCGTGGTAGCTGTAGAACACGAAGGCATGGGAAACCGGCAAGGCGAGCGCCAGCGCGATGGTGAAGATCGGCGACACCGGCTTGACCGTCCGCCAGAGAGTCGGCGCGCCGACGACGATGCGCGCGACGTCGCGCAGAATGTCTCCGATGTCGTAGTCGCCCGGCGAGACTTCTTCAGGAAGCGAGTCAAGCACCGCGGCGGCGTAGCGCTCGCGAGCCTCGGGCGTCGCTCGCTCAAGTATCTGGCGCATCGTCGCCTCGCCCGGCCTCGGCGGAGCCGGCGGCGCAAGCGTCTCGTATTCGCCCTTGTCGCACCAGACAGAAAGGCAGCGTCCGCAGACGTCGATCTCCAGCTTGTCCTTCCCGTCGCCGACCTTCAGCAGCGTCATCCGTCCGGCGCATCCGGGGCACAGGCATCCGACGTGCTCCGCGGCGCGGGCGGAGCGCGTCAGCGCGGCGATGCTTTTGGCGTCCAGGGATTCGCGGAGGACGGGAAGCGTCACGGCCATGCCGCCGCATGACGGACAGCGAAAGCACACCTTGCCCGTCGGCGTCGCGCCGCGCACAAGTTCGCGCCCGCACCGCGGGCAGAAGCCTATCTCCTTTTCATCCATGCAGCGACAATTCCCTGTTCGCAAACATTATATCAAATCCGCGGCAAATGCGCCGCTCTATCTGGCCGGCGGGGTCCAGATGTCGGAAGGTCCGAGGTCGAGCCAGACGATGGCCTCGAGCCACTTCGAGAGATCCTTCGGCCCCGGGTCGAAATTGTTGGTTCCGAACGAGAACTTCGCCCCCATCTCCTTCGCGAGCCGAAGGAACGCCGGACGCGGAAACGCCGACTCGGCCTGGATCTCGATCGCAATGCCCTTTTCTATGCACTTGGCGATCACCGCGCGCATGCGCTCCTCGGTCCAGAGGCGGTCGTACTCCGCGGCGATCGGCGTCGGCAGGTACGTCGGGTTCGCGTAGATCGAGATCGGCTCGTCGAGGATCTTCATCACATGGGCGAAGTACTCCTCCATCCACTTGTCCGCGTCGGGAATCTCCGCCACCATCCAGAGCCGGTTGTCGCGCCCCGAGGGGAGCTTCCCCATGATCATCGAGTCCGCGAGGATGTAGTCGAACTGCGCGCGCGTCCCCGCGTCGATCTTCTCGAACCAGTCGCGGTCGTTCACCTGTATGCCGACGGGCATCTTCGGATTGGCCTTTCGCGCCCGCGCCGCGAAGTCCCTCAGGCGCGCATTGTCGTAGATCTCCCATTCCCGGCCGTGGTTCTCCATTGCGGACGAGCGGACGAACGAATTCGTCTCGCGAAGATAGGCAAGCTCGGGCGTCATGCCGCCTCGTATGTGCAGATGCCAGTCGACGAGCGTGATGCCGCGCCGCGCGCACTCCTTCTCGAGGAGCAGGTTGACGGCTGTCCTCGGATACCGCGGATCCTTCGCCTCGCCGACGGTGTAGACGATGAGCCGCATGGTCTTCCACGGGGCCGCGTCCTTCTCCCACGGACGGCGATAGCGGAACTCGACGCGCGCGGGGGTGTAGATGCGGCTCGTGACCGTGACGTCGAGTTTTCCGGGGGCGCCGCACGTCGTCTTTCCGTCGCGGCCGCGGCGTTCGAGCGCGACTTCGCACTCGTTCGTGTTGGACTCGACCTCCCACTTGAATCCAGTCGACGGATTCTCCTCGAGCGAGAACCGTACCGGCTCACCCGCGCGCCGCTCGACGACGAGCTCCTTCGGCACGTTGCCAAGCGCGAACGCCGTCCCGTTCTTGAACTCCGCCGCCGCGCCACACGTCCCCGACAGGATCATTGCCGCAAGCGCCAACATTGCGAACCGGCATACTTTCATTTTCCGCCTCCTTCATGGATGTCCCACTACGAATATATCCGCGAAGTCGTCCTCAAGCGCGCGAAGGGCTGCGCGGGCCTCGGGACGCGCCGTCGTGCGACGCGAGGGCGAAGATCTGTGGTGGACTCAATCTCGGCCACCGCGGACTTTACGTCGATTTCCATGTTTGACATTATACCAAATTCCGCGGCAGATGCGCCGCGTCACCTCGGCTTGATGTCGATGACGACAAGCTCGGGATGGTTGAAGAAACGGGGCAGCGGCGTCGATTCGCGCGCGAGGCCGCGGGAGACGACCATGGTCGTCGGGTCGTTGAGGCGATACGCGCCGCCCGCGCGCCGCGGGAACAGAAGCCTTTCGCTGGGAGCCGGACCTCCTGACGACGGACCGCAGACGCCGAGTCCAAGGCCCGGGATTCCCCACTGCCCGCCGTGGAGGTGGCCGGAGCAAATGAGGTCGAAGTCGTAGTCCGCGTATGCGCCCGAGTATTCCGGACGGTGCGAGAGAAGAACCCTGAGCCGTGATGGATTCGCTGCGGCGGCAACAGAGGCGAGCTGTCCGAGCCATTCTTCGTCCGCCATGTACGTCGGGTCGTCTATTCCGCAGAAATCGATTTCCACGCCCTTGATCACCGTGGTCCTGACCGTTCCCTCCAGAACCGTCACGCCCGCGGACTCGAGGATGCCCCGCATCTCGGGAACACGCTCGCTCCAGTGCTCGTGGTTTCCGAAGGCATAGAAGCACGGACGCTCCCTGGCCACCGCAGCGAGAAACTCCTTCACGTTGTCGTCCGGCAGCCTGTCGTCGAAGATGTCGCCTGACAGCAGTATTGCGTCGGGATTCAGAGCGAGTATCTTTTCGGAGAGGACGCGCTGTCCGGCTCCGTAGCGGCACGAGTGCAGATCTGTCACCAATGCGAACCTGAGCCCTTCCGCCGGAACCTTGCCGCCTTCCACCGATATGTCATAACGCGTTACGCACGGCAGTTCGTACCAAACGCCGGCGATGGAAACGAACGCCAGAACGAAGACGGCAAACCTCCTCGCGCGCTCGCCGAAACGCCCCATCCTCCGCCACAGCGAAGTGCGCGTGGAGAGGACCGACAGAAACGCGATGTGCAGCGCGCAAAACGGAACCATCGCCGCGACGCCCAAAAAGGAACCGAAATCCGGGAGAAATCCCGTCGTGCATCCGACGGCCAGGAGGTACGGTCCGCAGAAGAGCATGAGCACCGCCGCCGCGATCGCAGGGGCCACGACGTCGAACTGCGCCGACTCAGGCGGCACCATGGCGAAAGTGACCGCAAGCATCACCACAAAGCCAAGGCCGAGCAAAGCCAGCCGTGGAATGCGTTTCATCATTGTCGCTATCGTTGCCAATTTCATTCCAACATTATACCAAATCCGCGGCGGTGAAGGACGTTTGCCAACCGCCGGAGCTGAAAGGGTGCAACGAGATATTTATGCAGAGTCAAACATCTCCGCATAGTCTATGCCGACAAGTTTTGCGCTTCGCGCGACCACGAAATCTTGGCGCGCGGCGAATCGCGCAGGCGCGATTTCCTGCGGCGCGTCCCATTCCCGCGTGAAGTCCGCCTGCGAACCCACCCACTCACCCACTTGTAACTCACCAAATCATAGACGGCGGCCTTCGCGGGATGGCCCGCCCCGCAGTCAGCACTGCGTGCTTTCGCCGTCGCGCCAAGACACGAAAGCCCGCCTTCGCGGTACACGAAAACGCCCACTGCGTGGGCTTCACGAAAAGGGGATGCACCTTTTAGTGTCTTTTCGTGTCCTGCGTAGGCAGGTTTTCATGACGCGGTGCAGCTGACGCGGACCGAAGGTCGAGACGACGCGTAGACGACGGGCGAAGGTCGCCTGGACAGAGCTGTCCATATCAAAGCCGGCGGGACCGCCGTGCGACCTTCATGCCTCGGCGTCGACGCGTCGTCTCAAGCGGCGAAGCCGCGCGTCAGATGCACCGCGGTTCGTGGTCGCGCGTCAGCGCAAAATACATATATGCCAATATATGCGCAACTCGCAAGTGCCATCAATTTGCGGTTTCCCCGCATAAATTGCTCGCTGCACCCGAGCTGAAAACGAACCTCCTCAAAACGGGCGTCCATCAATGCGGAAGGCGCATTCCCGCAGTTCTTTATGAATGGACTTCTTGGCAACAGGGTGCGCCTCTAAATACTTGACGTAGTTGAAGAGACCAAGTTGTCCAACACTCCAGACAACGCCGTCTGCTGCATGATAGGCAAGCGGACGATGCTCCTTGTCCCACGGATCAACGGGAACCTTGGGCAAAAACTCTGGGACAAGCACATCAAGCGTCGGCGGATTCCCGCCGCCGTTATTCAGCCGCCATTTCGCCACAGCAAGAATGACCATTGTCTTTGTCTGGGCGAACCTGAATCCTGAGGCTGTTTTGCCGGAAGCTCGCACGGCCGAACCAAGCACATAAGAGATCCCGTTGCCGAAACAATTGGGTGCGAACAATGTCCTGTTCATCTGCTCCGAAGGAAGGCCTTCGCCCGCAATCGCCTTTCGAGCCGTCTGAATGAGCCGAGCCTTTGTAGCGCGCGGATGGAGTGCAAAACGCATATAGCCCGGCCAGCGCAGAATCACGCGATAAAACGCCTCTGTGACGCGTCCTGTCCATGACGGCGAATAATCGCAGCCGAAAAAACTATACAAAATGCCATGCAGCAAAGACAAGAGATGATTGTAATAATCTATGCCAGCCTCAACATGGGATCTCGTCATGCAGTCAACCCCTGAACGGATGGTAGTGTATTCGCCGCGAATGGCCCGCGCGACATCGGCATCCGCCGCAGCAGCGTCTGCCTTGACAAGCTTCAAAAACCGCTTCAGCATCGCGTCCGTCGCAAGCCCCATACCCACGGCGTCGCGCATTCCGCCGTAGGCGTAGCACTGTATCGTACTGCCGAGGTGATAACCGACGCTTGACAGCTCGTTTTCCATGACAAGTCTGCCGAACGCATGGATTTCAGCGATCGTGTCCGTGGCGGCATCTAATTCTCCGCGCTCCAGTTCGCGCTGGGCTTTAAGCCGAAGCAGACGAGCAAAGGCAACAAAAGTAGTAATAGGCGGCATCGAGAATGTCTCGAACGGCGGCACGCGCGGACTGACATTGCGATAGTACTTCTGCCGCACGCCCTTCGACATCGTCGCAAAGAATGTCTCATTCGAGGCCAGCAGCGCGTCCGCGCGCTCCGCCGCGTTGGTCAAACTTCTTGCCTTCGCCGCGTAGTATGCTTCATTCGTGAAAGCAACGCCGTAATCCAGGAACTGATTGTCATCCAAGTCAGCCCGATAGTCGCTTGCGACGGAATAGTAGTTCGTGGCGGACATGAATGTCAAGAAGGCGTTTTCATCGTCCGGCACGTCGTCCAATTCGACGATCAGATCAGCATCGTCCAAGGACAGCCCCGCGACATCGTCGAATCCGCCGATGTAAAGATAGAGTGTGAAGGCAGCGGCCAGCAGCAAAACAGCCAAGACGAGAGTCTTCAGCGAGGCGAGGACGTAATTTCGGTGATTATTCATGACAGGTCTCTTTGCGCTCAGAGGATTGACGGAACTCGAGATTCAGGGCAAATCCGAGCAGAAAGTAAAGCGGCGCGCTGTAGATCGCGTTCGGAACGCGAAAGACGGAGAGCTCGTCGAATCCACGGCACCACCAGTAGAGCGAGTAGACGCCGTCGATTCCGGCCCATGCCGCGAGCAACGCGAGGGGAATCATCTTCCAGCGGCGGTAGAACAGCGCGCGGAACGTCCAAGGCGCGAACACGTATGCCCAGATGCCCATGATGAACGAAATGGGATAGTCCCAGTCAACGGACGGCGTCATGTGCGAACCGACGCAGAGAAGGATGAGTCCGAACCCAAGGCATACCAGACGCCAGGGCTCGACGAGCGCACGAGTGAAGACCGGCCGCTCTTTTTCTAAAAACTCTACTTTCACCAGTCTCCGCCGCATGGGAAGTTGATGATGGGGAACCAGGGAAGAAATCCCTGCGGGTTGTAGTTGAGAAGCCCGATCTGGATTCCGCCGCCGGCATTGACCAGTCCAACCTGAAGACCAGGCAGCCACGGGTTGGGATCGCCTCCTCGATATCCAAGATTCGATTCAACGTTGAAAACCCCAGCGCTAATTCCGATGTTGCGGCCCGCGAGACTGAGAAAACCGACCTCGATCGCATAGTTGAAGCCACTTACGGCGATGAATCCGGCTTGGGCAAGGTAGTTGTTCGCCACGCTGTTTTCAAGCGCAACAGATGCCAACGCCGAATTCTGGCGAAGGCAGAGCGCACCAACGGACACGACGGTATCCGCCTTTCCATGGACTAACTGGAACGATGGACACAACCCGACCTGAACCGGGGAAAAGTCCAGCGGCAGCAGACCGTCGTTGGCTTTCGGCTCCACACTGATGGGGAAATGCGCCCATGCCGTTTCGCAAAAAACAGCAATCAGCCCTGCCGCCAGCAACAGCGATTGAAAAGCTCCTCTCTTTATGGTTCTCCCCTCCTTCCAGATTGTTTTAGTGCTATTATACCAAATCCGCGGCGGATGCGCCGCGCAGACTGTCAGGCTACCAACCCATGTTGACGACAGGAAGATAACGGAGATCCGTCCAACCGCTTTTGTACTTGTCTTGTGCGATGCCGTTTACAAGCCCGATCTGGATGACAAACCCGTCCTTGTCCGGAACCGCAAAGTTGAGCGCGCCGATCTGGACACCGCTCATGGACAACGCAGAGTTCCACAGAGAAACCTGCAATCCCCTGCATGATTCTGCAGACGCAAAAAGACCTGAAACCTGAACGCCACGCATTTCTTCACTCACCCCCGCGAACAGTCCTGCCAGCTGCAACCCGCAAGCGCGATACGCCCCGGCAAAGATGCCGGCCGCCTGCATGCCCGTGAATCTGTCGCCGCCGACAAATGCGCCCGCAATCTGCGCACCCACCAAGGATGTTTCCTGCGGACCTATCGGCCGTCCGTAAGAAGCGACCCCCGACAACTGCACTCCGCGCAGATGCGTCGCCCAGGAATTGATGCCGCCAAGCGAGATGCCAGTAACTGAATAAGGTCCGTCAAATGCGATCGGCGAAAGGTGCAGTCCGCATACGAACGGGTCATCCGAAGGCAAGGTCGCAAAAAACGTAAACGCGAACGGTGTATCCATGTAAAAATCGGCCCCACGCGTCTGATCGGCCAGACCAAGTGCGGCAATCATGGCGAGCGCTATTTTCAGAAGCCTGCCGCCCGTGCGTACTGCGCCGCAATGAACATTGGATGAAGCATTATCCATGAACCCTTCTCCTTTCATGTAGTTGCACATTATACCAAATCGCGCGGCGCATTCGCCGCGCGATTTGGTATAATACTGCTCTAAATATTCAAGGAGACAGTCTATGGCCTTACGATTTGGACACGTCAGTCCAAACAAGTTCCTGTTCGGACACTTTCTGTTCGGATGCGTCTGGCTCGCTTTCATCGGGGGCATGGCCAGCCTGGCGCTATCCGTAATTCTGAGGTCCAATCTCAAGGAATATGACTCCACCACGTGCCGAATTGAGCGCGCAGACGTCAGGCAGACGTCTATCGACTCCTTCGCCTTTACCGCGGAATTCACCTATGAACACTGCGGAAAGACGATTAAAGCGACATCTCTCGGCCGGCCAAACCAGCAGGAATTCGAGTTCAGCAGACTTGAAGCCAGGCTACCGCTTCTGGAGAAATACGCGCCTGGCACCGTTCATGTGTGCCGAGTGAACAGGGAGAACCCATCAGACGGAGTTCTTCCGGTCGAAAACCCGGTGCCGGAATTAGGCGGCATTTGGCAGGTGCCCGTAATCGCGTGTGTCTGCATTGTCGTGACGATCTTCCTCTCCGTCGGCATGGGCATGATCGCCTTCGCTTTTCCAGGTCTGAGACGCAAAGCCACGAAAGCCGTCAAGAAACGGCTGGGCGGAGCGTTTGCCATGCTGTTCGCGCTGCCCTTCGCAATCATCGGAATCGGCATCATCGCCTCGACGCTCCTCGCACAGAAGGAAGCATCTGGTTTTATTCCGGTGCAGGCCAAGGTACTCTATTCGGGCGTCGCTTCACATCGATCAACCGGAAGCCGAGGACGCTCCTCGACGACCTACTCGGTTCTCGTCGGCTACTCATACAAGGTGGACGGAAAAACCTACGAAAGCGACAGATATTCCGCAGGCCCATCTGTCTCGACAAGCAACTACGACCAGCAGAAGCGCAAGGCGGACACCTACAAAGCCGGCTCGGATGTTACGGTCCATGTCTCGCCGAGCAATCCGCGCAAGAGCTTCTTGACGGCGCCTGACAAAGGTGCAAACATCGCGCTCTTGCTGGGCATGTGCGCGTTTGCTTTCGCGGGAATCGGTTTTTTCATCGGCGGCGCATGGCTGTTTCTTTCCACATTCGGTTCGGATGACCGCGCATCGTCTTTCGTCAACCATGTCCTACGACGCTCTCATGCGGACATTCTGCACATAGGCGCATTCGCCATCCTGTGGAATCTTATCGCCTGGGCGGCAGCGGTCGCATTCATATACGACGAGCCGCTTGCACAATGTGGTCCGGTGCAGTATTTTGTCATCTCTTTCCCGGCAGTCGGGCTCGTACTTGCGGTTGTCTTCGCATGCAGGCTCGTGCGTGAACTGCGCGCGCCGAGGCTCACGATGTCACTTTCATGCGCCACCTGGCAGGCAGGTTCCGCCGCACAGGTCGAATGTCGGATGGACAGGTCCGAGACCGTGGAAGCGCTGGAGATCGCGTTGGAGATAGTTGAGCCGCGTAGCTGCTACAAAAACACAAACCGCCACGTCGTCTCCAAAATTCCATGCTGCAGCCACAAGGCACCGACCGTGCCGGAGGCCTGGCATTTCTCCTTCATTGTTCCCGCAGTAGACGCTGAAAAAGAGCAGTCCTGCGCATTCGCCGTCAGTATACAATCGTCGAATTCCCGAAAGCCGTACAAATTCCGATATTCCCTACACCAGTAAAAAATCCTCTGCGGCTCCGAGTCAGCGCGCCCATAACTTAACACAAAGGCACAGAGTCTCAGAGGCACAGAGGATGGGTGCATTTAATAATCTTCTGCACCGACACGTCTCTGTGCCTCCATGTCTTTGTGCCTCTGTGTTAAAACCATACCAAAGTTGTCTCAATGAACATCCACGTGCCAGAGCGCACCGCGGATGCGCCGTGCGCCGTCAGTCGGCTGCATAGCGGCGGGAGGCGGCAGACCAGTCGAGATGCTTTTCGAAACATGTGGGGACAGTCCCCGCGAAACATGCTGTTTTATTGGCTTTCATCGCTTCGCCCTCTTCTCAAGCCGCCCCACGACTTCACGACATGCAGGCTCCGGCATTACGACATGCACGCCACGAGGCCGGTCGCTCCCTCCCGGACATCCTCCTGCCGCGTCGCAACCAGGCGGAGATAGAAGACGGCCATGCCGACCCGGGCGAACAGGCAGATGATGTCCATCAGGACTTCAGCCGCGACAAAGCCGGCATTGCATGCGATCCCTGCCGCGTCACTTTCAGGGAAAATGAAGTCCAAGGACAAGAAATACAGCCAGACCGAAACCTCTTCCACCGCAATCGAGGCCAAGATACCGACGACATACGACATGCCGTACAAACCAAGCATCATCCAGAACGTGACCCACCAGCGCCCTTTGACCATCCGCTTGGACTCCTCAAGCGCCTTGACCGGCCCAAGACCGCCGATCACGACACAACCTGTCGTGAATGCGTAAAACACGCACCAGACGATCCCGGGCACGACAAGGCAGAGAAGCAAGAAGAAAATGACAACCGACGATATCAGGTTCGCCTTGAAAAGCCGACCCCATGCCGAGCACCCCTCCGCCATGAGCCGCCAGCATGACAAGGAGCGGTTCGCGCGATCGGCGGCTACAAACCTGTAGACCACGGCATCCGCAAGGATACCAAACACGCAATAGAGAATGTTGCCCCATTTCTGCGATGTCATATAAGCCTGCGGAGCCTCCGGGTCGTCAGGGATGAGCGCGATATAGACTATCTCAATTGGAACGAACACCAGCAGCAGAACCGGCCACGTCTTCGCGATCATGCGCCAGTACCGGTGCATGGACTCCTTCAGCAATCCTTGCGTTTCCTCTTTCATAACATTCCCCGTCCACTCACCTTGCTGCACCACGATACAACTAGTCCCTGCTATCAATTCAGCCCTTCTCCACTGCCTCTCCCATGCCGCACATTATACCACATCCGCGGCGGATGCGCCGCGGAGTGCTTTCGCATCATTTGCTGTTCGCTTGGATACAGGGATTCAGGTCAACAGTCTCGCCGCTCGCCTTCATCTGCAACTTCAAGACGATGTTGCCGTCTTCATCAACCGATATGTCACGAAACTCCAGGAGACCACCCAGCTGAGAGTGCAGCTCCGCGCCGTCAGGCACAGCGCATCCGTCGACCAATCTTATGTTCAACACCAGTTTGTCCATGCTGCGCTTTTTTCGGTCAAGCGCCCATACTCCGACCTTAAGACACGACGACGACTCCTGGTAATAGTAAAGTGAATAGCTATAATCCAGCGCAAGGCGCGACTCTACGCGGATTACACGCCGGAAATCCATCCAATAACGCGACTTTGTAAAGTCTGGCTCAATGCTCGCCTTCCGCTCGGCAAGATCATACAGCGAGTACCGCATGAGTACATTGCCAAAGAAATCATATTCGACCGCGGCTGTCGTTATATCATCAGGCAATCCGTCCGACTTAACCGCCCCACTTGTTACACGGCGAGGCGTTCCGTCTGGATACGATTCAACCCTCACCCATTTGTTTGTTCCGAAAACAGTGCATTGCCGCTCATCGAAATCAGCCGGAAACCGCCTTACAGGACCCCAGAACAATTCTTCGAACGTGTCGTGTGATGTCGACGTCCTGCATATTCCATCGACAATTCGATCGCCTAAAACGTTGCCGTTCGAGGCACAGCCCGCCACAACTGAAAATACGACAATCGCAGCTCCAAGCCGCGCCGTTGAACATAGGTCCATCTTCACCTTACGCACTCCTTAACGTCCATATACAATAATTCAACATGGTAACCCGCAACATGGCGACGGCGACTATGGATCCCCGTCTCGCCGCAGACATCGACATCGAAAACCTCCGGCATAAGCACGGCAACTACAAGTGCAGATCCCCTCTTCGATGTTGCCGCTGGATGCTCCTGCGCCTTGCACACGTAATCCACCGGTATACCGTCCCTCACTCCATCAACATGCATAATCAACGGATCATACGTAAGCGTCTCGGAATGACCGTCATCATAGTTGAGCGTTGCAGGAGCGTGGCACTGAATCCCCGACCCCGCCAAGCCAGGTATCGGCAGCCAATTCACCCGACCGCGGACTTCCGATTCACGGAACTTTTTCATCTCACTATACAGCGAACCGTCAGAAGCACAGCCAGAGGCCAATATACATGCGACATACACAGTGCATAACATTGGTAAAAACCTGCCTATCGCCTGTCTGCAGACGAGAAGCGATTCAGCAAGGGTACCGACAACCGCTTTCATACCACGCACGCCTGTGCATCGACAGACTTTACTGACTAATGATGATGACGATGATCTGCGACCCTGAAGCGTCTGCCTGCACGCTGCCGATCACACTGTCGCCTGCGCCAACAGGAACGGTTCCCATCACCTTGCCGCTATGGACAATATCGCTATCCTGTTCTGATTTGGCCGTTTGGACGAATGAGAATTGACACTCTACGCCAAGCATCCCGTCATTACCATCTCTTATTTTTATCCGCTCTCCAACGTCTTGAGATGACTCTCTAGAACTAGACGAGCTATAAGACGAACCATGACTGCGCGACCTCTCGACGACTTTAACGCTTCGCGTAGACGATATATCTCCGCCGCCAGGCGTGAGGATATGAGACCAGAGCGGCTCGACATCATGACTGCGGAACTTCTCAATCAGCTCCGCCTGAGATGCGGCATTGTAAACCGCCTTGTCGAACACGACCGCCGAAACCCTCACGGAACTGGCGCAGCCGCGATTCAAAGCCTTCTCCGACGCGCAGCCGACAGCAGACACAATCAACAATGCCGCAAGTGACCTGACTATCATTTCAAACTCCTTTTAGGTTTTCTATATTTGCAAATATTATACCAAATCCGCGGCGCATCCGCCGCGGGGCCTATTTGCCGGAATCGAGAAATTCGGACATCTTGCGGCCGCGGTGCGTGCGGGCGTCGGGATAGAGCTTCAGGATTTCGCCGCGGAGCTTTTTCGCCTCGTCCTTCTTGCCCTTAGACTCCAGATATCCGGCAAGATACAGCCTTGCGTATGCCCCGACCTGCACACCGTCGCCGTACATGCAGTCGGCGTACTTCTCCATTGCGAGGCGAAACCACTTGCCGTCGTCCGATCCCTGCGCACGCTGTCCAGCGTACATCACTGCGCAGCCGGTGCGGTTGGCCTTCGGATACTTCTCTATCAGCGTCCTAAGATGTTCGTTGTCCACGTCCTTGCTTCGGGAATATGCGCGGTACGCCATCTCGATGGCGCGTACGCCGTCGCGCCCGTACTCGTCGGCATCGGCCTTCATGCGCGCCGCGACCTTTGCGCGAAGCGCGGCGATTTCGGCATCCTCCTGACTCTGCGCCGAGGATACCTCTTTCTGCGGAGCCCCCTCAGATTTCGTCGGCTCCTCCGCACGAATCACATTCGCCGCGGCAAGCGCGCCGACTCCGACAACCACCATCACAATCTTTTTCATTTACGATTTCTCCTTGTTGTATTGTTTGCAATAATGTTGATTTCATCTATGCATAATGCATTTGCCGCGACGAAATGTCACCAGTTTCGAGCATGGCTCACGCAACAGGCTCCCTCAGTCAATGATGCTTGTCGAGAGGGAGAGGTCTTTCTTGCCATGCGGATCGATGAACGAATACGCGAAGAGAAAAACGGCAAGCGCGATGACTACCAGCACGACGACCGTCATGGCGTCCAGCGGCTTCCTCGGCTTTTCGACAAGAATCCCGTTCGCGCGCTCGACATCCTCCGGTCGCACGCATATTCGCACGTAAACGCCCAGACCACCGCGGTTGAAGTAGTTGACGACCGTGCAGAGCCCGGACGCCCAGTTGTCCTTGCGTGGATCGACTATGCCCGCATCTTCCTGCGAGACCTGACGCACGCCAAATGGGATCCCGGCCTTTTCGAGTCTGCGGCAAATCGCCTCCGCCTCGTGAACGAAGACTCCGTCCCGCAGAATCGCAATGTCCTCCTCATTCAAGTCTGGCATCTTCCGCTCCTTTCCATGAAGTAGAGTCTCATTCCCGGACATTATACCAAATCCGCGGCGCATCTGCCGCTCACGGCTTATCGTTCGACAACTTCCCAGTGGCCGTTTTTGTCGGCGCCAACGCGGCGGATTTCTCCGGATGCCTGAAGGTCCTTCATCTTTCGGGCAACCCAGCGCGGAGATATCTGAAGAAGATCGGCAAGTTCCATTTTCGTGATGAATGGATCTGCCCTCATATTCTGCTTTATCTGCTCGGAAAGTGAATCTGAAGTATGAGTGCACTGAACCGAGCCGTCCGCGCGATTTACAGTGCACTCATCCTCTCGTATCGCAAGGAAATCATCCGCTTTAACGCCATATTCGCAAATTTCGCGAATACGCTTTTGTGTAAAGTCCTCTATTGCCTCAATGCGCCGCACGGGCAGATTGTACCGCGGGTGGCGCTTTATGCGAAAGCCCCGCAATCCGTCAAGGCGCTCCTTCATTTTCTTCGTCAAACCGCCTGGAAATCCAAGCCACTTCATGTAAAGAGCTGGATTTACGCGAGAAACAAACCTTCGCAGGTCGCAGAACTCGTCATGAGAATCCCCCTTTCTGTCCAGCGCAAGCGAAAACAATCCGTAGCCGTTGTCGAATATGGGCGCGGCCCCGACAATCTCGTTCGTATCATTGTCGACGAGATAGCCGAAGTTTCCCATGTGCCGGTCTGTGTTGAAGATTACTGCATCGAAGAAGAAAACATCCGCGAACCGAGGGTCGGCAAGCGCTTCATCTCGCGATACGACGCGTCCTGCCGGAACATAGCCGTACTTGTCGCTGGTGAAAAGCGGACAAGTGGAGCAAAGACGACCTTTGAAGCGTGAAAGCCCGTATGCAACATGGTCAAGCCCCATTGCCTCGGCAATCTGGGCGGCATAGAACTCGGAATACGGCTCAAAGCCAGTATTGGACGCTCCTTCCGTGCCCGCCTTGTAGAGAAGGACATTGCCGTCGATTCTCCGCCAGCATTTCGCAAGCATTCCGTTCGTCGTGAACTCAGGAGAAGACGTCCACTGTTCACGGAAGTCTGGCCCCACGCCCGAGAAGGCCATCTGCGCAATCGCACCGGAAAAGTCATTTTCGTAGAGGTTGAAATCCTTCCATGCGTCTGCACAACCATCGTGAACAACCCAGTAGACGTCATTCAGCGAAAGGCCCCTGCAAAGTTCGATTATACCTTTGACATTGCGGGAGCTGAGTCCGATCCTGGCCATCAGCTCCTCGATGTTCCGCCTGTTCCTCGGCACCGTGCGCCGCGTGAGCCAGGTCCAGAGCGTTTCGTCGTTCGCGACGCCGTGCATTTCAAGCGGGAGGAACCTGCGCTCCGCCTCGTTGACGGAGACGACGCGAACGCCCTGCGGCTCGACCCACTCGAACCGCAGAAGCTCCCGATCTCTATGCCTTAGAACCATCGTCAAATTCCTTTATGCGGACATTATACCAAATCCGCGGCAAATGCGACGCTGGAGGCTAAAGATTCACGAGCTGGACCCAGTGGTAGTTCCTGTTCTTCCAGCGCGGCTTCCCATCCGGATAGAATTCAACTACGCCGTCGAAGTCTCCGTTTCTGCCCTTTGTCCAGAAGTAGCCCTTCTCCGCATTCCAGCGCAGCTTCTCGCCGTCATACGGATCGCGCGGCACCTCGTCGAGGAACTCCGGGACGAGCTCGTCAATCGAAGCCGGTAAAGTACCGTGTTTCGCGCGATACGACTGGCACGCAAGAACCGCAATGAAGGAACGCGACTTGAAACGCCTCTCGCAGAGTGTGGCATAACTGTCGTTTCTGCTCGGCATCTTTTTTTGTCCGAGGAAGTTGCGCGACAGCGGACTGGTGCCGACATCGCGGGCCATTGGCTCGGCGTGCCGGTCCTGGGCGTAGGAAATATCGTAAGTGCCCTCGTCGACCTTGCGGCAGAACCGGTCCGTCTCGGCTCGATGCGCGTCAAGTATCCGGTTCGGCTGGAAGCAGTAGGATGCGTATCCCGGACATGCCATCAGCAAGGCGAAGAGGAAGTTGCGCTCCGTGTTGCCCCATGGATCATCCAGCATACGGGCCCGCGCAGACACATCGCTTCCCATGCGAAACAGATCGACTAATGTCTTGCCATACATGACACCGAGAAGGATATTCCTGTTCTTTGCGGCAGCCTCAACCTCCGCCCGGGTGTATCCGGCGAACGAACGACGCACCATCCGCTTCCAGCGTTCCGCGTCGTCCGCCATGTCTTTCCGCGCAAGATCGCGCAGATGCACGCGCCAGGCCTCGTCATCTTCCGGCGCGAACAGCGGTTTCGTGGCCGTATATAACGCGATGTTGCAAAGAGCCTCGCCGATCAACGCGGATATTCCGTAGGCAAGCGAGTCCGAATCCATCAAGAAGCGCCCGACATCGTGCAGTTCCATCAGGGAAGCTCGCCCAGTCGCGAGGTCGACGCTCGACGCCTCATACGTCGCCTTGACCTTGTAGACATTGCCGATGCGCATTAGCGTGCAGAACCGCCTTGTGGCATCAAACACCTCATCCTGTTCCACGACGATCCCGCGAGAGGATAGGATGCCCTTCGCCGCCGCGATCGTCGCAGCCTCCGCCGCGAGGTAATCACGCGCGGCGTCAGCAAGGTCGAGTCTGTTTGTCTCGCCGTCGAGGTAGGCCTTGCGAAGCCGGTAGACGGTCGCGAGCAGCGTCGTGTTGTTCGTCGGAAGATTGTCCGTGAAAGTCTTTATCGCGGTATATGCGTTCTCCTCCGGCGCAAGGTCGAGATTTGGCGGCAGGTATTCGCAGAGGCAGTCGCCCGACGAGTCGCGTCCGGCGACAGTGAAGTAGAGCGAGGCGGCGCCCCATGCGGCGACAACGGCGGCAAATGCGCCAATGATAATTTTCGTTGGACGTTTCACAGCCGCAACCCTTCCAGCAGATTGTTCAGATTGTTCAGCGGCGACAGCAGAAATACGAGCAACGTCGCAAGCAATGCGGACTCCGCCACGAATGCGAGATATCCTGCCCATACGAGCCAGAACGCGCGGCTGCGCCACCAGCGGACGAATGCGAGCGCCAGAGCCGGAGGGCAGACAACGCCGGCAAAGAACAGGAACGCAATCCAGCAGAGAGTCGCCTGTCCGCCAAGCGAGAGGGCGAGGAACACCACGTTCGCGAACGGCATCATGACGAAGTCGAAGAAAAGAAGCCGCCCGACGCTGGCATAGAACCCCGTCAGCAAAATGACGGGAGGTATCACCGCGCAAAGCCACGGCACGACAATCGCCCCGACGCGCAGAATGTCCCACGCGCGGGAATTCGCCGGTCTCTCCAGCGATGTGTTATCTTCAATCGGCATACGTCCCCTTTTCTGATTTCGTTGTCCCGATTTGACTTTCGCCGAACATTATACCAAATCCGCGGCAGATGCGCCGCGCCGCACGGGCATTTTCTCAAGGTCTGCCAAGTCCTCGAGATAAACCGCACGGCTTTTCAAAAACTCCGACGGCTTCGGACTGCACAGACGCGCCGCGGGTGTTGTAACCACGAAATACACAAAATACACGAAAAACGTGCCTGTCGCGGGGTCCCGCCTGTTCCACAGGCAGCAATCCGTCATCTTGCCGTCGACCAGAAGACGTCCTCCGATCAGGGGCATTGCACGTCACCGAGAAAAAGGATAGAGCCGCTGCAGCTATCCCAGACGACGAAAACGAAAGGACGGTCTGCGACAAACGGACGCGGTGGAGTGTCTTCTGCCACGGCGGCGCATTCCACCATGACTGCGGTCGCGGCGGAGGCGGTCGTTCCATCCTCGTCGAGCGCGATGCATGCCTTCTGAATCGCAGCGCGGATGTACAGCGGAGCACGCATGTCTGCGATACCGCCGAAGTCCGCGTCCCTGGAAAACGCCATTCCCATGCCCATCGGGACAAGCATCTTCCTGAGGTCATGCGTAACGTTAAACTTGAATTTCGGCAGCGCAATCTTGACGCGGCCATTCCACGGATTTTCCGCAAGGCTGTCAAAAAGCGTCCCGCCAAACCTGTACATGATATCTTTGACTGTATTCGAAGGCGACGGCAGCAGGACAAGCATTTCAAGCGAACTGTCGGAGTATGGGAGCCGCAGCGCGGAGCATTCAGGTGTTTCAAGGATTTCAGCCTCGCGGGTGTCGTGGACGAACGGCGTCTCGACATCCCCAGTTGGAGCATGAAAGACCTGTCCGTAGGTGGCGCTGCGCATGAACGGAACCTGCCATTTGGCCTTGAGGTACACAGTACCGATCGCAACAAGCGCCGTATCTGGGTCGTCAAGCGCGGGTGGACTCAGCAAGCCCGCGATGCGCCCATGCGTCCGCTCCGCGACGAATCCATTGATGGCCCTACGCCCAGCTTCTCCCATCTCGGTCGTGCCGACTCCTGCGTCAAAAGCATCGCGACAGATAGAAAGAAAGTCGCTGCGGACGTCAAACCCAGGTCGAAGCCAGACCGAATCGGAAAGCTCCACCTCTACGTCGTCGCTGGCCGAGCGGACAATTGATTCACGCATCTGGCGGAATGTGGCGGCGACGACATCGGGCGCGGGGATGTCTTCTCCGCCAATCTGCAGGGCGCGGGCCATGCCGTGCGCCGTGTACCCGCGTGCGCCTGTCTGCAACATCGCGAACAGCGAGGCAACGCCCCAAGGAGAAAGCACGATATTTTCGTCCTCACCAGCCAGAGATGCGGCCTCATAGTACAAATTGGCGGCGAACTTCTCCTGCCGCCATTCTCCCGGAGATGCGTCGTCACGATGATCTGTCCAGTCGCTATCGTTCTCGATGTCGATGCCGCAGTGCTCCTTGAACCATTTCGCAAGCGCAAGGCGCGAGGATGACGACAGGCGCAAATTTATTCCTGGGAATCCCTTCACGCCAAGAGCGTGACCATGGTGGATTGCCGAAAGTACGAGCCGCTTGTTGCCCTTCCACCAGTCGACGCCAGGATAGCCGCAGCAGCCACACGGCATGCTCGAGCCCGAGAAGCGGAACATCTTTCCGAATTCCGCAAGCTCCGTCTTGTTGGTAATGACATACAAAACGTCGTCCCTGTCTGTGTCGCAATGGCATCCGCCGCCGCCCTTTCGTATAACGACGCGATCGGCATCGGCGATTTCCGCCTGGAAGGCAGAAGTCCGCATCTGACCGCCGACGAGCGAGCCATGCCACAGCGCGGCAAGTCCAATAACCACTTGAAAGACCGCAAGCGGCGCAAGGAGAGAGACAAGCCAGACGCGCCACTTGCCAAGCGATTTCTCCACACGGCGCGGACGCAGCAGGCCGAACGCGAGCGCTACGGCAGTAAGCGACAGCGCCATGCCGGCATACATGTCTGCCGACCAGAAAGGAACGGCAATAATGCCGAGCACAAACGTGGCGGGGAACGCCCATTCGAGATTCCGCACCACCGAATACAACCGCCTCGGACTCTTCCTTACTTCTGCCATGCCTGACATTATACCAAATCCGCGGCGGATGCGCCGCGCGAGGCGACATCGCGGTGCGGACGAAACTACTCAGTCTGCTCGGCAAGGGCTTTTTTCGCCTTCTCGCCGAGGACGGGCCCGAACTTCGAGACGATGCCCTGAAGCTTCAGTTTCCTTAGCTTCGGCTTGAGCGCGGCGTTCGACGTGATCTTCTCGGTTTCGGAGTCCGCGAGCGCGACCAATTCGCCCCACTTGTCGTCCACTGCGGCGCATGTGCCGCGGAACGGCCCGAGCTTCTTCGCCGCGTCGGCATATCGCTTCGCCTTGACGGCCTTCGCGGCCTGCTCGCAGGCGGCGAAGGCATCGGCATGCAGCGAACGGTCCAGAAACGCAAACGCCTTTTCGATGTCGGCGGCAGGGGGCGTTGCATGTCCAAGGTCTTCTGTCTCGTTGTAGAAGCAGTTGCGGAAACCATCCTTGCCGTAGCCGTAGTAGGCCTTGATGGTCCCGTCGCGGTTAAAGTCCTTTGAACCCGTGAGGAACACGTAATAGTGCTTCTTGGCGATGTCAAAGAGCTTTTTGTCCCGCTTCTTGAGAAAGCCGGGGTAGTGGCTTCCGGCCTTCTCGGACGGAAGATTGTCCCAGAAGTTGCATCCGATGACATAGAATCCGCCGCCGGTAAACACATCCGGATATGTTATCGAGACTATCGACGCGCAGCGTCCGCCACCCGAGTTCCCCGCGATGAAAATCTGCTTGGGGTCGATGTTGTACAGCTTCTTCAGGTTGAAGACGGCGTCGATGGCGGCGCGAAAGCGTATCGGCGGCCAGATTTCGTTTCCCGTGCCGTTTGCGCCCGCATAGATGAATCCGCGCTTCGCAAGCGACTCTCGCAGCTGACCCTGCATCTCGCCTCCATCCGTGGCGCTTATCCACACGAAGAGCGGAGCAGGTTTGTCCTTGTCGTAGGACTCAGGCACCTCGACGGAGTACGTGCGCTCAGAGACGTCGTAGGGCTTGCCCTTGCCAGCGTCGTCTTTGTCGTCGAAGGAGGAGGGAACCCTGCGCTTCATTTCGGCAAAGTCACCGACTGGGTCGCTCTCCTTGAATGTGAGAGTAAGGCGACCCTTCTCATGCGGCTCGTTGGCTGCCGCAATCCCGGCAACAAGGCCGACAAAGACGAGTATGGCGTTTTTCATGGCGTATATTTTCATGCGCAACATTATACCATATCCGTCTTCAGCTGCTGACGAGCAAGTTCGTGCTCGAGCCTGCGGCAGCGATCGTCCGGCGTTTCATCATACATGGAGTCGAACTTTCTCATATGAGGGAGAACGCTGTCAGACATTTCCGAAGCGGCGGGAGGCGGCAGACCAGTCGAGATGCTTTTCGACAACGGCCTTGGCGTATGCCGCGCGCTGGTTCTGCCAGTCGAGGTAGTACGCGTGCTCCCAGACGTCGACGACGAGAAGCGGCTTGACGCCGGCGAGCCCGAAAGGCGTATCGGCGTTCGCCGTCGATTCGACGGAGAGCTTTCCGTCCTTCGCGACGAGCCATGCCCAGCCGCTGCCGAAGCGCTTCACGGCGGCGTCCGCAAGCGCGGCCCTGCACGCGTCGAGAGATCCGAAAGCCGCGTCGACCGCGGCCTTGAGCGCAGACGACGGTTCACCGCCCTTCCCCTCCGGCGCGAGCGAGTTCCAGTAGAAGTCGTGGTTCCACGCCTGCGCCGCGTTGTTGAAGACGGCGGTGTCTCCCGCCGCGCGAGAGGCGACGACGATCTCGCCGAGCGAGAGCCCCTCGTACTTCGTTCCGGCGACCAGCCCTTTAAGCGTGTTGACGTAGCCGGCGTGGTGCTTGCCGTAGTGGAACGAAACCGTCCTGGACGAAATCGTCGGCTCCAGGGCGTTGTCAGCATAGGGCAGGGGCGAAAGCGTAATCTCGTTCATCGTTCGTGTTCCTTTCGGTAGTGCGTTGCCGAACGCGGACAGGGCCGCGCACGCCGCCCCTCCGCAAAACAGCCGCCTTGTTGTCGTTGCTGTGATCATGCGCACATTATACCAAATCCGCGGCGGATGCGCCGCGCGATATGGTATAATAACATCAACCAAAGGAGAGATGTTAAATGACCTTCGTATGTCCATACTGCCAGGCACAGACCAAGACAAACATTGCGTCTGCATCGTTTCGCGGCTACGGATTCGGAAAGGCAAAATGCTCGACTTGCGGACGGCATTTCCTCTTTATGCCTATGTCGATGAGGATGGAGGACGAATCGGCATGGAAGCACTTCCGCTCCGAGGCTTACACCGACCATGTAGAGTTGGTTCTGATTGTTTTAGTCATCGTAGGCATCATCATCGCCGCCATATTTGGATTTGCCGTCATCCCATAAGTACATCAAGGAAGAATACGCCATGTAGCCAAGTGCAATCGGGACAATGCCGACAAGCCGCCCCGACGAAAGTCCCAGCCCCGCGAAAACCACCTGCGCGGCGACTGAAGCCGCAATAAACGAGAGGAAGAGTACGATGAACCTGCGGTGCCCGGCCTTGCGCTCAATCGTGGCAAGCGGCATAAAAAGCAGGAAGGCGAAAAACGGCTTATCGCGGAGTACCCAATCAATCCCACATCCGCTGCGCTGCAAAACAGCCTCGGTCGTTAATCTGAGACGTTAGAATCGTCTGTGACGAGGATGAATCCGACATCAACGATTTCCCAGCGGCAGCCGGCGGCGTTGCATATGAGCGTCAACGCATCGTAGAACGAAATGTCCGCAGCGGACACCTGCGGCATACGTCTGAAATGCGCCGACATGGATTCCTCCTTCACGCAAGCTTTGCCTACATCATTTTCTGAATCATTCTCTTCTCCCGAATTCGTGTCCGCCACCGGACCTCTGTAGACAAAACCGATTCCACACCCTGGTGTTTCTTTAGACGCCTTTCTAAGGAATTCAATGGCGTCGATTATCGTCTCGTCTGGGCCTATTGACAGTCTTGGTATCGTGATGCTCTTCATGCGCGCAATCACCTGCGCGTCAATCTCGCGTCTGCGAACAATCTCCACTTCGTCCAGCGCGCTCTCCAGCTTGCGTAGATCTGCGATCAGTTTGACAAGTTGCGCGCGCGCCGCGCGTGCGTCCTCCTCAACGCGCATGAACTCGTTGCTGACGCCGAGCCTGTCACATATGGCGCGCGTTGCGGCATTGTCCGTCATGCGCGCAAAACGGTCGGACAACCTGTCAGACCTGTCTCTGATTTGCTCCACCATCTTCTGCATCAGCTGAGTTTCTTGCTTGCGTGGCAGACTGAACGCCAACATAGGAATGTTGCAGTGCATCCACGCGAATGCCGCTCCACATGCAATCATCACGGTCATGGCAATGACAGACTTCATGTTCACTACCCCTTTCTTCGTTTCAGCATTATACCAAATCCGCGGCAGATGCGCCGCGCGGCACGCGGCATTTCACCGATGATATTTGATATAATACCAAATCCGCGGTTCGGGACCGTGAGCTATAAACACGCTGTGCGGCGCAGCGGCTTGACGGTCTCAACTATCTTGCCCCAGACGCTGCCCTTCGCGACATCCATTTCGTACTGGCTCTGCAGGTTGAGCCAGACCTCGGGCGTCGTGCCGAAGAACCTTGCGAGGCGCAGCGCCGTGTCGGCGGATATGCCGCGCCGCCCGAGCGCAATTTCATTGACGCACCGCAGGGGAACGTGTATCTCCTTCGCCAGACGGTACTGCGACAGGCCCATTGGCTTGAGAAAATCCTCCACAAGCACCTCGCCAGGATGTACAGGCTTCATCTTCATCTTCTAGCTCCTTCAATGATAGTCTACTATTTCCACATTCTCGGCTCCGCCATCCCTCCAGACGAAGCATATCCGCCATTGGTCGTTGATGCGGATTGAATCTTGCCCCGCCCTGTCGCCGGAAAGGGCCTCGAGACGATTCCCGGGCGGGATGCGCAAGTCTTCAAGCGCAGCCGCCGCCATGAGATATTTGACTGAAGGCGACCCGCTCAAACGAGCGAAACCTGCGAACGGTCTCGCCGCTCGCAAACTTCTCGGTATCCTTGTCTTGGAAGCTTTTTATCATCCACACACTTTGCTGCTAACCATATCCGATATGATTACATATTTGGTTATCACCTGTCAATCGACGGCCAATGGCCGAACGCCTTCATGGAAAGCATTTTTCAAATTCGCGGAAGTTGCGGTCGTTGCGGCGATAGGGAATCGCAAAACCGATATGGTCAAAGTAACTCGCATACCGCTCGTCGAGGAGGACTTTCTTGAAGCAGGCCGCCACAAGCGAGGGGCTGTTGCCGAACGCCCCGCATCCCCACGCGCCAAGTACGAGATTGCGATGACCCTTCCGCAACGCCAGCTCCAGGATCATTCTGATGCGCCGTTCGAATACATCAACCAGAGTCCGCCTTGTAAGAAACAGGCCAAGAGCGCGCCTGTTTGGTGCGGCAGCGGAAACGACGGACACCACACGCGGCTCGAAGAGAAGTTCGCACCGCTCGTTCCTAAATACCACCACGTTCGGCGAGTAGATGAGTGTGTCGGCCTCCGCTCGACGGATATGCAGGTTGTTCTCGCGGTAGAACTTCTTAGCCTCCGGCGACTTCAACGAGGCGTACAACGTCGACCTCCGGCAGATCGACTCCTCCTGCGCATTCGCGCAAAGATAGAATCCTCCGCCCGCGAAATGCGCGTTCGCGAAGTTGAGCACGAGCGGATTCTCAAGCCGCATCGCCTTTTCAAGAACATCGATGTTCTCGACGGATATCCGAGCCTCGCCTTGCGCTCCGCGAACCGATTCCCCGTTCGGCACGAGATCTCCCATCCTCCAGACTTCTGCAGCCCTGAAATCTACATCAGGGAAGCGCACGTCCTTCCCGGCGACGCAATACGAGGATTCAGCGACAATCCTCAGCGTCTCGCGCGTGATGCGTATGTTTGATAACTCGCTCATTTTCTCCTCCTCCACTTGACAATCGCCCCAAAGCATTCTTGCCTTCAATCCAGTGTCCATGCGAATATGCGTATGTTATCAGCGAATACGGATTGCCGCCGGACTGCACGAGTTCATCGTTAATGTAATCAAGCAGGACCAATTCGCCCTTCTCATCGCATCGCTGCAGAATGTAATACTGAGAGCCGATGTCCGCAAGGCATACCATTGTGCCCCCTGCGGCCCAGCCGCCAGCGGCTCCCAACGCTATGTCATAAGCAACCCCAGAATACTCGCCGGCAGTATAAGCTCCAGATGACGTATCTGTAATGTCAGACAACCCAATTTCAGGATAAACTGCTTCCCGAAATGCTTTGGTTGCACCAAAAGAAATCGTGTCGCCAAATCCAGCAAAAAAATCTGACGCGGCGAACATGAAACTCATAAAATCCTCACCCGACGGATCCATGCGGTTCACGGGGTCATTGTCGCAGAAGGCGTAGACGTTCCAGCCGCCTTCGAGCAAAATCGGATCCTTCGAAATCCAGCGGCCCGTCTCCGCGTCGTACCAGCGGCAGCCGAATTCGACGAGGCCAGTGTCGGGATCGTAAAGCCCGCCCTGGAACCCGAACGGCTGGAAGCCGGGATTGGTGTCGCAGAGAACGCGCCCGAAGGAGTCGTAGTCAAGCCGCTGCGCGGTTTCGCCGCAGGAATGGACCCGTTCCTCGCGCACGACAACGCGGCCGAGTCCGTCGCGCTGTAAAGGCGCCCCGAGTCGCGACGACAGCACGAGATGGCGCGGCCTGAATCCGCCGCGCCTCATCGTGCCTCTGATCGTCTGTCGCTTCATGCCGAGAATTATACCAAATTTCCCTTTGCCTTCTCTACCCGCCATCGCCCCCACACACTCCGCCCACGTCACTTATTGCAATATGTGACGCAGGCGAAACAGCAAGAATGTACACAGCCAAGTCTCTTAACGAAGCATCGCGATTCTCAAATTTCCCATCGCGACAACAATGAACAACAACACCCCCAAAAAGCAAATGTGCGATAAACCACCAAGGATAACATGATAACGATTCTTGCGCCTAACTTCAAACCGCGCCAACCACGCTGCATTTTATCCTCAGTGTCGTTATGCATAGGTCTCTCCATGTAGACCAAATGGGGGCCAAATGTGGAGATGCACTATTCCCCGAATTTGAGACACTCTAAATAAGCCGTAGTGGTTGTCTCCTT
>JAEDKA010000048.1 GCA_016296065.1 Kiritimatiellia bacterium
CGCCCAGATACCGCCGCGACCTCAGCGATTTTTCAACGAATTAAAATCGCACCCCCGCGATCGCACGGCCCTCGGATGTCCGAAGGCACGCACGTACATTTACTCCATAGAAGTCGAACTCGTAAAACTTCGGATTCTCAGGGGTCCACGGTTCGGGATTGTCCACGCGAACATCCTTGACCACAGGCATTCCGTCAACTTCCCCGCGTATTATCACATGCCCGTCGGCGCGCATCACGGCTTTGACATTTCGGACGTCGTATCTGCGGCCCTCCTTGTCAGTCGCCGCCTCGTCATTGCGTCGAGCGTTGGAGGCCGCCCTGCCGTCGCCGAATTTCCAGTATATCTGGTAGCGGCGTTCGTGAAGAGTTCAGAACGGGACGAGCGAGGACGGTTCGTCAAGCGGCTCAAGCAGCGGACCGGCGGCGGTCTGCGACGAGGCGCTTCCGTCCGAGAACATTCCGTCCATATTCTCTGCACCGCGATCCTGCGCCAGAAGAATCGGGCCGTCCATATAAGCTCCCCATCCGCTGCCGTCTGGAAGCATTTCGACATGCCGATCCATCGGACGCGACGCGCGCACCCTGTCTCCGCGCTTCCACGGCCCCTTGTGACGGACGTACGACGCGCCCTCGCGCACCATGAGGTCGCCGTCGAACGGAGCGAGCATCTCGATGGTCGTTTCGCCGGAATAAGGAAAGCCTGTCGTCTGCCGTAGCACGCCTTTCAGTTCCGACGGAACGAAAAGGTTTATGTATATCGCGCCGTTCCCTCTCGCATAGATGAAGCGTCCGAATCTGCCAGGGCATTCCATGCCCGTGCCCACGCAGCACCAGAATGTCGTCTGGGGAGTCGAATAAGTTCGATAGTGACCTGCCCTCGCAGGTGTGAAATACACGAATCCCGGATGCAGTGTGTTGACCGCCGATAGTACATGGTTGAACAGCGCACGCTCGTAGTACTCTGCGTATTCGACGCGCGGATCGCACTCGAACAGCCTCTCGGTGAGCCGCAGCATGTTGTAGGTATTGCACGTCTCGGGTCCTTCACGGCTTTCCAGCATCTTCCCGAAATCGTCAAGCGCGTGGAAATGTTCGCCGACGCTGTTTCCGCCGAAAGCGACGCTTCTCCGTTCTACGATCGTGCGCCAGGCAAAATCAGCCGCCTCAAGTCGCGCACGGTCGTCCGCAAGCTGGCCGGTCCGCGCAAGCCCGGCGAACTTCGGGATCTGCGTGTTCGCGTGCAGGCCAGTCAGCGCGTCCTCCTTCCTGTACAGCGGATCCAGTACGGCATGATGCTCCCACCGCTTCGCCTCGGCAAGGTATTTTTCGTCCCCCGTGATCGCGTAGAGATCGGCAAACGTCTCGTTCATGCCGCCGAACTCCTGCGCCAGCATTTTCTCCATGGCCGCGCCGTCAAGATTCGCAGTCGTTGAAACTATCCAGTCCGCGAGACGCGTCATGGTTGCCTTCGCCTGCACGTTTCCCGCCTCGAGCCATGCATCGCGAAGGCCTGCGAACGTCTTGTGGACGTTGTACCACGGCGCCCAGCGCTCCCATACCTTTCCTACATCGCCGCGCGAAACCGCATCCCAGACCACCCCGCCGCCCGGTATGCCGTCAAGTCTTCCGCCTGTCTTCTCCTGGCACTTGGCGAGTTCTCCGACGGCGTATTCAAGGCGGCGCGAGAGCTCGCCGTCGGCGTCGTTTCCCGAAGCGACGAGATGGGAGACGGCGCTCAGCCAATGCCCGAGCGTGTGTCCGTCGAGTCCCATGCTCTCCCAGTGTCCGTAAGGATGCGCGGACGACCTTATGTCGGCCTCGCGGCGAAATGGCGCGAGGAGACGATCCACATCCAGCGCACGCACATATTCAACGTCCGCCCTGACGGCCCTGGCGAGGCAGCCGTCTCCTGCGAGCCGCACTTCGTCAAGGCCGCACAGCTCGACGGCCCCCCGGTGGGGAATCGCCGTTCGCGACGTCGCAGCGCCTGCCGCAACAGCGACAAAAGCGGCCATCATCAATGCAACCTGGTATTTCACAGTTGGTTACCTTATTATCAACATTAATCCCTTCGGAAGCGACCCAGTTACGGTTCCAGTTGAATTGTCGTAGACAAGCTTAAGCCCACGCTCTGAATCGGATGCGACGGAGTGGAACTTCGAGAGCGTTTCCCCTGCCATGCCCTGAAACACGGTGAACGTATTTGCGCTCGTCAGGTGCTCGCATCCCGTCACGACGAGATTGACCCTGGAAAGATCGTAGCCTGCAGGAACGACGAGCGTGCCGCAGTCTCCGTTCGCCGGATTGATCGTGATGCGCAGCGTGACGTACTCGCCCTCGGCAGGTTCAGCGACCGGCGCGTTCACCGTGATGTCTCCGCAGACAGGGGCGAACTCGCCAACTGTCAGCATGGCGTTCGAACCATTTACTGCACCCATTCCGGAAAGCGTGCCGATCGTCGCCGCAGTGTCGGTGATGTCGAGCGACGAACCGTCAATGAGTTCCAATTCAGAAATAGCGGCGCTGTACGGTATTCCGGTCTGTCCAAACCACTTGCGGTTGAGGTAGCCGTTGAGCTCCGATAGCTCTTCGGAAGAAAGCGCCCGGTCAAACACCGCCGCTTCTGCGACAGCACCATATCCTCTCCATCCGTACTGCATGTACTGTCCGATCATGATCTTCGCATTTGACGGCGTGCCGAGAGTGCCGGCGAGCGAAGTTTCCGCGAGAGCAGTCTTAGCCCCGTCGGCAGTTGTCTTGAACCCACCCACCTTTGCACCATCGCTCCACATGCACTGAACGGCCCATGCATCATCGGGCATGGCGAACGAATCGGAAACCTCGACAAAGTTGCCAACCGGGTCACCGTCCTTTTCCGCAGCGGAATCCCAGTATCCGCTCTTGTCGCCAATCCAGTGCGCAAAGCCGAAAGAGCCTGCCTGATCGCCGCTCGAAATGCAGAGCGGGAAGAAGTGCGTCCTGTCCCAGCTTTGGTGCCCGGGATTCGCCTCGTCGTATGCAGCCGTGTCCATATAGCCGACAGAGACAATCGTACGCGGCTGGTTCTCGCTCCAGGCAAGCGAGCTCTTCGAGACCAAGCTCCATGAATTAGTGAACGCAACCGCGTCTTTCCCGTACTTTGAAGAGCCGTCAGCGAGAAACGCCGCACCGTCTCCGCTTTTTGCAAGGTCGTACGCGCCGCCGCCGGCAGCCTTGTTCGCCCATGCCGTCACGTGGTCCGTATCGCCGTCCTTCGTCAGCGTTGGCGCGTCGGAGGCGTCATACCAACCTACGGCATTTTTCAGAAGACGCTCTCCAAGGACCTCGGCCCCAGGCATTTTCGCCGTACCATACGCCTTTGCCGTACCCGCCGACTCGTCGATGATCGTTCCTGCAAAAGTTTTTCCGTTGAGGTCGAGCGTTGCACCGCTCTTTACAGTCACAGACACTCCGGCTGGCAGTGCATTGTCGCAGCCGAGTTTGAGCGTCCCCATCTCGATTACGACCGGACCATTGAAGGTGTTCGCCGCTAAAAGCGTAAGCGTGGACGCACCCTTTTTCACAAGACCGCCGTCATGTGTCGCGCCAGAAGCGAGAACATGGTCGATCGTCACGTCGAAGTCGTTGGAAATTACCGCGCCGCCTTCCTTGACGAGAAGCGAACCTATGTTCTGGAACCACGTGGCGTTCGCGACCGTCGGAGACAGGACGCCGCCGTTGAACACGACGCTCGACGTGCCCGACCCGCCCAGAAATGTCCTGACCGCAGTCACACCGCCATTGAGTTCAAGAGTGCCGCTGGAACCATCTTTTTCACCGAGACGCATCCAGTCGTTGTTGTAGAGACTGCCCGTGCCTGAAACTCGGACAACGCCCGTCCCGCTGTTGCCTATTGTAAAATATGATTCAGTGTATCCCCAAAAACGAAGTCTTGGACGATCAACTCTGCCGCCTGAAATATTCCATTCGCCGTACGCGCTGGAACCGTCGCCAATGCAAGGCAAGCGCTCGCACCAGTGCGTGTTGCTTGCAGAGAACACGACCGATCCACTCGTCTGATTGACGATGCCAGTGCTGCTCTGCCCGACGCACATGTGAGCACCGTCAAATGCAAGGCTGCCGCCAGAAAGCTCATACGTAGCAGCCCATCCAGATTGCGTGCCGAGATAGAATTTCGAATTCTCGTGGGAAATGAAATTGACGGTTCCACCGGACTGAGAAAACCGCGCGCGCCCGAAATCAATCTGTCCCTTGAAGTTGGCCGTGCCGGACGATACGTCAAGCAACGACTCGTCCTGGGTAAAGTAGCCTATCCTGAAATGGTTCGTTACATCAAGCGTTCCGCCGCTGACATAGACGACGCCTCGCCCATACTGTCCGCCGACATACAGTCTACCCAAGACAGCATTGCCGCCGTTCACGCGAATCGAAGCATGATTGTGCCATCCAAGGAAGCTCTTGTCGTCGCCCCAATCGCTCCAGCTGTTTTCGAGCAACGTGAACGATCCGCCGTTCACGACAAGATTCGCAGACTGGCCATAGCTTCTTCCGCCCAGCTTCATCCGGGCGACGGTTATGTCTTCACCGTCCTCAATGGAAATGGTCGGATTTGCCGACAAGCCGTTCATGTTGAGCGCATCTTCGCTCCCTGGCAAAACCGACGGAGCCTCTCCTTCGACTTGCCAATTTGCAAGAGCCGTGAATCGGGCCACCGAATCTGTCCCGACCCAGGTGTAGGTATCCGCCATAGCGGCCGTTAGAAACAGCAGGGACACCCCCAATAAACAGAACTTTTCCATGCAATTACCTCCGCGTTGCCGTCAGGCGGCACTATGCCGCCCAACTTCTGACAGCATTGTATCAAATGGGGGCGCAAGAGCATATTACCATAAAGTGTTATTTGTTCCGCAGGTGCTATTTGTCCATCGCGGAGCGATGGACCACCTGCCTGACGCACAGAGGGGGTCCGTCGCTCAGCGACGGCCTGGCTGTACGTCTCTGTCCATCGCGGAGCGATGGACCCCCTGCCTGACGCACAGAGGGGGTCCGTCGCTCAGCGACGGACATTTCAACACTACCTTACCCCTATCTTGTCAAGGACCACGCCCGCGTCAAGTCCGTAGACCGTCACCCGGTTCTTGCCAGGCTTCAGCACGCCGCGCTTCGCCGTGCGGATAAAGCCGTCCTGCACGGCATAGCGCCTAGTCCAGCCGTTTTCGTCTTCGCGTCCGTCGGAGCCAGGGACTTCCACCGCGAAACGCTCCCCGCCATTGACGGAAACTTCGACGCGCAGCTTCTCGCCCGGGAAAAGGCGCATGTCGGGAAGAAACTGCAAAACGAGCGCCTTCTCGCCTTCCTTTGCCTCAATTTCAAATGTGATTTCCGCACCCTTCCCGACGCCCGGCCTGACTGGCAGAAGCGCCATTGCGCGATAAGAAGCACCAAGTCCGTAGACCTCCTTCCACTCGCCGCCGTTCGCCGGTTTCGTCGCGGCGCAGTCCGCGGCGTCGCGCATCTTCGCCGCGGCGATCCACGGATCGGCAAGATAGACGGTGCAGCGATCCTTCGGGCGCATCCCCTCGGGTTCGTTCCACGGCCACTGCATCTGCGATGCCCATCCGTTCACGCCTTTCCCGCCGCTGAACCAGCGCGTCTCCTGACGCTTCTCCGTCGTCGTGTCCCACCAGAAGTTCTTCCAGCGTCCACCCTCGACAGAAGCAACCTCTGCGTCCAGCGCCGCAAGCTCTGACCTTAATTTCTCCTCTAGCTTCTGACGCGCTTCATCGTTTCCGTCCGCATCCGCCCACGCCATGAAATAGCGCCCTGCAATAACAAAAAGCCTCGCGGAATAGCCGTGGATTGCGAAGAAGCGATCACGCTTCTCTTTCGGAATCAGCGAAAGCGTATCGTCGAGCTGCTTGCCGAACGCGGCATACTGTCCGTCGAGCGACGCGCGTTCTTCCTTCGGCAGCGCGCCAGCCCACTGCGCGCTCATGAGTTCAGGCTTTCTTGTCCAGCCGAGACGGTAGTATTCGTCGAGAAGTTGAACGACCCGTCGCGCCGCCTCGCCAGCAAATCCCTGCGAATCGACATACCCTTTCAGCAGCTTCAAGTGTGAATCCTCTTTCCACGCCGCGGCGTCATTCCCAAGTTGTCCTAGCGAGTAGATTGCAACATCCGCCGGATAATAGTCGCCGACATTCACCACCCACATGTCCCTCACTCCGTTCTCCCAGCAGCGCGCGACGAGCTGATACCACATGAACGCCGGCGGCGTCGTGCAGACGTGAGTGTAGCTGTGCGGTCCGCCGAAGTAGGAGGCGTGCCAGTAGATGCCCTGTCTGCGGCCTTCCGCCTTCGGACCTCCAAGGCGGCGGCAGTATCCGAAGTTGTCGTCCACCCAGAGGAGCGTCGTATCGTCCGGAACCTTCAGGCCCGCATCGTACAGGGGCAGAACCTCCTTGTAGGGACAGAACACGGTCGGACGATTCGGGCCAAGCATCGCCTTCTGCGCGGCGAATACGTCCTCCATCAGTTTGATGCGCCCTTCCACGTCCTTCGGACCCTTCATCCCCTCGTCGTGGATGCCGCGGATCCCGATCGTCCAGAGGCAGTCGTAGTCACCGTAGTTGTCCACACTCCACTTCCAGTAGGCGTCGATGCCGGGCTTGTTTTCGGAATAGTCCCAGACACCCAGCTCCTTCTTGTTCCAGTAGCAGTTGTTCCTCAGCATCGGCTCGCAGTGGCTCGTGCCGATGGTGATGCCCGCCTCGCGCGCAGCGTCCATGTTCTCCTTGCGGGAGACGAACTCGTACGCGCCTGGGTGCATTGCCGGCCACAGAAGGTTCACGCCGCGCGACTTCATGTCTGCGAATATCTCGCGGTACGCCTCGGCGCATATCCCGCGCGCCTTGCCGAAGCGCGCATTGCACCACGGCCGCAGGCCCCAGTCCTCGTCGTTGATGAAAACGCCGCGGTATCTGACACTGACACCATCACATTTCGATTTACCGTATACTGCCATACCGAAGTCGATGGTTTCCTTGTTGTCCTTGCCCTTCGTTATCTTCTTGCCGTCGCGGTATGCGGCGCCGAACTTGAACTTGTCGTCCCGAGACGCAAACCAGACGACGGGAGATGTGTTCTTCTTCGCCAAGAGTTCAACGACATAGACGTGGCCCTCGCGGAGCACAGGACCCTTTCCGTCCGCAAATGCAAGATTCGCCTGACCACGGAAGCCAACGGCGTACGTGAGCTTCGCCCTGCCGCCCAGCATATCCTCGCCCTTGCATTCGTATGAATCGGCATTAGGACACGCCGCGCCGCCAAGATCGAAAAGACGGATTTCCAGCGGCGTCTCTTCGTCCGTTCCGTCCCCGTTTCCGAGGAAAAGGGCAATCTTCTCAAGCGTGATGTCCTTCTCGACCTTGAACGTCTGCGCCAGCCTCTCAGCTCCGCCCCATCCGTGGCGATGCGTTGCATATTCAGGAAAATCGTAGTACAGGTTGTCGCCGGTGGAGACCGCTATGTCGCCCTCCTCCCAGCGGATGTTCCTCATCTCGTCGAACGACTTCCAGGTTGAAGTCGCACCGGCGGCGGTGAACACAAGCGACTTGTCCGCACAGCCGTTGACAACCGGCTTTACGGGCTTGAACGAGGCATCTATCTCGCTCTGCGGAATCGGGTCGTCCTCAAGTCCGCGCTTCGTCATCTCGATCTGGCGGATTGATCCGTCCGGATTGAAGTACATGTAGTCCGCACAGACGCTGCGGCGGTTCGAGTCGCCGTGGAGTCCGCCAGGAATCTGAAGCCCTGCGTTGAAGTAGAAGAAATACCACTGCCCCTTGAACTGGCAGATCCCGGGGTGGATTCCGAAACTTCCGCCGCCGGGATTCTCGCAGAGGAGCCCTCGGTATGTCCACGGACCTTCCATCGACTTCGCCGTCGCATAGGAGACCTTCTCTCCGTAGCCGAGGTGGTTGTGCGAAACATAGACGAGGTAGTAGATTCCGTTGCGCGTGAAGAGCCACGGACCCTCCGTGTAGTTCGGAAGCGGCATCGTCCTTATCTCGCCGTCGATCTCGACCATGTTCCTCTTGAGTTTCGCTAGATAGCAGACGGGATTGCCCCACGCCATCCACACCGTTCCGTCGTCGTCGATGAGGATCGTCGGATCGATGTCGTCCCATCCGTAGGGACTCGGCGTGTCGGAGTCCTTGACGAGCGGCCTGCCGATCGCATCCTTCCACGGACCTATCGGCGTGTCTGAAACCGCAACGCCCGTGCAGCGGCATCCGTAGCCTATGTCGAACTTTCCGACAAGAGTCGTGTAGTGGTAGAACTTTCCGTCCGCACCCTTCACGACCTGACTCGCCCAGCTGTCGCTTCCGCCCCAGGAATAGGTGCTCCAGTCCATGATTTTGCCGTGACACGTCCAGCTCTTCATGTCCTTCGAGGAGTAGGCGCGCCAGTTGTTCATGATGAGCCACTGCCCGGGCGTGCCGTCGTTCTCGTCCTGCGTCGTGATGACGTAGCACGTGTCACCGACGACAATAGGCGCCGGGTCAGCCGTGAAGGTGTCGGTGAATATCGGGTTGGCAGATCTTGCAGCAAGGCTCGCCGTAGCGAAGCCTGCAAGAACCACCAGTTTGCCGATGGCTGATTTTCTCATGGTCGGAATCCCTTTCTTTGCGATTTCTGACCCCATTATCGCAAATGCGGACCCGACCGGCAATTACCATAAAGTGTTATTTTTCTTCACGCCTTCACTTGCAGACTTTGCGCACATCGGTCTGACTGTAGTTGCCGGGATCGCCGTAGTGGTCTCCTCCCTGGACGAACTCGACCGACTTCTTGCCCTTCATCGCATTGAAGAGCACGGCGTGTCCGCACGGCGGCGCGATGTAGTCGCCGAGAGCGGACCGCGCGACCGTCTTCGTCATTTCCTTAGGGAAGCGCTTCGCCATGTTCACGGGATCGTAGTAGCCGAGCGTCGGATGCCATTTCGGACGCCACCCGCCCATCCGGCCGACTTCCCGTCCGCCGAGATCGCAGCACCACGGCACCTCGAGCCGCACCTCGCTGACTCCCTTCACAAGCGCCGCCGCCCAGCTCGCCTGGAGTCCGCCCTGGCTGCCGCCCTGGACGATCAGGTCCCTGCCGTTCCACGCAGGAAGCGTCTTCACGTATTCGCGCATGAACGTCGTAGCGGAAGCGACACGCATCGCCATGCCGAAGAAATACGCCTTCTCGAAGACCGCGTTGTCCTCGTCGTTGAACGCATAGCCTCCGCGCGCGTTGATGACGTCTCGCTGGAACGCCTCCCATGCAACGTCGTCAAGGTTCAGCGGATAGATCCCGTGCGCGTTGACGTGCAGCTCGATCGTGTCGTCGCTGCATGTCCATGGGATGGACGGACGGTATATGCCGTATCCATCGAATGAAACCTTCGCCTTCAGCGAGCCGGGCTTCGCGTTCCTCGGCATGGTTAGGTAGCCTGTCGCGTAGCAGTCGGTCCAGTTCGGCCCATAGCTCGGCACCGCGACGGCGACGCGAACGGCGTTCGGATTTCCTCCCGCCTCGCTCTGCGGCAGCTCGCGCGCGAAGGATGCGACGTTTCCGGCGTTCACGGGCTTGTCTGCGAAGAGCCGCTTTATCGCCGATTTCCAGACAACGTTGAAGTCCGAGGGTTCCGCCACGCCCTGCGAGATGTTCTTGAGTCCAGCCCCGGCTCCGCCCGTGAAGTATATCTCCTCGTTGCCGAGGCAGCTCTTCCCGATTGACTTCGTGCGCTTTACCTTGTCGCCGTTCGAATCGACCACCCAGGCCTCCATGCGCACGAAGCCCGGCTTCGCGATGCTGGTGGCGACGGTCATGGGCCTGCGCGAAAGAGGGACAAGCCCCTCTTCCGTCTTTCCGTCGTCGCCCTGGCGCTTCCACTTGAGCTTAAGTCCGTCGATCGGTTCGGCGGCATCCAGGGCGAGCAGCGAAAACACAAACTTCATCTTCTCGCCAACCCTGTACGAGCACGGCGCGATGTTCGTTTCGCATTTCAGCACGACATCGTCCATGCCGCCCAACGCCGGCATCCAGCACATTCCGGCGACTGCCGCAAATGCAGCCGCACGCGCGATCTTGTTTCCCGCAAACAATGCGGATAATGTAATTGCCTTCATTGGAAAGCTCCTTTTGAGTTCATGGCGCCCATTATCTCGTAAGCGCCGTTTCGGCATCTTTCAAAACGCAAGCACCGTGACTGAATACGGGAAGCTGTTCCGCCTTGATTTCGACAACATTCTCCGCGAGGGCGTTGCGCTCTATCGTCCAACCCGGACGCTTGGCAAGTCCGCAGTCCTTGCCGACAAACATCTTCGCCGCCCCCGCGTCGCCCTTTAGCTGCCAGTCTAGCCAGGTCCTCGCCACGACCGCGAACTCTCCGCCATGGGGCTGCCCGTACGTTCCGCCGTGTCCGACGGGAAGGTTCGCCGCTATCGCCGGCACATGGTTTATGCGGTGGAAATCGTCCATGCCGTTGCCGTACGCGATGTCAGGCTCTCCGCCGAGAATGTAGATGACCGGCGAGTGCAGCTCCTTGAGCTTCTCCTTGCGCGGCATAGGCATGTTCGGCATCGCCTTCGACGGATCGCTGAAAAGTCCGCTGTTGCATATCATAACAGCAGTTACGCGCGGGTCGGCGCAGTTGTGGAGTGCCTGGAGCCCGCCGCACGACATTCCGGCGATGCAGATTTTCTTCACATCGATTCTCCCGCAGTATTCGTCGCCCGCCGCGCCGTCTTGCGCGGCGAACGCCCAGTCGATGGACTCGATCTGCTGCTCCGGGCGCGACATCGGCCCGCGGTACGGCTCGTCCGTCTCGGGGAAGATTCCCGTCGCGAGAACGAGGTATCCGTGCGAGGCGATCTCGTTCAGGAATTTCGCGTGCTCGATCGGAGAATTCGCGCACGCCCCGTTGCCCCAGACGAGAACAGGCAGAGGCTTGTCGGGATTGAACGGCGACATGTCCGCCGGACGGAACACCGTGTGCTCCGCGAAGCCGGACACCTCCGTCATGACCGCCTTGTACGGACCCGTCCCGCCGTCTTCGAGAACGCGCGAGCGCGGCGCCGCGGCAGATTCGCCGCGGAGCTTCGCGCAGAGTTCACGAATGGCGGCCTGCGCGCATTCCTCGTCAAACGCGCTGATTCTGAAGCCTTCGCCGTCCGCGTCGATGCGGTAGCGGCCCTTGCCGACGTTCGGGTCTAGGTCTATCTTTACCTGCCTTCCGTCGATCGTGCGGTCCTTTGAGAAAGAGCGCTTCTCGAAGTCCTTGAACCATGCGTTGCGCTTCAGTCCGCAGCGCATGACGGAAAAGTCCTTTAGCAACGGCGTCATTTCGCAGTGGACGATCCTGAGTCGCACCTTCGTCGCCTTCACCGTCTCCTCGCGCCTGAGGAGACGGCGGATGCCGACGGCCTGCCCCTTCGCGAACGGCTTCCACTCTCCGTCGAAATAGTCCACCGCGAAATCGTCGATGCGCTGTCCGTAGCGGCAGTCCTCCATGAGACGCACCACGTTGAACTCGACCTCGCGCGCAAACACAAGCTCCACTCCGTCGTCCGTGCGCCTCGCCTCCGCATCCTTCGCGAAGTCGTTCGACAGCATCTTCTCCAGCTCGTCGCCGAAGGTCTTGAGCTTCTTCACGTCGTCGGGGTGGATGCGGCCCTTCCTGTCGGGCTGAAGTCCGAGGTTCATCATTCCGCCGTTTCCGGTCGACGAGAAGTAGATGTCCATCAAATGCTCCGGATCCTTTGCGCGTCCGTCCTCGCCTGGATGGTAGAACCAGCCTGGGCGCAGCGACACGTCGAACTCGGCGGGCATCCAGGTCTTTCCGTTGCGCGTGCCGAGGAACGCGTCGCGCACATTCTGGCAGTCGCCCGGCATCGCCACCTTGCCGGGCTGGAAGCTCTTCGGATCGTACGCCGCCCAGCATTCGGGTCCGCCGAAGCCCATCTCGTTTCCGCCCCAGCGGACATCGGGTCCGACGTCGCTCTCGATGCAGGCCGTCGGGTGTATCTCATGCACCATCTTCCATGTCGTCGGCCAGTCGTAGTATGTGGTGCGGTCAATCCAGCGGTGCTCCTTCGCGCCGCCGTACCATCCGTCGCCTCCGTTCGCCCCGTCGAACCACATCTCGAACATCTCGCCGTATCCGGTGAGCAGCTCCTTCACCTGCTCTCGGAACATACTGATGTATTCAGGCTTCCCGTATAGGGCGGTGTTGCGGTCCCACGGCGAGCAGTACACTGCGGTTCTCAGGCCCTGTCGCCTCGCAGCGTCAATCGCGTCGCGCACCATGTCGCCCTTGCCGCCCTTGTAAGGCGACTTCGTGATGTTGTACTCGGTCGTCTTCGTGGGCCACAGGCAGAATCCGTCGTGATGCTTCGCGACGAAGATGATGCCGTCTATTCCGGCGTCCTTCGCCTGGCGCATCATGAGATCGAAGTCGACGTCTCCCGGATCGAACTTCGCGGGGTCCTCTCCGCCGAAGCCCCATTCCTGGTCCGTGAACGTGTTGATGCCGAAGTGGATGATGGATATTATGTCCATCTCGTCCCGCGAGAGCTGGCTTGCGCTCGGAACCGCGCCATATGGACGCTCCTCCGGCGTAGGAGAGAAGAGGCCGGATATATCCCGCGCCTCCAGGGCCATCGCGCAGGCCGTCGCCGCGCACAACATTGTCGTCTTTGTCATGGACACTTCCTTCCTGATTGAAAACTACAACTTGATCCAACGCCTCCATTATCTCATAATCGTTCTCACGCGACAATAACTCCAAAGAGCTATTCGCCGGAAGGAACTTTTGGGGACAGCCCCCGCGAAACCTACCAGCAACTGCTCGAAGGCGATGACGGGATCAAGCGGAGAGAACCGGCCGCCACGCAGACGGCGGAGCCAAGTGAGCCATGCTGCAAAGGCGATCAGAACCGGACGGACACTTCGGCGCCTGCGTAATCGGCGCTCATCGCGGTGCCGTCGGGGAGAACGGCCCTGAAGCGGCGCGTCTCCGGCATTCCGGGATACGCGCCCCGGCGCGCGCCGATCGTCAGCGTCTTCTTCGCGTCGTCCCATTTTAGCGGAATCTCGCTGAACTCGCCCTTCTCGTACTGATAGCCGTCGCCCGCATCATCGTACAGCGTGAACGATCCGTCCGCGCCGGGGAACACCCTGATCTCGACAACCGGATTCTTCACCTCGTCGACATACTGCATGACAGGACCCATCGGGACGATCGCGCCCGCCTTCGCGTAGAGCGGAATCGTGTCAAGCGAGACGTCCTCGGCAATCCACCTTCCGCCCTCGAAGACGCGTCCGTCGAAGAACGACGTCCATTTCGTTCCTGCCGGAAGATACACGCGCCTCTGGCCAGCGCGGTAGCGCACGACAGGCGCGACCATCAGCTCGGTTCCGAAGAGGAACTGGTCCGAAACCTCCCACGTTCCGGGATCTGCGCGGTACTCTGCGAAGAGCGGGCGCATCATCGTCCCGCCGTCCTTCGTCACCCAACGCGCAGTGGAGTAGAGGTACGGCATGAAGCGGTAGCGGAGCTTCACTGCCTCAACCATCGCGTCGTACGCCGGCGTGCCCTTCTCGCCGAACTGCCATATCTCGCGCGGCGCGCCCGTGCCGTGGCTACGAAAGATCGGATTGAACAGCGCATACTGCATCCAGCGGACGTTCAGCTCGATGAACTCGGGGCACTTGAGTATGCCGCCCGGGTATCCGCTGAAGTGCCACGGATGGAATCCGCCGATGTCTGTGTTGAAATTCGGATTGCCCGTGAGGCCGAAGCCGAGTCCCGCAGGAATCTGCTTCCTGAGCACCTCCCACTTCGAATCGACGTCACCCGACCACGTGTTCGCGCCGGTGCGCTGGAGCCCTGTGAAGCAGCTGCGCGTCATTATCGACACGCGACGGCGTCCGTCCGGTTCGTCCGCGCGCTGGTGGTCGTATATTCCGCCGACGGTCATCAGCGGGAAGAGGTTGCACACGCGGCGGTAGCTGCCGAGGAAAGTCGGTGCATCGAAGCTCTCCTTCGTGTGCGGCCAATGATCCGGCTCGGTGGAGTCCATCCACCACGCGTCGATTCCACAGTCAACGAGACGGCGCACGTACTTCCAGTAGAGGTCGCGTGCGGCGGGGTTGAACGCGTCGTAGACAATCACGCCCTCGTCGCGCGGCCATGTCACGAAGTCCTTGAAGTACCAGCCGCGGTCCCTGAAGTCCTTGTTGGGCTTCGCATTCGGACCGAAATCAGGCCAGAACGAGATCATGAGCTTCGCATTGCGGTCGTGGACGGCCTTCACGCCCGCCTCGGGATTGTCCTTGAATCCGTCGGCGATGAAATCAAGCGCATTCCAGTTCTCGTTCCCTCCCCAGTACTGCCAGTCCTGCACGATGCAGTCCATCGGGATGCCGCGCTTCCTATGCTCATCGACAATCTCCGCGAGCTGCGCCCAGCTCGTGTAGCGCTCGCGGCTCACATAGTAGCCGAGCGACCACTTCGGCAGCATCGGCACCTCGCCGGAGAGCCAGCGTATCTGACGCACCACGCCGTCCGAAGTGCCTCCGTACATGAAGTAGTAGTCGCTCGCGTCGCCTACCTCGCTCGTGTAGGACATGACTCCGTTCAGCTCCTTGTATTCCGCGATGGACGCGCTGTCGATGAAGACTCCCCATCCTTTGATGGACTGGAGAACTGGCGAATAGTCCTCGATGTTGTCCTGCAGCACCTTCTTCGTGATGCCGCGGCGGGAGATGGAATCCTCCTGCACGATGCCGAGTCCGTACACCGGCTCGTCGCCGTCCAGAAGCCACGCCTGGCGCACCGAGAAGCTGTTCTCGTCCGGATCGCCCTTCGCCCGGGGCGTGAAGGTCGTGCCCTCCTCTGCGAGAAGCGGAGTGCCGTCCGCCGCGGCAAATGCGACGCGCCCTTCCGCATCGACCGTGACGCGGAGCTTCGCCGAGGAGTACGTCGCCGCGCCGTCCTTTTCGGACTTCGCAACGGCCACCTTCTCAGGCTTTGCGGTGACGACATAGCTCTTCTCCGGCGACTTGCCGCATTCCGGAATCTTGAGAATCCTGACGACGTCGTCGCGCCAGAATTCGACCTTCACGTCCGTCGCGGCGCCTGCCGAGACGACTGCCGCGATTGCCGCGGCCAACATCAGAGTTTTCATGACATGCTCCTGCTTTCTTTTGCCACACGCGAGCCGCGCAACGTGCGCTATTCCTCGCAACGCAACCCTAGTATATCAAAGACGTTTGCCAAAGCGATATCACACAAAGGTGTGAGACTATCTTGAGATTCTGAACACGGTGAGCGAGAACGGCTCGACTTCGGAGGTGAAAGACGTCCCTCCAGCGAACGACGTCGTGGAAAGTTTCGTTGCACAGCGCGTCGGATTGCCGAGATCGTTGACGACCTTCGGATCGCCGGAGAGAGACTCGATCTTGACCACTCCGGACGGAAGCCTTTCGCCAAAGTCCACGGTGACCCTGCGGCGTCCATCCGCGTCAAGGTTGACGCATTTGACGATGTATTCGTTCGTCGACTCGTCCATTCCGCAGACGTGGTAGAACGTCCTCAGCGGCTTGCTCGCGACCTCGACGTCATTCCACAGCGCCTTGCCGTCGATCTTCGCGGACACCTTCCCTCCGCGCACCGAGACCGCGACGTCGTACCAACGCCCCTCCTCGACAGTGAACGGACAAGATGCCGATTCCGGTATTTCGTATCCTCCGCCCTGGAGAGCTGTGCGCGTATTGCCCCACCCGCCTATGTTCAGCGTGAGGCTGCGTTTTGTCTCGACGCAGAAGCGCAGCGAGAATCCCTCTTTGCCCGAGACCTTCCTCGCCCTGCAGGTGAAGTCGTAGTCGCGCCATCCAGAATCGCCGAACGTGATCTCGCTGTCCCAGGTCGCCTCGCCGTTCTCCTGACGCATCGCTCCGTCGACCATACGCCAGCGTGCGCCGGGTCCGCGCGGGCACTTTTCGATCTCCGGAAAGCCCTCGAACAGCGTTCGCCCGTCCGAAGCCGTCACCTTGATGTCCTTGAACTCGGCAACGCTCGTCCACATGCTGAAGCCTACGGCGCCCTTCGGCTTCGGAAAGTTTTCAGCGCCTTCCGCCGCCGACGGACGGTACTTCGTCGGACGGTTCGCGGAGAACATCTTCTGCACGTAGTAGTTGGGAGTTCCGAACGACCTGAGGTTGTCGAACCAGATCAGGTCGGGCTTCCATCCGTTCCACCCCACCTTGTTGAAAAGCGGCGCGTAGCTCGTCATCTCGACGACGTCCGAGTTGCGCTCGAATCCCGTCATCGCGACGGCCTCGCAGAGAGCGGAATGCAGGTTGTTCGCACGGTCCGGCTCATGCGCCGCGTATTCTCCGGCATAGACATGCGGCTTCCCGGCGCGCGCGTATTTGTCGTAGCGCGACTCCGTGTCGATCATCCAGTGCGGTTCGATGTAGAAGTGCTCGTCGATGACGTCGGCCGTCCTGTCCGTGAGGGTACTCCACGCGAGCTCGAACTCCCTGCCGCCCGGCTGCGCGCCGGAGGAGGAGACGATTCGGATTTCGGGATGGCGCTTCCTTACGATTTCTGAGACTGCGAGATAGCGGTCGAGGAACACCTTGTCCCAGTTTTCGTTTCCGATTCCGACGTACTTGAGGTTGAACGGCGCCGGATGCCCCATGTTGGCCCTGAGCTTCCCCCAGACGTTAGTCTCGGGATCTGCGTTCGCGAAGTCGATGAGGTCGCAGATGTTGTCCGCAAAGTATTCCATCGACTCCATCGGTGCGAACTTAGGCCCGCGGAACTGGCACGTGAGGCCTGCGATGCAGATAGGGAGCGGCTCCGCGCCGATATCCTCGGCAAGGCAGAAGTACTCGTAGTAGCCGAGCCCCATCGACTGCCAGTACCCCCACGTGTTCCAGATCGTCTCGCGTCGCTCGAGCGCGCCGACGGTGCGCTTCCAGTCGAACCAGTGCTGGAAGTCGTGGCCCTCGGCGATGCATCCGCCCGGGAATCGCAGGACGCCCGGCTTCATGTCCTTCAGCCACTGCACAAGGTCTTTGCGAAGTCCGTTCTTCCTCCCGTTGAACGTGTCCTGCGGATACAGCGACACCTGCTCGATCTCGACCGCACCGGGCGCATCGAGGAGAATCGAGAAGGTGCCGTCCGAGACCGTCTCGCGCGGTTCGAACACAAACGCATGTCGCTTCCACTCGGGGAGCTCGAAGTCGAGGGACTTGTTTGCCGGCGCGACGCTCATGTCGCTATTGGCGACCTTCGCCTCGCAGAGGACGCTTCCGCCGCGTTCGAGGACGCACCTCAAGCCGCCGCTGTAGCCGTCGAGTCCGCGCGCATAGAACGTGAGGTCGTACTTCTTCCCCGCCTCCACGCTTACGCCGCCGTAGCCGAAGTTCCTCACGCCGCATCCATCGCCAGCGCCGAAGCACTCGATGCGCAGGTGGCGCGCCGTCGCGGGATGCACGGGGCGTCCGTCCTGAAGCGATACACGTGCCATCGCGTCCCCGCGGAAGTCTGTCTGCCAACCCTCGAGATCCTTCGTCTTCCAGTCGAATCCGCGGTTCTCGATCAGCTCTGGATACACCCCGCCGTCCGCCGCATGGTTGATGTCCTCGAAGAAGATTCCGTACAGCGTCTTCGGAACGTCGTGTCCCTTCGCGCCTGGATCGACCGCGATCCGTACTCCTCCAAATGCCGTGGCCGCGATTACAGCCGCCGCCGATGCCGTTAACGTCGTTTTCATTTTCCTCCTGTTATTGCAGACCATTACCGGAGAGTCAGCATCAGTCCGCCGCGCCGCGCGATTGTTATGCTTCTGCCGTCAGCGGACTTTACGGACCGAAGGGGCAACCCCTCCGGATCGGACACCACCGATGCAAACGCGCCAGTGATGCCCGCAGTCGCGCTCGCCACGACGACGGAGTTCATCCCGACCAGCTTCTTCGCGTTCTTCACGACAAGCCTTGCGTTCGCGCCGATCACAAGAGCGCCATCAACAGCAAGCGGATCGATTGTTCCGTCGTCGTTGACAGTGATGACCAAGGCGTCCGTAATTGTCGCCGCGCCGTTAGACAGCGTTCCGCCGCCATACACCTTCGCAAACTCGACCGGTCTTCCGTTAAGATCGAGCGACGCGCCGCTTTCCAGCCTCAGCGATTCAGGGAGCGTGGAGACTGAATCGGACGAGAACCACTTCTGCTGCAGATAGTCGCGCATTGCCGCAAGCTCGCCCTCCGCAAGCGCCTTGTCGAACACGAACGCCTCGGCGATGAATCCGGACGAAACGCCGCTGTAGAGCTTTCTGTAGCCGAGGTATATCCTGTTGTCGGTCCTTTCGCTCGCAGCGGAAATCGTCTCAGACGCGGACGTTCCCAAATGGCCCGTATCGGAATCCCAGCAATGCGCCTGCACTACCATGTCCTCAATGCCCATATCCCAAATCTGCCAGCGTTCGTTGTTGGAATGACTGCTCGCCGTGATCGATCCCTTTCCGAGGTCTCTGAATTTTTTGTCTGTCTCGTTCCCTTCATCCCAGTAGCTCAGGCGCCATCCCCAGTCGCAGTCTTCTATGCGGAACCCATCGTCGTTCGTGCTTGTGCTTTCGATTCCGAGCGGCATCATCTCGTTATAATACTCGCCCGTCTCCGCCCCGCTGTCGCCGTATTTGTGGAACGTGTTGCACTGATGGCGCGAGACGACCATAATCGTCTTGTCGGCGGAGCTTGCGATTCCCGTCTCGTCCTTCGATGCGAAACCGTAGGCGTTCGTAAACGCAATCACCGGCAGCCCGTTCAGGCTCCACTTCTCCGGATCGTACGACGGCTGGCGCGACTTGCCCGGCTCTGCAAGAGCGAGGTCGAGATCGACGCTCGAGGAACCCTTGTTGTCGATTCCGTTCACGGTGCCGTCATCCGCAACCGTCAGCGTCGCACTGTCCGACGCGTCGTACCAGCCGACAGCGGACTTCGCGACGACAGGAGCCGCGGCGAAGCCGGCAAGCGTCGCCGCGCCAGAGACGGAGAGAATCGTCTCTGCGGAATCGAACTCGCCGAGTTTCTCAAGCCTGCCTCCGTATGGTATTGTCACGACCGTGGAATCAGTCGGCAGGACATCGTAAACAACAACACCATCCTTATTGCGCGCCTCCCAGTTCGCGGCATTGGCGACATCACCATCACCAGATCCGTTCGTCCATACCGCCGAAACAGGAGTCGTGTCTGCGTCGATGACGATGATCGTTCCGCTCTGCTCGGAATATGTGCCGGCCTCCTTCCCGACGCCAGCCACCTTGTATGCCAGGACATGGACCGTCTGTCCGTTCAAGTCGAGCGACGCGCCGTCCGCGACGGATATCTCCTTCAGCGGAGTCGTGGCCGTGGTCTCGGCGATCGTTCCAGTTATCTTCAGCGTCCCCTCTTCCACGATGAATCCGCGCCTGAGGTCTACAGAACCTTTCAGTTCGCCTGTTCCTGATCCGGTCTTTTTGAAGAAGCCGGAGCCGGCAAGCGCCGGAGCGATTATGCTCGTGGAACAGCTGGACGTGTCCAGTGCCGCGCCACCTGCGAGGACGTTCACGGTAAGTCCTTCGGAAGCCTCAAAGCAGTCGCTGTAATTTCCGTTGGGTTTGTAAGTGCCTCCGTTCCAGTTGAAGGTGGACGGCCCTCTCGCGCTGTGGATCTTGCCGACGTTCAGCACGCCTCCGTTGAGGTTAACGACGCCGCCATGCTCGGAAGAACTGCCCTCCTCGCGGTTGAAGTCGAGCCAGTACGTGCAGGAGACAGTTCCTCCGTCGATTGTCAAAGTTCCGAAGCCCTTGTTGCCGACGTAGATGTCATTGCCGGCCTGAAGCGTGCCGGACACGACATGCACAACACCTGTGGCAGAGGACTCCTGGGCGATATGGAGATTACCGGACGATTTGAACGAGCTGTCGGTTCCCTCGACTGTCAAAGTTCCGAAGCCCCAGTCGCCGACGTAGATGCGATCGCTGGCCTCAAGCGCGCCGGACACGACATGCACAACACCCCTGGCAGAGGACCCCTGGGCGATATGGAGATTACCTGACGATTTGAACGAGCTGCCAGTTCCCTCGACTGTCAAAGTTCCGAAGCCATTCTCGCCGACGCAGATGTGATTGCCGGCCTCAAGCGTGCCGGACTTGACATGCACAACACCCCTGGCAGAAGACCCCTGGGCGATATAGAGATCACCGGACGATTTGAACGAGCTGTCTTTTCCCTCGACCGTTACGGTCGCGGATCCAGACGCCCCGACATTGAAGCGGGATTTGCTCGTGAGTTTTCCGCCGTTTTTGATTTCGATCTTCGAATTGCCTAGCCCGAACGGCGATAGAGTGGATTCGCCGAAATTCAACTCCATCTCAGCTCCAGCTCCGTCGATCGTCAGTCCGTTGTACTTGCCGCCATTCGACGCGCATTCGCCCATGATGAGCTTGCCTGCCGACACCTTTCCACCAGTGACATTCATAATGCAGTCGCGGTTGTCCGCAAATCCCGCACCAACAAACAGTTCATCGATGACATCGAGCGTTCCGCCTGTCATGTTGAAAACCGCACCGCGGTCGCTTGCAGAATCGTGGTTAAAATCTCCAGACTCATTCAGCGTGACGCCGTATCCAACCCTAAACTTCTTGGCCGCAAACGACTCGCCGACAGAGAGCGCGGCTGGCGTCTCGCTGTTTATCGCGAAAAAGTCGCAGTGTGTTGGATAGCCGTCTTCAAACGTCGGGTTCCACGCAGCTCCGTCGGCAATGGACTTTCCGCTCTCCGTCGGATTCCACAGACGCTTTGTCTCGTTGGGGAATATCGCCTCCGAGCATACGAGCTCGGTCTCCACCCAGTCGGCGTGGTCCCAGTCGTTACCTCCATTCGGATCGACTACAAGGTCTATTTTCTGGATTCCGGCCAGATTGATTGTCTCGCTGTTGTCTGTGACCTGTTTAAGGGAAACGGCATCCGTCTTCCCCTCCACAACGCCGGTCGTGGCGATGATGGAGTTGTTGTCGAGGTTTACCACCTTGAAAATCACTCCGTTGGAGCGCGGGGTGCCATTTTCAAGCTGCTCGTCATCAAGTCCGCCCTTCGCCTTGAAGCTAACGCCCTTGCCGTTCAACACGATGAGATAATGACTCTCGGCATGAGTGCCGACGCCAGTGGTGTATGGCGTTTCGTTTATCAGCAGTGACTTGCTGTCCGTCGACAGGTTCTTATTGCCGCGCTTCATCATCCAGGAAAGGTCGAGATCCTCCAGACGATAGGTGACGTTTTCCGCCGATGCGCACTGCGAAAGCAGGGCGACGGCGGACGCGAGAGTAACCGACATGAGCACATTCTTCATTGTGGCGTTCCTTTCGTTTGCGGCGCAATTCTACCATTTTGCCCAAAGAAAGGTATATCACTCAAAGGTGTGACATCTCCGCCGTTGACATCCGCTCCGGAAAATTGTAATCTATTACCATGTTCGCTACCGCATTGCTGATGGCGGCTCTCTCGCTTACGGACGTCGCGCGTATGTCGCGCGACGAGGCGGCGTTCGGACGCGAAGTGGTCGCGACCGGCGTCGTCACCGTAGCCACGGAATGGCGCACCAATTCGGGCGTCGCGGCAGACCCGGAGAACCCCAACGGACGCGGCGTCTACTTCCTCGGCGAGACGCAGATGCTGACAAGTTCGCGCCTCGAAGGCTCAGACAGCCTGAAGAAAGGCGACATCGTGGAGATACGCGGCAGAACCGCATGCCTTTCCTTCACGCCCGGGATCAAGGCGGACGTCATCCGAAAGATAGGCGAGGCCACTCTTCCCCCGCCCCCTCGCACACGCCTGGCCGACCTCGGATGGGGAGCTATGGACAACACGCGCGTGACGCTCCGCGGCGTACTCGTGAAATCCGTAGTAGCTCCACACAGAGCCGGGGAGACGGAGTCCGGAACGGCACTCCTCCTCAACACGCCCGACGGACGCTTCGTCGCCAGAGTCCCCGGCGGACCAGAACCATGGGCGCATGCTGTCGACGCCGAGCTTGAGATATCGGGATGCGCCATGAGCCTCTTCAACCTCCGCGCAGAGTTCCTCGGGGTGAGACTTGAGGCAGGCGACGCTTCGGACATAAAGGTCGTTAAGAACGCTCCGCCGTCGCTCTTCGACATTCCAGAGACGAAGCTTTCCGAAATCCTCTCGTACTCGCCGACTCCATACGACGGACACGCGAAGAAGGTTCGCGGAACTGTCACGTTCGTTGCGTCCGACGAAGTGTTCTTCATGCAGGACGAGCAGCGCGGAATTAAGGTCGAGTGCAGCGGAAAACACGAGGCGAAGGTCGGGGATGCCGTCGAAGTCGCGGGCTTCCCGGTTTCCATCGGCGGCTTCGGCGAACTACACGGCGCCGTTTGCAGGACAGTCGGGAGGAAACGTCTCCCGGATCCAGTCGACGTAAAGATGGCGCATTACAACCTCTGGCCGGTAGGTCGTGTCGACGGAGGGCTCAGGGACTTCGGCTGGCGCCGTGTGCGCTTCACCGCGCGCGTGATCTCCGCGACGCCTGCGCACGGCGGATTCGACCTGTTGCTTTCGGACGACGACAGAACCTGCCCCGCGTTTCTGCACGGAGAGCTTCCGGACGCGTTCGCCGACGCAAAGGAGATGATGCCGCTCGCAAGCATAACGGCCGTGGCCGAGATATCCCTTGCGGATTCGACCCCGCTCGCGCGCATGCCGGAGGTCAGCGGTGTGCACTTCGACATATCCGGACCGGAAGACATCGCGTTCGTCAGCGATCCGGAATGGCTGTCGAGGCGCAGGAAATCGCTCCTCTCCGACCTCCTCACAATCCTCAGCGTCGCCGCCCTCGCGCTCGCCGCGATTGTCGTCTCCCGTCTCGTCGTCTCCAACAGGCGCAGAGGCAGGCTCGAGGCCGTCGCGGCGGAACGCAAGCGGATGGCAAGCGACCTGCACGACTCCATCGAGCAGAACCTCACCGCGGCGCGGATGCTGATGCGCACCTCGCTTCGCCTGTCGCCGGAAACACCCCAATGCGTGTCTGAAGCCGTCGAAAGCGCCGCCGAAATACTCGACCGCGCCAAAGCCGAGATAAGAGAGACGATATTCAACCTCCGATCGGACGACAATTTCGACAAGGACGCGAAGACCGTCTTCGCCGAATTCGCGAAACGGCTTTCCGCCCACGGTCTCTTCAGGGTGCGCAACATGCTGCGCGGCATTCCGGCGCGCATTCCGGCGCAGCTCCTCACAACGATACTGCATCTTGTCGAGGAGGCGCACACGAACGCCGTAAAGCACGGCGGCGCGCGGAACTTCATCCTCGTCGCTGATCCGGTTCCCGGCGGCTTCACCATCCGGCTCCTCAACGACGGCGAGCAGTTCGACGCTGCGTCCGCACCCGGTCCGGAATCTGGCCACTACGGGCTCGTTGGCATGCGAGAGCGAGCGAAGCGCGCGGGCGTACGGATATTCTGGGAGACGCGCAAGCGCTGGAACGTTTTCAGAATCGAGGTGAAGACATGATAAGACTCGTAATTGCAGACGACCACGCGGTCGTGAGGATGGGACTAAGGTTCGTCCTGAAGATCAACCCAGAAATCGAAGTAGTTGCCGAGGCGGCGGATGGAGACGAGGCCATGAAGGCCGTGCGCGAGCACAATCCCGACATCCTCCTCCTGGACATAAGGATGCCGGGACGCGACGGACTCTCCGCGCTCGACGAGATTCTCGCCGCATTCCCGAAGCTCAAGGTGCTGATGCTTTCTACTTCAGACGCGGAGGAGGACATCTTCCGCTCGCTTGAGGCAGGCGCGCGCGGATATGTAGTGAAGGACAACCGTCCGGAAATCATTGTCGACGCCGTCAACAAGGTTGCAGCGGGCGAGACGTACATGACGGACCAGGTGCGGAGAATCTACGAAATGCGCAAGACTCTCCCCGACCTCACGCCGCGCGAACTGGAGCTCCTGCGCCTCATGGCGCGCGGACTCACCAACAAAGACATATCGTCGGTTCTCGAGATCAGCGTGGACACCGTCAAGTCGCACCTTCGGCACGTCTTCGCGAAGATGGACGTCGAAACGCGCGCCGAGGCGGTCGCGGAGGCGATCCGCCGCGGTCTCGCCTCAAGCTGACCCTTGTACTCCGCCGCCAACGACTGCCCGAAACAACAGTATCCGCAGCAGGGAGTCGACGACCCCGTTGGTCTCGACGCGGGCGTCACTTTGCCGCAAGATACGAGAGTATCGACCGACGGAACGCGCTCGCGGGGGATGCTTCGGCGCGCTTCCTGAAAGTCTCGGACGGATCTTCGCGCACGCTCAGGCACATTTCGCTCGTCCGCGCGACCGGCAGGTATTCGGTCCACGGAACGGCCACCTCGTGCCAATGCCCGTCCCCTCCGTGCACATCCTCGTAATCGACGCGCTCCTCCCCCCTGTAGCCATGCGCAGTGACCGCCACGGTGCTCTCGCCGTCCCCGCGGGCGACGACCCGCGTCTTGAGAATGCTCCTCGTGATGCAGTCGGGATGCTCGAACCTGGACTCCCCGTGGTAGTTCGCGACCGCCTCCTGCTCCCAGAAGGACGTCGCGCCGCGGCCGATGACGTCCTTCCATATCTCCTCGTGGGTCCGCGTCTGCTGGTAGAGCGGAATCGCCAGCAGCGGCGCGAGCGAGAAGTACGCGTCCTTGAAGTACCTCTCGTTGAACTTGACGAAAAAGGAAAACGCCGCGTCGTAGTCCCAGTGCCGGAAGCGCTCCGGATCGGTGTCGATCGTCGCCTTGCTCAGGTGCTCGGACATCAGCACGTTTACCTTGCGCTGCTTTATGAAAGTGAAGTCGTCCCCGTACCCGACCTTCGTGTCCTTCATCAGGTTGAGCATCTGCGTCTGGGCCACGGGGGTGAACAGCAGTCGGAACTCCACCTCGTTGTCGCGGTCCTTGGCATGGAACCACGTCTCGAACTCGTGGTTGTTCATCAGGGTGAAGTTCGAGTCGTCGTCGAGATTGCGCGAGAACGCCTTCAGCCCGTTGAGGCGACGCTTCTTTCGGAGCGCCCCGAAGAAATTCCCTTCCTTGCCGGTGAGTCCGGACGGATCACGCGAAAACGTGAGGTTCGGCGCCGCGTCGTTTCCGTACAGCAGGAACTTCTGCTCGCTGTAGACCGGTATCGGCTTCGTAACTCGCGCATAGAGCGTCTCGTGGCGCTCAACCTCGTGTTCGTTGCCCTCCGCGTCCGTCTCCCATTCCGTCCAGCTTATCTCCTTCGTTCCCTCGTACGTCTTCTCCCCCCACTCCATGTCGAGGTAGTGTCCGAAGACGAAGGGATTTCCGTTGATGACGCCGGACTGCGCGAAGATCATGGACTTCCCCTCGTTGAACGAGTCGTTCCATCCGTACAGCCTTTTCAACGACTCAAGCCTCTCCGCCGTGAAGTAGGGGTCGAAATCCAGCCTCGGAACCGTCGCCTCAATAAGCCTGACGGGGATGTCCCACGTATAGAGCCTGTTGAGCGGCTCCATCTGCGCCCATGCCTTCCGCTTCCCGTCGGCGACGCGCGCCGTGAGCTCCGAGTGGAGATTCGAGGCCGAGGAGTAGAGCGGGATCATCATGATCCCCAAGATGATCCCGCCAGCTATGCATGCGGCGCAGACCGTCTTTGTCTGGCCGTCGAGACCGCCGGAGGCGTACACTACTGCAAGCGCGACCGCCGCGACCAGGAAGCCGAGAGCCATAAGGCAGCCCCAGCACGTCTTCTTCGACTTAGCGGAGTCCGCCGCGGACTGGGTCCCCTTGATCTCCTTGACGAGTGCGCGGTTAGCCTCGACGTCGATGCCGGAGCGCTCCGTCAGCTCCTTGAACTTCTCGCGCGCCAGGGCGGCGAACTTCTCCCTGAATTCGTCGCGGTAACGCTCAAGCGGCTCGTATACGTCCTCGATCAAAAGAACGTACCCCTGGCCTGGGCCTTGACCTCTGCGGACGCCGTGAACGGAATTCGCGTCGTGTACCCGGCGCGCGCCGCGACAATCTGCTTCGTGGGCCAGGAGAAGACGTCGGTGTTCCACTGCATCACGCTGTCGTTGTACAGCTGGCGCGCGGCCGTAATCTCCTTCTGGAGGTAGCTGTTCTGCTGCATCGCGTCCGCGATCGCCGCGTGCGCCCTGAGCTCGGGATACGCCTCGACCTGAGGGAAGAGCCGCCCGAAGCATCCGTCAATCTGGTTCGCGACCGCGTTCCTCTCTGCGTCGGGGAGCCTGCCGCCGCGGAACGCCGCGACCGCCTTCATGACGTCCTTGTCGAGGTCAACCGCCTTCTCGACGAGCTTCGCCACGTTCTTGAGGATCTGCACCCTCTGCTCAAGGTAGTTGTCGATCGTCGACGCATCCGCCTGTATCTTCTGCTGGAGCTTCTGGAAGTAGTTCTTCGCCCCTATCTTCATGAAGAGGAAGACCAGCCCCGGCACTATGAAGAGGCACCACAGCAGCACCTCGAACAGAGTCGAGCCCCATCCCACGCGGACGGGTATCTGCTTCTCGATAACGTTGATGTCACGGCCCGCGCCGTTGACGGGGCCCGTCATTTCATCCAGTTCGTTAGCCATGTCGTCTGCTCCTTATTTGCTTTGTTTGTCAAGTTTCCCCGCCGCAGAGTCGAGCGGAAGGATCACCTGCATCTTCATATGCCAATATTTTACCATATTCGCGCCGTCTTTGCCGCAGCCTTGATGATTTTGGAGGTTCCCCACTTTTTCTGGCATGAAAACGGCCACACCCCAGCAAACAAAGGGTGAAGTGGCAATTTTCATTTTGCGTTAAGTGAAAATCCACTTCCGGTTTGTAATTGAACTCCGAGCGTTTGGGCTCTCGCGCGGGGCCTTGCGGCTGCTTCGCAGTTCGCGCTACGCGCTCACCCAACCCGACGCCTTCGGCGCGGGCGCATTCCCGCTTCGCCGCTTCGCACCATACAACGGCTATACATGTGTCGGTTGAAGTGTTTTTGGATGCGGCTGTGCCGCATAAATCGGCCGAAGGCCGCTATAATCACTGCAAAACAGCGTCTCCTGATTATGGTTGAAAAGTGCGAAGCCGTGGAGCGGTAGCGAGAACATCAACCGTCGGAGTTTTTCCAAAACCGCGCAGGCGTCGCAAAGGTTCGGCAGCCCAAAGTAAAATTGAGGAACCTCCAACCTTGATGATTCTCCGAGTGAGAATCGCGACTTCACATCGAGACTACGAACCTGAAGAATCGCGCGGGCGCGGCGGTGCGCGGGAACACGAGCTTGCCGCCGGAGAGGACCGTGACCTCCACAGCCTCTGCGTTCGACCAGTCATTGAGGTCTTCGGTGGCAAGCACCGTCACAGTCGCGCCCTCGGTGTTCACTAAAGGCGGGACTTTCACGTACGGATTACCGTCCGCATCGAAGCCGATGTCAATCAGCGGCTCGGCGAGGTCTGCAGGACCGATCGAGGGATCGATCCCAAAGACGTACCGCACTCCCGCCGGAATGCCGTTCACCATGTCTTCCGGTTTCGGCATATCTTCCGGTTTCGGTTCGTCGGTAATGCCAACGTCATTCAGCCAGAGCTCGTACGCGCTGAAGAGCGTCCGCAGGTACGGATACGTCTCTTCGTCGATCTTCCAGACGTCGTCGAAGTCAAGGGCAGTAAAGGACTCTTTCCGCTGCATCTCTTCGTCGCCGAGCGGGGTGATGCCGTCGTAGTCGTCGGAGCCGCTACTCGTGCCGACGGCCTTCAGGTTGCTCTCGGTGTCTTCATAGTAGGAACCCGTGACGAGACCGGAACTGGCCAGGCCGACGAACGCACCGCGATAGTGCCCACCATCGCTCGAGACGTAGCTGTAGCACCAGGAGGTGGCGATCCGGGCCGCCTTCGACACGCCGCCCGCGAAGCCGCCGACATTGTCGCCACCATTGCCGCCGTAGCCGTCGCTGCTATCCACTGACGATTGGGCGCTCGAGTCCGCGATGAAGCCGCCGCCGTGGTTGCCGACGAAGCCGCCCGTGTACGACTTGCCGGACTCGTTGGCCACATAACTTTCCACGCAGCAACGGAGAATGACGGGCGCGTCTGCGGTGTAGCCGACAAAGCCGCCGGCGTTGACGCTGTTTGTATTCCAGACTTCTCCGACGAACCAGCAGCCGTCCACTAGCGACTTGGAGTCAATCTTGCCCGCGAGACCGCCAACGCCGACGTCCTCCAATCCGGAGTCGGCCGGACCGCCGGTGACATAACCCTCCTCCACTTGCACGCCGCTCACGCGGCCGCCGTTGATCTTGCCGAAGAGTCCCGCATACTTGTCCGTGGTGTTGATGTAGAAGTTGCTGATCTTGTGGTTCTGTCCGTAGAACTCGCCTTTGAATGGGTTTCTGTAGTTGCCTATTGGCTCGATGGTCTCGCCGTCGAAGTCGATGTCCGCCGTCAGCACATAGCTGCCCGAGAGGTTGTTCGTGACGGCGAGCAGTTCCTCGGGGGTCGAAATCGGAATCATCGCGCTGGACTTGGCGCGCTTCGGCGCTTCAGGCCAGCCAGTAGAGAGCGCCTTGATTTCCGTCTGCGTGAGCCTGTCGCCCGTGATGGCCGGGTTGCTCCCGCAGAACGGACGCGGCCCGTTGGCGTAGGCCGAAACCGCGCAGTTGACATTCGTTCCCCTCACGTGGTGGCCGATGAACGAGCCGATATCGCCGCCCGTGCCCCACACGGCGCCGGAGCACCAGCAGCCGTCGATTATCGCATCGTCGTGGGCGAGCCGTCCGATGAAGCCGCCGTAGTAGCTTGCAGCGGAACATACGTCGCCGCGCGCCACACAGTTGGAAATCACGGCTGGCGCATAGACGTAGCCGATGAATCCGCCCGCCATACCGGAACCGCTGACGAAGCCGTCCGCACGGCAGTCGACGATTCGATTGACCGCGCTGCCGCCGGCACACGCCCCGACCAGGCCTCCGGCGTAGGAGTTGGTCGCCGCGACCTCGACCGTCGCGATGCAGTTGCTGATGACCGTTCCGCCCGTGATGCATCCAACAAGACCGCCGACGTACTGCTTGCCCGCGACCGTTCCCGAGACGGAGACGCTTTCGATCGTCGCGTTACTCACGCAGCCGAAGAGTCCGCGATAGTCGCTGCCCGACAGGCTGTTCGTGCAGAAGAGGTTGCGAATGGCGTGGTTGTTGCCGTAGAGCGAGCCGGTGAACGGGGTCTCATTATTGCCGATAGGTGTCCAGTCAGTATCGCCGAGGTCGATGTTCGCGTCAAGCGCGTAGATGCCGGCGAGGTTATTTGTAATCGCCACAAGCCCTTCGCGCGTGGTGATGAGAGTTGGCTCGTTGCTGATGACCGGGCCGGCGATGAAATTGTCGTCGCTGTAGGAGTAGGAGATTGTGCCGTACACCGTGTCGTAGAGACCGGCGCGGCCTCCCTTTACGCAGGGCACGTAGTGGCGGATGAGGTCAAGTTCGCCGCTCTCGAGGTTCTTCTTCCATATCTTCAGCTCGTAGAGCCGACCCTGGCCGTGCCACTTGGGAACACTACTTAAGTTGCAGGCGAACACGAAAAGATTGAGATGGAGATTGACGACACCATCCGTCTTGAACGTCTCCAGGTCTTCTTCGTTGAACGTCTTCACCCCGTCCTGGTAAAGCTCGAGCGAATCGGGGTCGGTCATGTCGGTGATGATTTCGCAGCGCTGCCCGCCAACGAACGGGACCGAGCCGGCAGGGTTCTTGCGCTGCTTGCCGTAGCCGAAGTACGGCTTGCCGCCTCCGCCGTACAAGTGACACATCTGAAAACGCGTGCGCTTGCTCGAGACGCTGTTGTCAATTGTGGCGTCGAGGAGCGACCAGTCTTTGCCGCTTATGTCCCCGCTCGCCCACGCGAAGTCGATCTGCGCCTTGAGTCCGGTCTCGGCGTTGACTCCCGTATCGATGTACTGCGAGCCCGTCGCCTCGACGTATTCGAGGAATGCATCAGGCTCCTCCGTGACGGTCTCGCCCCTGGCGCATGCCGCGAAGCCGACCGCAGCCGCGAATATTGCAAGAATTTTCATTTGCGACAATCTACTTCCCTATGGTTTTAAATTGTACCATACCATTTGCCTTCCTGCAAGCGTGCGACGCCTCTGGAATATCCCCACCTTTGGGAAACGCTGCCGAGCCCTTGGAGAGCCTTGCGC
>JAEDKA010000085.1 GCA_016296065.1 Kiritimatiellia bacterium
AAATGATGCGCCCGGCGCGGCTAAGCCGTGACGGGCGCATCATTTGGAATCCTTGCCTCTCGCTCTACAGCTGAGCAATAGGATTTTTTTTTGGTATAATATAGCCATGAAAACGAAATTCCTCCGCTTCTGCGGCGCGATCGCGTCCGCAATTTCGCTCATTGCCGTGTCGGCGTCAGACGCTTCGGCGGAATCGGCTGCGTTCGTCTCGGGCGAGATTGCCCCCGAATACGCCACGGGCGAGGAGATAGCTCCGGTCGTGCTCTCTGTCGGCGGGCAGGCTCCGCTGACCGTGAGGGCGTCGGGGCTTCCGTCCGGGCTCAAGTTCACCGCGAAGGCGCTATCCGTGAAAGCGACAAGGACGACGCCCGCCCGCGAATACGAGGCGAACACGATCTACGGAATTCCGACGAGAAGCGGAATCTACAACGCGACCGTCTCCGTGACGGCGGCGGACAAGTCGAAGGCGACGGAGGTGTTCAAGTTCGTAATTCGCAGGGAAGGAGAAAAGGTGATCGACCTCGTTGCGGGGACCGAGGGATGCAAGGTCTCCGGGGCGGGCGTATACCTTCCCGGGAAGAAGATTTCGCTGAGGGCGACGGCGGCGCGCGGATACGTCTTCGCCGGATGGTACTTGGACGAGTCGTATTCGCAGCCGATCGACGGAAGCGTCGACTTCCGCACTGCGTCGTATCCGTACGTCGTCGAAGGCTCCGACGCGACTTTCTATGCGAAGTTCATCCCGACGACCGACGACTGGGCGACGGTCGACGCGACTGCCGAGGCCGAGTACGCGACTGGGTCGGAGATCATTCCGATTTCGGTGGCGGCGGACGGAGGGAGCCTTCCGGCGGCGAAGGTAACGGGGCTGCCGTCGGGACTCAAGTTCACCGCGAAGGCGCTTTCCGTCAGGGCGACAAAGACGACGCCAGCTCGCGAGTACGCGGCGAACACGATATACGGCACGCCGACGAAGAGCGGAATCTACAACGCGACGGTGACAGTCACGACAGCAGGCAAGGCGAAGGCGGAGAAGGTCCTTAAATTCATAGTCCGCAAGGAGGGGGAGGTCGTCCTTGACGCCGTCACCTCCGCTCCGGGATGCAAGGCCTCCGGCGCCGGCGTGTACGCGGCAGGCAAGAAGGTGTCGATGAGGGCCACTGCCGCGCGCGGGTACGTCTTCGCCGGATGGTACGCCGACTCGGGGTTCTCTGTTCCGGCCGAGACGCCGGTTGATTTCCGCACGGCCTCTATGTCTTACATCGCCCCGGAGTCCGACACGACGCTGTACGCGAAGTTCGTGGAGTCTTCCGAGGACGGCTCCATCGTGATCGACACTGCGGACTCGTATGCGTATTCCGACGCCGTTGGCCTCAAGATCGGCGTCGAGTCGACGAGCCTTCCGAAGGTAACGCTTTCGACTCTTCCCGCGGGCCTCAAGTTCGATGCGGCGACGCTGACGATCAAGAAGGGCTCGGCGACTGTTCCGAAGCCCGGAACCTATCCGGTGACGGTAAAGGCTACGAACGCGACGGTGAAGAAGGCGGTGACGAAGACGTTTTCGATCGTCGTGGACAACTTCACGGACGCCAACGGGCTCTTCGTCGGCGGAATCGCCAACGGTCCCGGCGAGAAGTACGTCGCGACCGTCGGAGTGGAGGGAGGCAACCTGCCGTCGCTTGAGCTTCTGGACGAGACGATGAAGCTGAAGGTGTCCGGACTGCCCTCAGGCATGACGTACAACGCGTCCGAGAAGCGCATCGCCGGCGCGCCGTCGAAGGCTGGGACTTTCACCGTGACGCTCACGGTCGGGACGGCGGTCTCGACGTTCACGCTCGTCGTTGAGCCGCTTCCGGCGTGGCTCGTCGGCGACTTCGGATTCGAGCTCGACATCACCGACGGAAGCGGAGCGACGAACCGCGTCACTTGGCAGGACATGACGGTGACGTCCGCCGGAAAAGTGAGCGGCAGGGGCAGGTGCTTTGCGCTCGCTAAGCCTGGCGACTGGACCGATGCATGGCTCGGCAGCTGGACCGGACGCATCGTCTCCCGTTCAGGCGAGGGGAACTCCCTCAAGTTCGTCATCCGCCGCGAGGTCGTGGCGAAGTCCGGTGACGCGACCGTTACATACGTGCTCAACCTCGAGGCGAAGCCAGAAGTCCTTGGCGATGCCACTGTGGCGTCGATCTCTGGAGCGCTCGAGCCCATCGACCACGGTATCACCGGCGGCGATGACGACGACATTGGCGCCGCAGTGGCCAATGGCGGCGCGAACGTCTGGACGAAAGCCGCGGGCACCTCCGTCGCGCCGGCGTTCGAGTCCGGCCTGGCGATCGACCTGGACATCGCGGCTCCGCAGGCGAGGGTCTGGGATGAGAACGCGACGTTCGAATACGAGGGCACGCTGCATCTCGCGTTCGGGAAGTCCGGGATCGTCACGTACTACTACGTATCGCCGGAGGACGGATCCGTCTCCGGGACTGGCTCGGCGACGCCCGTGCTCTCCAGCCAGACTGGCGGATCTGGCGGTGGAATCATCGGCGGCGGAATCATCGGCGGTGGCGATGCGCCCAAGCCCGCAGGCAACGTCTGGCATTTCCCGGTCGTCTGCGCGCCGAAGGAGAGGACTCCGTTCGTCGCCATCGTGGAGATGAAGGCGTCCGCAGAGGAGAAGACCCTCTCCGCCGAAACGGTTGAGCTCTCCGTGCTGAAGATATGCGCCCGCGAGCGCGATCCGTACTGCGGCTGGGCCGCGGGTACGTTCTACGGATACCACCTGCTGCACAACTTCGACAACGGCGGCGCTTCCGGATACCACAGGCTCGTGAAGCTGACGCTGGAGAAGGCGGGCGGGATGACCATGTACGAGGTCGGCCTCGCCGGAACCGAGAGGACGACGCAGTACTACATGACGACCAATACGGTGGAGGCCGACGGCGCGCGGATGGAGTTCAACGCGTCCTACAGCACCACCAAGACTTCGTATGGGAACGGCACGTCGGTTGTCTCGAGGATGTGGGAGTCGCTCAGCAACGCGGTGGAGCGCGCGGAGCTAGACGGGCTCGCGGTGGGAGTGCTCGAGGGAGACGGCAGGGGGCAGCTCGAGGGCCAGCACACCTTCGACTCGCACATATGCCTCGTGAAGTCTCCGTGGGCCGCGGACCGTGCGGACGGCATCGAGCTTGAGTTCGCCGACACGAACACGACCGTGGCCTGCGTGCTGCAGCTTAACGCGGCCGGACTCGACGTCGGCTATTCGTCCGTCACTGCCACGCTCAACGTCGCGTCCAACGGAGTCGTCGACGTGCGCTTCGTTCCGGCAGGCGACGCGACGCTTCCGGGCGAGCTGTACGTGGACGCCGGGAACGGGACGCGCAGGAGGGTGCAGCCCCTCAAGTACTGCTCGTCGCGGCTTGTTCCGTACGAATTCGACGGATCCGTCCTCAAGGCGTTCGTGGCGGTCAGCGGAGCGATAAAGGGCAGGAGCGGCGTCCCGAGCGAGGAGCACGGCGCGTTCTTCTCCGCCGTCGTGAACCTCGAGATCCCGGTTGACGGCGAGGGCAGGGCGAACATTCCCGGCGCGGAATGCTCGCTGCTCGAGGCGCCGGTGGTGTATCCCGTGTACGTGACGCAGTGATCCCCGCGGTTTTCGCCGCTCTTACAAAAGGGATGCACATGCGTTTACGAAAGGGATGTGCGTTTGCCGCCGCTGTGCTATAATTGACGCAAACAAAGAGAGGAGCGACAGCACATGTTCTTATTTGCATCGATTATAGCCGCGGCGCTCACGCTGCCGCCGTTCGGCGAGGTAAAGGTGGTCGACGAGATCGACTGCACGAAGTCGGACCACCGGTTTGTCGACAGCCCCAAGGGCTCGAGCACGGTGGAGACGATCTTAGGCAGGCAGTGCCGCGTCCTTCCCGTCCAGGGCGGGAGGTCGTCTTACCTCAACTGGCGCATAGGCGAGGGCAAGGGGCTCAAGCCTAATGGCGCGTATGTCCTCGTGATTGAATATCCCGACGACAAGCCGCGAAGCTACTATGTACGCAACTACGGCAACAACTCGCGTCGCTCGTTCTACACTGGCGCGTCTACGGGAGATGCGTATGAGGGGCCGATCGTCCACCACAAGCCGGAGTCCCTGAAGATTCCGCAGAGCGGAGCGTACGAAAAGTGGACAGCCCTCTCGATACTCAGCGAGAAGGCGTCCAACCTGCGCGACCTTGACGCGAAGAAGTCGGAGGCCGCCGGAGTGAAGCAGTTCCTCGACATCGCCACGGAGGGTTTCGACGTCGTCGTCGGACAGTACCGCCGCGAGTGGAACCCCGCCTCGGAGGGTGTCGCGGTGTCGAAGATTCAGCTCTGCGAGATAGTCGACGAGAAGGCGGCGTGGGCGAACGTCAACCTTCCGCCGGCGCCACTTCCGCGCCGCCACGTGTTCTGGCGAGAGGAGATGAGCGACGGACAGATGGACGCCCAGTGCAAGGGCAACGCGGGCGTCGACTGGTTCGAGCAGAAATGCAGGGCGATGAAGTTCTTCGGGCAGAACACGTTCTGCAAGGACCTCCTGGAGTTCGGGCACAACCAGCACTGGGACTGCAACTGGAAGCAGGGCAAGCCGGGCGGCAAGACGTGGAAGTGGATGTGGGGCACGAAGGGAGAGCTGGCGGACCTCTGGTCGAAGCTCGTTCCGATGGTCGTCGACAAGTACGGATTCGACATCCTCCCCTACTACGAGTACGCCGGCGCGTCGGGCGATCCGTCCGAGTCGCTCGGTCCGCAGAAGAGGGCGGAGCCGCTCGATATGGACAACAAGCCCGACAGGGCCACGAAGGGCGCAAACTACACGCACATCTGGTGGACTGACGGATCGCTCCGCGTCGACATCACCGATCCCGACACGATTGAGGAGCTCAAGTACGTCCTCGAGGGGACTATAATCCGCTATGCCGAGCAGGTGGAGAAGGGCGGCTTCGCCGGCGCCCTTATGCGTCCGAGGCCCGGACAGTGGGCAGTCGGCTTCTCCGACAAGACGCGCGAGAGGTTTGCGAAGGAGGCGAACGGAGGCAAGAGCGTCTCGCGCGACGACCTGAAGCGCGACAAGGCGCTCTACGGACGCTACATCGCATGGTGGGGCGAAAAGCGCGCGAAGTTCATGGACGAGATTCGCAGGTACCTCGAGGAGAACGGAGTCAAGAACGCGATCGCGATTCTCGAGAACGACGACAGCGAGACTGGACGCTTCCTCGCAGACGCTGACGGAATGGTCACTGACGATCCGGCCGCGTGGAAGGCGCGGCTGCCCGGCAAGAAGTTCACGGACATAAACGATCCGCGGCTCGTCAAGGACCATCTCTTCATGAAGTCGCTCAAGTCGCCGTCCGGCACATGGGGCCCGTGGGAATGGCAGCACGCCTCGCCCGCGTGCGATCCCGAGCACTACGCGAAGATGAAGAACGTCTGGATCGCGCTTCCGTTCCACGCGCTCTTCACGGTGACGGACCCCGCGTGCTTCTCCGCCTTCGGCAATGCTGACGGGACGGAGACGATCATCCGCCACTACGACCTCAACGAGGGAACGCTCGACGACCTCGGCTACGCGATGGCCGACTGGGAGCGCGCCGGAAGGGCGTGCATGCTCTCGGAGATAACTGCGGTCGCGAACGGCGATCCAGTGAACCTCGGCTACCTCATGGGCTCCAACTACACACGCGGCTTCCCTGGTCCGGTGCGGGAGTTCAACCAGAACTTCCTCGCGCTCCCGGCTGTGAAGTCTTCCGTCGTGAAGGGCGCTTGCTCCGATCCAGAAGTCGTTCTCCGCGAGATCGACTGCTCCGGTTTCGGCGTGAAGGCGAAGTACTACGCGCTTGTCCACACGGGGCTCACCGAGAAGCACGATGTCACCGTCCGGCTTCCGAAGGGGGCGAAGGGCTCCGTTGAGTTCCTTGCGTACGGCAGGACGCGCCCGCTGAAAAACGGAGCGCTCGAGTTCAGGAAGCTCAAGCCGCTGCAGCTCATCGCCATCAGGCGCTGACAGTACGGCCAACGCATCAAAAATTCCTTCTCCCCGCTGACGCGGTGTAGAACGAATTTTTGATGCGTTGGAAGTGTTTCAGCAGCCAACAACCAGCGATCAGCGCCCAATCCGGGCGGTCGAGGCGCGCATCTTGGACTTTCAGGAGGTGTCCAAGGCGCATTCATCGGGCGCGCCCGTCCTTTTTGTGAACGCGCGGGCATCGAGCCCGCGCGGGTTCGATGCAGTCGCCTTGAAGTCTTCTTCCCGCCCTATGCCGCCGCCATCAGCTTTAGCAGCTTGTCGTCGTCCCATGCGAGTTCCTTTCGCTTCACGCTGATTCCTCCAAAGACCGACTTGTCCAGCCGCAGCATGTTCAGCACGACGTGTCTGAGCATCGCGAGGTTCTCCGCGAGGTCTTCCCGCCTCGCCCTCGACCTGTCCTCGTCGAAGTCCATGTCGAGTATCCAGTGCATTGCCTCCACGCCCCAGTGTGCGCGGATCGCCTTAAGCACTCTCTTCGGATTGACATCGATTGATGTGAGGAGAACCTCGTCTCGAACATTGTCGTGCCCGTCGCCATGTTGTAGACCTCGAATGCTATGGGGAATGCTATGTCCCCCACCCTTGACGTAACGCCGGGAACTACACATGGTGTTGGATGGCCGCTCTTGAAGCCGCCTTCGCGGGGGATCATGGGCAGTGCCGCCGCCGAACATTCCCTATGTGGAATCTCGCAGAGGGTGCGATTTTAATTCGTTGAAAAATCGCTGAGGTTGCGGTTGCATTTGAGCG
>JAEDKA010000008.1 GCA_016296065.1 Kiritimatiellia bacterium
GGCAGTGCAGGTCGAGCATGTACTGGATGAGCGCGCGCTGGAGCTTCGCGCCCTGTCCGAGGATGATCGGGAAGCCCGTGCCCGTGAGCTTGACGCCGCGCGGGAAGTCGAAGATGCCGAGCTTCTCGCCGATCTCGATGTGCGTCGGTATCTTGAACGCAGGGTCCTTCCACTCGCCGACCATGCGGACGACCTTGTTCGTCGAGCTGTCGAGTCCGGTGGGGATCTCCGGCGCCGGGATGTTCGGGATCATGAGAAGCGTCTCGCGGAGGTCTTTGTCTACCTGCGCGAGCTCCTTGTCGATCTCCGCGATGCGGTCGCCGACCTTGCGCATCTCCTCCTTCGCGGCCGCGATGTCGCCGCCTGCCGCGGCAACCTTGCCGATCTCCTTGGAGGCGGCGTTGCGCTTCGCCTTAAGCGACTCCGTCTCGCCAACCAGCGCACGGCGCTTCGCGTCCAGGTCGCGCGCGCGAACGAGCTTCTCCTCTTCGACTCCGCGGCGCGCAAGCGCTGCCGCCGTCGCCTCGAATTCATCCCTCAGCTTCTTGATGTCGATCATTTTCTGTTTCCTTAACTTGCGGCGAATAACCGCTATTAGATACTATTATACCATATTTCAGTGGCTTGAGCATATGAGGTTCCACGCCGCGTTGAGGCGCGCCATGCGGTCCGTCGCCTCCTGAATCTCCCTTTCGCCCGCTCCGCGCGCGCGCATCGCGTCCGGATGGCACTCCTTCGCGAGATTTCTGTACGCGCGCTTCGCCTGCGCCTTCGTAGCGCCTGGCCCAAGCCCAAGCGTCTCGTACGCCCTCGCGAGCTCCCCGTCGCCGCGCGGCGCATCTGCCGCGCCGCCGCGTCCGCGCGCCCTGCGCCCGAAGCGTGAGAACTCCCTGCCGAGGCTCTCGGCGAAGCTCTCGCGGCTCCCGTAGCGGACGCGCCGCTCGACCCACGCACCGAGGAGCGAGCCGAGCAGCATGCCCAGGATTCCGCCGCGCGCGCACAACGCCGCGCCGACGAGAGGGCCGATCCAGATCATCAGAACACCTTCTCGGCGAAGGAGTCGACGTCCGGAATCTCCAGTGTCTCCGCCGCTCCAGCGTCTATCGCCGCCGCGAAGGACGGGTCGACCGGAAGCCGCAGCACGGCGGGAATCGCGAACTTCTCCGCGAGCTCCTTCGCGCGCGACCTGCCGAACACGGGAATCTCCTTGCCGCAGTCCGGGCACTTGAGATAGCTCATGTTCTCGACAAGTCCGAGAACGGGCTTCTCCATCGCCTTCGCCATCTTCACGGACTTCGAGACGATCATCTCGACGAGCTCCTGCGGAGACGAAACGACGACAACGCCGTCAACGGGAAGCGACTGGAAGACCGTGAGCGGAACATCCCCCGTCCCCGGAGGCATGTCGACGAACATCACGTCAAGGTCGCCCCAGTGGACATCAGTCCAGAACTGCTTCACAAGCCCCGCGATGACGGGTCCGCGCCAGATCACAGGATCCGACGGATCGTCCACGAGCATGTTGAGCGAGATCACCTTGATGCCGGAGTTGGTCATCGTCGGCTCAATCCCGTCGTCCGACTTGTACGTCGACCCGGCGAGGCCGAAGGCCTGCGGGATCGACGGACCCGTCACGTCCGCGTCGAGGATGCCGACCTTGAGCCCCTTCTTCGCGGCAGCCACGGCGAGCATCGTCGTGACAAAGCTCTTGCCGACGCCTCCCTTTCCGGAGGCGACGGCAACAACCCTCTTGACGCTCGACGCCGCGTTCAGCTTCGCCGCGAAGTCGAACTTCTCCTTCCGCTCGCCGCAGCTCTTGCCGCAGGTCGAGCAGTCGTGGGTGCATTCCTCAGCCATCTCGGACCTCAGAGCACCTCGCAGGGCGGGAGCTCGCCGACGATCGGACGCGCATAGGCGAGGAACGCCTCGGTGACGTCGTGTCCGTTCTTGGCGATGTACTCCTTCGGAACGCTGCGCGTGTACTTCGCCGCATTGGCGATCGGCACGGGCGCGAACGCGACCTTGTACTTCTTCGCCTCCTCGCGCACGATTGCGATCGTGCCCTTGGAAAGCTCGCCCTTGAGCGCGGCCTTCACTGCCGCCGCGCCGGCGGCGCGCGCCTCGGCCTGGTCGACCTTCGAGGCAATGCCGGGGAAAGAGCGCTGCAGGTAGCCGAACGTATCGGCGCGAACGCGCTTGACTCCGGCCTTGGTCTTGAGAATCTTCGCAAGCGCGTCGCCGAGTGCACCCGAGCCGGACATCTGCACGTTGCCGTGGCTGTCCTTCTCTCCCGAGCCGAGCTTCGCGCCGATCGCGATGCCGTCCTTGCCGCGGATTCCCTCGGAGACTGCGCAGACGCAGCGTCCGAACTTCTTGACCGCAGCCTTTACGTCCTTGACGAACTTCTCCTCGGAGAACGGAACCTCGGGGAGGTAGATGAGGTGCGGACCGTCGTCGGGACGGACGCGCGCGAGCGCGGACGCGGCGGTGAGGAAGCCGGCGTCGCGGCCCATGATGATGTCGATCTTGACGCCCTCGAGCGCGCGGTTGTCAAGGTCGTCGCCGCGGATCGCGGACGCGACGAAGCGCGCAGCCGAGCCGAAGCCGGGCGTGTGGTCGCAGGAGCGGAGGTCGTTGTCGATCGTCTTGGGGATGTGGTAGACGACGAGGGGATAGCCTTCCTTCTCTGCCTCCTCGGCGACGATGCGCGCAGCGTCGGCGGAATCGTTGCCGCCGATGTAGAAGAAGTAGCCGACGGAGAGCTTGCGGAACTCCTCGAAGATCGCGCGGCAGTCGGCCGCGTCGGGCTTCTTGCGGCAGCTGCCGAGAGCCGAGGAAGGAGTCTCTGCGATCGCCTCGAGCTTCTTCACGGAGGGTTTCCTCAGATCGACGTAGTCGTTGCCGAGAATGCCGAGAATCCCGTGCCTCGCACCGAGGATCTTGCCGATCTTGGCGCTCTTGCGCGCCTCAAGGACCGCGCCGACCAGGGACTCGTTGATAACCATCGAAGGGCCGCCCGACTGGGCGATGACCATGTTCATCTTTTTCATAATGCGCATATTATACCAAAAAATGGCCGCAATGAGGGCACTACCAGGCAAGCGCGCCGAGCGCGTCGCAGAGGAGGCGCGAGGCCTGCTCGTCGCGCTCCTTGGCGGTCGCCGAGCCGAGGACAACGGCAATGGCGCGGTGTCCGCCCCGCTGACCCGTGATCACGACGGACGAGCCGCCGGCGTCGATGTAGCCGGTCTTGAATCCGTCGACCGTCTCCGTCCCGTCCGTGTTGAAGATCTTCAGCTTGTCCTTCACCATGACGTTGTTGTGGTTGCAGAGCTGCTTGACGACGGTCTCTCCGTCTGCCAGGCGCGTCTTCTGCTGCGGCATGTTGACGCGGCGCGTTACGCTCACGCGGAAGCCGCCCTTCGTCTTGATGAGGTCGCAAGTCTTGACGGACGTGAGCTCGAGCGTCTCGGGGTGCTTCAGCAGCGCGAGAGCGAGCTTGAGCTGGTCCGCAGCAGTCGTCACGTTGAACGACTTCCACGTATACTTCTTGGCCGCGTTCGGGGGGAGGCCGTTCGGATTGTAGTACCGCGTCTTCGTCATGCCGAGCGAGGCGGCGCGCGAGTTCATGCGCTCCACGAACGCGTCGAAGGATCCCGCCGAGTTGACGGCGAGGACGATCGCCGCGTCGTTGGCGCTTTCCACCATGAGCGCGAGGCAGAGGTCCCTGACGGACATCGACTCGCCGACCTTGATGCCGATCCAGCTGGGCTCGCAGCGGTATGCGTCCGCCGTCGCGACGGCCTTGGAGTCGAGCGAGTACTTTCCGGCCGAGACGTCCTCCAGAACGAGGAAAAGCGTCATCAGCTTTGTGACGCTCGCGGGATACGCCTCGGCCTCGGCGTTGTCTGAGAAGAGGACTCGTCCGTCCTTCGCGTCCGCGCACAGCGCGCCAACGTACGGGGAACGCCGGTGAGCCGTCTGGACGGGCCCGGGCGCGGACCTGACGATGCGGCGACGAGACGGCGCGGACTTCCCCTGCGGTGCCGCGAAGACCGCCGCAGCAGCAAGCGCCGCGGCGATCGCTACTGCGATTCGCATGGTCTTCACTTTACGGTGTGGCGAGTCGCCTTGACGAGCGTCTTCCAGAGGGTCGGGCCGTCGGACGCCGCAAGCGCCGCGTCGCGGTTCTCCTTCTTCGAGAAGACCTGCGAGAGGCCGGCCATAAGCCTGAGGTAGAAGGCGCTGACCGCCACGGGGATAGCGGACAGGAACACGAGGTGGACTGTCTCGCCGCCCCAGTCGACGCCCTCCTTGGAGATGCCGAGCGCGAGCGTGAGCCCGCCGCCCTCGACTCCGCGCACGTGCGGGAACGCAACGTCGTCCATCGCGGTGGAGAGAACCGCCTCGCGGTCCATCGCCGCTGCGACAAGGCTGTCCGCGTTGGAGATGAAGTGGTTCGCCTCCATCGCCTTGGCGAGCTGCGCTATGGCCGCCTCGCGCGACGAATTGTCGAGGTTGACGACCATGAGCTCCTCTGCGGAGAAGCGGGAGATGCCCGTCTTGACCTCGTCGCGGTCGCTCTTCTCGGCGACGTTGCGCGCCGCGTCCGCGTCATCCGCGAAGAGGATGCGTCCGCAGCTAGAACACGTCACGAGGTGCTGCGCGAGGCGCACCTGCTGCGACTGTGCGATCGGCACCTGCATCCCGCAGACGCTGCAGCATCCGTTGGACATCGAGGCAAGCACGATGTGGCTCTTCTTGTAGAGCCTGCCGTACAGCCCGAGCACCTGCGGCTCGAGCTTGCGCTGGAGCTCGTCAATCGCGTCGTTGAGCTTGTCGAGATGGCTGCCGTCGCCGGTCTGGTGGTGCTCGTCTCTGGTGAGCACCAGCTCCTGCAGCTGCCTGATTATGTTTATCTGGCTTTTCATTTCTGCCTTTCTGTATATGCCCGTATCTTGTCAATTGTCTCAGCGGAGAGTATATGCTCCATCATGCACGCGTCCTTGTCCGCAATCTTGCGCGAGACGCCGAGCTGGATGAGGAACGACCTAAGCAGCGTATGCCGGCTGAGGACCATCTTCGCGAGGCGCTCGCCCTTGGGGGTGAGCGATATCGGCGAATACGGCTCCTGCGTGACTAGCGCGAGCTTCTTCAGCTCGTGGATCGCCTTCACTACCGACGGCATCTTCACGTCAAGAAGTCGCGCCACGTCCCGCACCTGGGCTGGGCGCCCTTCGCTGATGATGATGTATATCGTCTCCAGATAGTCTTCGAGGCTCTGGGTCATTTCGTCACTTTCCAAACGGACTCGTCTTCTTCATGAGGTGGGCGAACTTGACCGCCTCGAGGGAGTCCTCGAGCGAAAGCGGGAACGGCGCCGCCGTGCGCACCGTGTCGTAGACATGCTTCCAGAAGGCGCTCGGACCGTGCAGCGTTCCCTTCGCGAGTGAGACGTCGAACGTCTTCACCGGGACCTCCTCGTGCATGTCGAGAAGCTCCGGCGTGCGCACCGAAGAGCGCCTGCGCGGGAAGGAGAACGCCGGGTCTATCGCCGTAACGACTCCCTCGCTGGCGCCAGGGGCGACCTTGAATGTCCCGCGCGTGCCGCGAATGACGAACGACGGGCCGCGGTCCCCGGGAAGGACGCCGCCGTTGAACTCGATGTCGGCCGAAACCGCGCCGCGCGTCTTGAGGTTGACGTGCGCGCAGTCCTCCGCGTCGCCGAGCGATGCGATGCGCCTGAGCTCGCTCCACATCTGGATTGGCGGGAGCGGAAGGAGCTTCAGCGTCTGGAGTATGAGGTCGGTCATCGCATAGTAGGCCGCTCCGCCGCCGAGGCGCTTGACGGTCTGCCAGTCGTCGCGGCGGATGAAGTCCTCGCTGCGCACCTTGATCTCATATATGTCGCCGAGCCTCGTGTCGGACATCTCCTGCTTCGCGAGCAGGAAGTCCGGCGCGAAGAGCCCGCGCTGGAGCACCAGAAGCCTGTTCTTCGCCTTCTGCGCCGCGCCGCGGAGAACCTGCGCGTCGTCGACAGTGAGCGCGATCGGCGTCTCGAGCAAAGTCCAGAACCCGCGCTCCAGGGACATGAGCGCATGCTGCACGTGGTCGACGGAACATGTCGCGATGTCGACGATGTCGATGTCGCGCTCGTCGAGCATGTCGGAGAAGCGGCGGAACATCTTGCAGTCGGGGAAGTCCTCCGCGATTATGTCGCGCCTCTCCTTGAGCAGGTCGCAGGCCGCGACGATCTTGAACAGCGCCGGATGCGCCTTGAACACCGGATAGTGTTCAGTGAACATCGAGCGCCCGAGGCCCATCAGGGCCACTCGGACCGGGGGTCTCTGGTATTCGCCTTTCACTTTTTGACTATCTCCGTTATTGCGGACAGGAACTGCGCCACGTCCTTGAACTGCCTGTATACGCTTGCGAAGCGGATGTACGCCACTTCGTCCACCTTGTGGAGCTCGTGCATCACAAGCTCCGCAATCTTGTCTGCCGGCACCTCGTCGCCGTCAAGGTTGGCGACGACATGGTCAATCATCGTGCGGATCTGCTCGTCGCTCACGGGACGCTTGCCGCACGCAATCCTTATCGCCTTGTCGACCTTCTGCCTGTCAAAAGTCTGCCTCGTCCCGTCACGCTTCACGACAAGCACCTCGTCGCGGTCGATCTCCTCGTATGTCGTGAACCGGTGCCCGCACTTGACGCACTCGCGGCGGCGGCGTATGGCCGCGCCGTCCCTCGCGCTGCGCGAATCCAGCACCTTGTCGTCGTCAACTCCGCACTTCGGGCATTTCATGGCTTTTTATCTTTCCAGACCTTTCTGCTTTTCAGCCTTTCAGCTTTCCAACCGGCTTCCCGTTCCCGCACATCGTGCAGTGGCGGCAGTCGAGGTTGATCGGCAACGGCGCAGGCGCACCGTGGCGGCGAGCGTTCCACTCCCCAAGCCAGTTTATGAGAGCGAGAAGAAGCCCGAGAGCGATGAAGCCGCCCGCCGGAAGTATCGCGAGCGTGACAGGACCGGGGTTGATGCCCTTCACTGCGATGTCGCCCCAGACGGTGAGCGTGCCCGCCCCGACGATCTCGCGCACGGTTGCAACGAGCGCCAGCGCAAGCGTGAAGCCGATGCCGCTGCCAAGCCCGTCGGCAATCGAGTCGATCACCCCGTTCTTGCTCGCGAAGGCCTCGGCACGGCCGAGGATGATGCAGTTCACGACGATAAGCGGAATGAAGATGCCGAGCGACGCGGAGAGATCTGGGAGGTACGCCTGCATCAACAGGTCGATCGCCGTCACGAACGTGGCGATGATGACGATGTAGCACGGAATGTGCACCGCGCCAGGAATGACCTTCCTGAGCGCCGAAACGAGCGCGTTCGAGCACACGAGCACGAAAGTCGCCGCCAGCCCCATGCCCAGCGCGTTCTCAAGACTTGTCGTCACCGCAAGGGTGGGACACAGCCCGAGGACAAGCCGAAACGTCGGATTGTTCCTGAATATACCGTACCAAAACGCAAGCCAAGTTTTCATGTTTGATATTATAGACCATCAAAAATGAAAAATCAAGTGCGAATTGAAAAAAATAACGGCCGCGGAAGGCCCCGGCACATGGCCTTCCGACCTACCTCTCGCTGCGCAAGGCGGGATCGAGACGGTCGCGAAGATAGTCGGCAAGATGATTGAACACAAGCACCAGTACGAATATCGCAAGCGTCGTGAACGTCATCTCCCACCAGACGCCCTGCCACAGGCGGGCACGCGCGTTGTTGATCATGACACCCCAGGACGGCTCGCCCTGCACGCCGATGCCGAGGAACGAAATGAACACCTCGGTGGAGACGGCGGACGGAAACCTTATCGAGAACTGGATGAGGATTATGTGCGCGACGTTCGGCAGTATGTGCCGGAACATGATGCGGAGATGCGAGTACCCAAGCACGCGCGCCGCCTGCACGTACGCACGGTCGCGGTGCTTCATCACCTCCGCGCGCACTGTCCGGCATACGCCCACCCAGGTGGTGAAGCCTATGCCCATGTATATTCCAACAAGCCCCTGCCCGACGACTAGCGATATCGCGAGAATGAACAGCAGACCCGGCATCGACGCCACTGTCGCGCACATCCACACGACGAGCGAGTCCACCTTCCCGCCGAAGTAGCCCCCGAGAAGCCCCAGCACTACTCCGAGCGGAATCGCGATAAGCGACGTCATTATGCCGACATGAAAGGCAATGCGCGCGCCCTGGACAAGCCTGAGCCCCACGTCGCGCCCAAGGTTGTCCGTCCCGAGCCAGTGCCGCGCGGACGGAGGCATAAAGCGCTCCTCAGTGTTGACGACGTTGTACGCAGGCGTCACATCCCGAAAGCGCGCCACCCGGTACTGCACCTCACCGAAAAGCGCCGCCGCGAAATATACGGCGAGAGCCACGAGACAGAGCTTGACGGAAAGACGCATGGAGAACAGGGACTTGGGAATTATGAATTGGGAGACCACTCGGAAGGAAGAGCGGCGAGTACCGTCTCTACGACTTGTTCAAGGGTGAGGTCGGAGGAATCGATCTCAACCGCGCCGTCCGCCTTCCTGAGCGGCGCGTACTTGCGCGTCGAGTCAATGGCGTCGCGCGCGAGGAGCGAGGCCTTGACTGATTCGGCGGACTGGTTCGCGATGCCCTTCTCGACCTCCTCCTTCTGGCGGCGGCGCGCGCGCGCCTCGGCGGAGGCCGTGAGGTAGAACCTGGCGGGCGAGTCGGGGAAAACCGCAGTCGTGATGTCGCGCCCTTCGACGACGAGATCGCCGTACTGCGTCATCCCGCGCAGGAGCGCCGTTATGCGCTCGCGCACGGCCTTCACGGTCGCGACCTGCGAGGCGTGGGCGTTTATCTCGGGCGTGCGTATCCTGTCGCCCGGCTTCTCGCCGCCGACGTAGTACGCGATCGCGCCGTTCTCCGGACGGCACTCGATCTCCACCGTCGGGGCGAACGCCGCTACGGCTTCGGGGTCGGACGTCTCTACGCCTCTCGCAAGCGCCTGCCAGGTCATGATTCTGTAGAGCGCACCCGAATCGACATGGAGGAATCCGAGGCGCTCGCCGACAATGCGCGACACGGAGCTCTTTCCCGCCCCGCTCGGCCCGTCTATCGCTATCACTTTGGACATGAGTGGAAGTTTGGAGGTTTGGAAGTTTAGAGGTTTAGAAGGTTGGTGGTTACAGTTTGCCCGTCTCCTGGAGGAACATGAGGACGGTGTATGCCGCGAAGACGACGAGCCAGACAGTCGCATGTCGCCGCCTGATCACGCCGGGCCACATCGGGTGCCGCCTGTTGAAGCCGAAGAACAGTATCGAGAGCGACAGCAGCGTGAGAAGCGGCAGGTCGCGCTTCAGGACATATGGCGAGAACGAGTCGACGGGAGAGATGACGCATGCGAGCCCGACGACGGCGAGCATGTTGAAGAGGTTCGAGCCGATGATGTTGCCGAGCACGAATTCGTGTTCGCCGCGGCGCGCGGACGCGATGGCGCTCGCGAGCTCGGGGAGAGACGTGCCGGCGGCGACGATGGTGAGCCCGATGACGAGGTCCGACACGCCGATGAACTTGGCGAGATCGACGGCGCCCCACACGAGGACGTGCGACGAACCGACGAGGACCGAAAGACCGACGACAAGCTTCACGACCGCGACGGCGATGGAACCGCTTTCCTCCGGCTCGGCTTGCTGCGCCGCGCCGTTCCTTTTCCGGCGCGACTTGCCGACCACCTTCGTCTTCTGGTCGAACCAGCAGTACAGCGGAAGGAGAACGGCGAACGCGCCGAGCAGGATCGCCGCGTCGATGCGCGAGCAGGAGCCGTCGCGGAGGATGAACATGGAGAACAGCGATATGGCCGCGAGGCCCGGCCCCGCGACGAACGTCACGGCCGGACGCGCGACGAGCGGAAACACCATCACGGCGACGCCGAGAATGACGGCGATGTTGAACACGCAGCTCCCGTACGCGTTGCCCAGGGAGAGGTTGGCATGTCCGGAGCATCCGCTCATCACGCTCACGCACAGCTCCGGAGCGCTCGTGCCGAAGCCGATGATGACCATGCCGATGATGAACGGCGAAATGCCGAGCGCCTTGGCCACCTTCGCCGCGCCGTCGACGAACAGATCGCTTGACCAGGCGAGCGCGACAAGTCCGCCGACAATCATCACGAGCGAAAGCCAGAATGGAATATCCGTATACATAGTTTTATATTATACCATTTCTGCGGCCATCGCGCCGAAGGCGGTTGGCATCAAGGACTGAGCTGGCCCGCTCGCCCGACCTGGCGGAGCCGTTCGGCCCCGTGACGACATTGGAAACTATGTCATTTCCGGCGGAAGACCGGAATACGGTCGATTGGCGTCGCGACGCGAATGACGCGTCCGCCCTCAAGGCGCTTGCCCGTGAAGAAGTCCTCCCACTCGCCCGCAGGGAGATACACGTCCATCTCCTCGACGTCCGCCGTCACCGGGCAGACGAGCAATTCGCGTCCGAACATGTACTCTGTCTCGAAGCCGGCGGGAGCGTCGAAAAGCGGAGTCATCATCGGCGCGTTTGCGCGCACCGCCTCGTCCGCAGTCGCCTTTACGTAGGGCCTGATGCGCTCCCTGAGGCGCACCTGCTCGGACAGCAGACGCTCCGTCTTCGCGCCAAAGCGCGAGAATGTGTTGTCCGTCTTGTGTCCGTGCACGCGCTGGATCGGACAGAACGTCGCCCACTGCACCCAGCGCACGAAGCGCTTCTGGAATTCGGCGTTCGTATACTGGTCGTGCGGACGGAAGAACCCGCCGCCGTCAGTCGTCCAATATGGGACACCCGCCATCGACGCGCCGAGCCCGGCGATCACCTGAGTGCGGAGATCCTTCCACTCGCTCCCGACGTCGCCGCTCCACACGACGCACGCGGTGCGGCACTGCCCGGCGAACGCGCAGCGCGTGAGCACAAGCGGCTCCCTGCCCATCTCGCGCTGCTTGCGGTCCGCAGCGAGGTTTACGAGGAGCGGATACACGTTGCGGAACTCGTCGCCGCTGCCGAGAGTCCAGGTGCGCCCGTGGAGATCGTCGTTCTCGGGCTCCACGGCGTCAAGCCACCACGCGTCGATTCCGACTGATGCAAGATTGCGCTCCACCCACCTCCAGAAGAGGTCCACCGACTCCTTCTTCGAGTAGTCGATCCAGCTCGTTCCGGGGATGAATCCGCCGATAGCCTCGACCTCCTTCGTGAACTGGCACTCGCCCGTCGCCTTCGGCCAGACGCTGAGCATGACACGTACCCCCGCGTCGTGGCATTCGTCCAGCATCGCCTTCGGGTCCGGATAGCGCGCCTTGCTCCACTCCATCGAGTTCCACGTGTCGTCAAGCCACCAGAACCAGTCCTGGACGAGCACAGAAAGCGGCAGATCGTTTTTCTTGAAGTAGTGCAGCGCGTCGAGAAGCTCCTGCTGCGTCGCGAAGCGCTCCTGGCAGTGCCAGTAGCCCCACGCCCAGTCGGGAAGCGCGGCAGTTCCGCCGCAGTCGCGCCTGAACGCGGCGACGGCCTTCGTCGGCTCGAACGGATACACGACGTAGTCCGTGCCCCTGGCGAAGTCGCTCACGAAGCGCGACTCTCCGCGGTCGGGGCGGATTCCGAGCGTCGGGGAGTCGCGCGAATCCGCGAGGACACGCACGGTGTGGCGTCCCTTCGCGAGGCGCAGGCGGAAGCCTACGGTCGGCGGAAGCCACACGTTGCGGTTAGAGACGATGCGCTTCCCGTCAATGTCAACGACCTGCTGTCGCGACATCTTCTCCCCGCTGTCGAGGTCGAACGCGTATTCCCCGTCGGACGGAACGTCGAACGTCCCGACGAGCGACACTTCAACACGCTCCTCCTTCGCGTTGCCGGCGTTCGTCGTGACGTCTACGGAGCGTCCCTCCGCCGCGTTACCCTCGCGCTCGAGCTTCACGAAATCCGTGCATGGGTTGAAGTCGACGCGCGCGTACGAATGCCAGTGGAGTCCCCAGCCGCGCGTCGAGACCATGAACGGAACAGACGCCTGGGTGTTGACCTGGACCAGACGGCGCGGAAGGTTGCGGATATCGAGCGCGCCGTCCTGGAACTGCCCGAGTCCGTACAGCCTCTCGCCCTCCGGAGAATCGAACGCCACGCCCTTCTCGAAGACCTCCCTTTCGGAGAGGATCGTCTTCCCTCCGGACACGAATGCCACAAGCCCGGTCTTCTTGTCGACATTCGCGACGAGCCCTCCGCCGGACACCGAAACGACATCGCCCTTCTCCTCGCGCTTCAACTGCGCAGAGAACCCGTCGGTGAACACAAGCTCTGGGCTTTCGGCCTCGCCGCGCGTCACGCGCATTCCGCCTGCCGCAGACATGGAGAATGACACCGCACCGCGCGCAGTCTCGACACGGACCGGCTCCGCGTCGGCAATTGTCGCTCCGCAGAAGAATGCGGATGCCGTGATCGTCAGAAGATGCAGTTTACTTGTAATGGTTTGCATGGCTTATATATCGTGATATCGGAGTTTATGGCCTTCTGAAACAATTGTACCATTTCCCCATTGCTACGCCTACCCCCCTGAGCGTGGGGGGAGTAGGAAGCGAGTGCAAACGGGCAATCAGCGGATTGCTAATTCGAAGATGGAGATGCCGTATGGAGTGTTCCGTTTGAGGCCGACAATTCGCAGGCGCCGCGCCTTTACCGCCGGCCAGGACAGCATCTCGAGCTTGCCCTCGGGCTTCGGCTTCTCCGCCACGCGGCGCCATGTCGCGCCGTCATCCGAAACCTCTACGACATAATGCTCGGCACGCGCGTTCTCCCAGTCGATTTCGACCTTCGAAACCGTGCGTTCCTTCCCGAAGTCGAAGCATATCCACTCTCCGTCACGGTGCCTGCTCGACCAGCGCGTCTTCATGTCGCCGTCAGCGGCATATGCGGCGAGGAGTCCTCCGTTCTCCTCCCCTGACGCCGTTATCGCCGCGAGCCGGGCGAGATTGACCTCCCCGATCGCGCACGCCTCGATGCGAGATTCCGCGGACATCCCGCCGAACTCCGTGCGGAGCACATACGTGCCCTTCGCCAGCGGGATGAAGATTCCGCCCTTCGCCGTCTTGTAGTCCTTGCCTGCCACGGCGGGCTTGCCCGACGGCGCGGTAACGGATGTCTTGCTGCCCTTGAGGGACATCTTTCCTCCGAACTGGTCTTCGCAGGAGACGGACATCTTGACGCCTTCACCCACGATCGCCGAAATGTTCGCCGGCGAGTACGCAAGCTTCCTCGCAACAAGCGCCTCCTCGACGGGAAGACGGCGGGAAACGGAAAGTCCATTTGCCTTCGCCTCCACGGTGGCAAAACCGTTCCCGCGCGGCGTGAACTCATCGCCGTCGAACTCGCCGTCCGAGCTGGACCATTCCGCCTTGCAAGGCGTGAACTTGCCGCCGCGTCTGACCCTCGCGGACAGCCTGCACGGCTCGCCCTCCTTGAGCACGGTCTTCTCGGACTCAATCACAATGTCTTGAGAAACCTTGTCCGCGGGAGCGTGAAAATCGAACTTCGGCACTCCGGCGCTCTTCAGGCCCTGGACGGTAAGGCAGTGCGGAGCGGCGTCGATCTCTCCGACGCTTTTCCCGTCCGCAGCAAAGAACCTGACTTTGCGCGGCCTGTCGCCGCAGTTGTAGGCCATGAGGGTGCGCTTTCCGTTCTTTACGAACGCCCTCGCGCACGGATAGTCGGCGCGCACGCCGAAATCGAGCTCGCCCCAGGCGATGTGCGAATGCGTCGCCCAGTACGTCATGTGCGCAGTGTCGGCGTTCATCGCCGCGTTCATCTTCTTCGCGCGGAGATTGTCGAACACCTCGGCGGCCTGCGCGGGATCGTGCCTCTGGAGATAGGACAGCAGCACGTTGCCGAGCGACTCGTTCCCGACTGGCGGCGTCTCGTGTCCGTCGCGCGTGCGGCCCTTCTCGAACCATCCGCCGATCTCCTTCGTCTTCCACATCGTCTCCCAGTCCCACTTCGCGAACTTCAGGTCCTCGCTCAGGTAGTCTAGCGCAGGCGTGTTGGGAAGCCACTGGATCGAATGCATCCACACGGGATCGCCGCTGAAGTACGTCCACCAGCCTACGCCGTGACAGGTGAGGTTGGAGTTGTACGGATGCTTGTACTTCGTGTAGTCGATGTTCTCGCGGTCGCGGTCGAACCAGTACTCGGCCGTGGCGCGCGACTCGGAAACATAGCCGAAGATGCCGGCGTCGCGCATCGCGTCGTCACCCAGGGCGAGCCCGAGCAGATAGAGTCCGCCCCAGCCCTGCATCGCCTCGCTGGACGACTCCTGTCCGTTCCCCGCGCCGTCGCCGACTCCGCCGGCGAAGGAGTGTCCCGCCCACGGATCGAACGTGCGGAAAAGAGGGAATCGCTTCTCGGTCCTGTCCCAGTTCGCATAGTCCTTCGCGATCATCGTGAGCATCGAACCGAACTTCTTCCTGAAATCGTCGTCGACCATGCACAGCAGCGCGCCGGAGTAGGTGAAGTATCCGTAGTGGAAATGGTGGTCGTTGAACGCGTCTGAATCGTAGCTCGTGTCTTCTCCGACGAGTCCGCCCCATTTCGGAACATACGAGAAGTAGAAGCGCTGCTCGCCCGGCGTCCACGTCAGCCAGTCCTCGAACTTCGCGCGCAGCTTCGCGTGCGCGTCGCGGAACGACTTTTCGTCACCCGTCTCCCGCGCCGCCATCATGGCGAACGCCATCTGGAGAAGCCCCTTGCCGCCCCAGTACGTGTCGCCTCCGAACGAACCACGGTTGGCGTAGTCGGATATGAGGTCCATGAAAAGCGCCGCGTCGTATTTCTCCGATCCCCTTGCCTCGGGCGCCGCCCAGTACGGAAGCATCCCGGGGAAGTCGTACGCGACCGAAAGCGAATTGCCCGCCGCCACTCGCTGTTTCCCGCGCGGAGTGTTCCAGACAAGACCGTCCACTGTTTTGAATCCGGGATGCGTCCGCTTGAGATGGTGCGGCTGGAAGCCCTGTAGCGCGACGGGGTTCTTTTCCTTCCCCGCAAGGTCCTCGGTCTCGACATTCCACGTCGTCGTCAGAACGGCCTTCGGCTCGTCGTACTTCCAGTCGACGCGCGTGCTTCTCACGACGGCGCGCGCATAGGGCGCGAGCTTGTCGAACGCGTCGGCGGACGGCAGGACGGCGACGGCGATCCACTGCGCGTCCTTCGGTCCGCCGCGCCAGACGCCGTAAGATTCTTCGCCGACGGATATCACCTCGCCGCCTCCGCGCTTTTCGCGCTTCACGTCTGCGCCCGCGTCGTTCTCGACGGACACCGCGAGCTCGACGCCCTTCGCCTCGACCCAGGTGAACGGCGAGCCGTGCACAAGCGTCGTCCTGATTTCCCGCCCGCCGTCATCAGCAAGCAACATCTCGACATCCCAGTCGTGCCAGTCGTCGACGAGCGTCGCCTCGGGCGCAAAATTCCCAGCCGCTCCGACGACGACGGCGGAGCGCTCCTTCATCTCCGTACCGTTGTCGATCCAGCGCGACGGATTCGCCACGCGCACTCCGCCCTGTCCGATGCGTACCTTCGCCGGATAGCTCCAGAGCTTCCCTGTCCAGCGCGAAACGAGCGCGTCCGTCCACCAGTCGTTAGTCGGAATCGGCTCGCCCTTGCGCCGCGCGGTCATGTAGACGGGGCGGTTCTGCATGAAACGGCTCTGGTCGCCACGACGTTTTCCGTCCGCAGTGCGCGCCTTCGCCCACGGCGTGTAGGAGGCGTAGCTCCCGGCGCCGCACGGAACGATCTCCTGCGCGAAAAGTCCGCAGAAAGCGAAAGCCACGGCCGCAGCCGTGGCATGTTTTGTCATTCCTTTTGTCATGACTTGCCGATTTCTGTCGGTGGACGGAGTCTGGTTTACGCCTTGCGGCCGGTGAGGGCGCGGATGAAGCCCTCGATGTTCGCGGACTCCTCTAGCGTGATAACGCCGTCAGCCCGCGCGGCATCGAGCGCCTTTCGGAACTCCTCCTGTCCCTCGATCTTGGCGAGCAGTTCGGACAGCTGCGCGGCCTCCTTCTCGTCGATGCGTCCGTCCGCGAGAATCGCGTCCGCCATGTGCGAGAGCTGCGCGGCGAACGCCCTGTTGTTGACGCTCTGGGCGAACTTGCGGAACACGGCGGGCATGGAACCCTCCGCGACCGCGCCCTTGACGACGAGCTTCAGGAAGAAGAGCGTCGCGAGCATGAACAGCACCGCGAGCGGCAGCGCGACCCACGCCGAGCCGACGAACGGCGCCACGATGTAGGCGACGAACGAGACGGCCGCGACGACGAGCGCGTACGGAAGCTGCGTGTTGACGTGCACTATGTGGTTGCACTGCGCACCGGCGGACGCCATGATCGTCGTGTCGGAGATCGGCGAGCAGTGGTCGCCGCAAACAGCGCCGGCCATGCAGGCAGAGACGGCGATGATCGTCATGGACGAGCCCGGAATCGCGGCGAGGACGATCGGGATGAGGATTCCGAACGTGCCCCAGCTCGTGCCCGTGGAGAACGCGAGGATGATCGCGATGACGAAGATGATCGCCGGGAGGAAGTTCCAGAGTCCGGCGGCGGGTCCGCTTATGATGTCGGAGATGAACACCTTCGCGCCGAGCGAGTCGGTCATCGCCTTGAGCGTCCACGCGCAGCAGAGGATCATGATCGCGGGGACCATCGCCTTGAAGCCCTCCGGGAACGCGTCCATGCAGTCGCGGAACGAGATGACGCGGCGGCAGATGTAGAACACGACGGCGAACACAATCGCCGCGATCGAGCCGAGCGCGAGGCCGACGGACGCGTCGGAGTCGGAGAACGCCTTGACGAACCCGGGCTTGTCCGCGCCGAAGTATCCGCCGGAGTAGATCATGCCGACCATGCAGCACGCGATGAGGACGACGACTGGGATTACCAGGTCGATGACGCGTCCGCGGTCGTTCTTCGCGAGGGCCTCGGTTGCGTCCTCTATCGCGCCGAGGTCGGGTCCGCCGGCAGAGGTCGCCGCCTCGTGGCGCTTCATCGGGCCGAAGTCGAATTTCATGAACGCGAACGCGAACATGGCGACGATGGTGAGGATCGCGTAGAAGTTGTACGGGATCGCGCTGATGAAGAGCGAGAAGCCGCTCTCCGCGCCTGCGCCCTTGGCGAAGCCCGCGACGGCCGCGGCCCAGCTGGAGATCGGCGCGATGATGCAGATCGGGGCTGCCGTCGCGTCGATGAGGTACGCGAGCTTGGCGCGCGAGACCCCCTTCGCGTCGGTGACCGGACGCATCACGCTGCCGACGGTGAGGCAGTTGAAGTAGTCGTCGACGAAGATGAGCATGCCGAGGACTATCGTCGCGACCTGCGCGCCGATCCTGGACTTGATGTGCGTCTGCGCCCATCTTCCGAACGCCGCTGACGCGCCCGTCTTGTTCATCATCGCGACGAGCGAGCCCAGGAGGACGAGGAAGAGCAGAATGCCGACGTTGTATCCGTCCGCGACCGAGTCGATGAAGCCGTCCTTTACGACGTGCATCATCGTCCCCTCGAACGCGAAGCCGGAGTAGAGAAGCCCGCCGGAGACAATGCCGATGAAGAGCGACGAGTACACCTCCTTCGTGATGAGCGCGAGGAAGATCGCCAGAAGCGGCGGGAAGATCGCCCACCACGTGCCGAAGAAGCGGTTCTCGGTGCGGATCGCCGCAAGGGCCTTCGCCTCGTTCGCCTTGAACTCCTTGTCGTTCTGGACGTTGTCCGCGTAGGCGTCGATGTACGACTTTGCGCCCTTGACGTCGTCGGCGTCTGCGATCACCGCAAGGTTGTATGCGTTCGTGGCGTCGTCTACTACGACGGAAACGGGATACGCCGGCGTTTCCGCCGGCGTATCGCCCTCCGCGAACGCGAACGATGCCGACAGCACCGCAACCGCGATCAGGATGTTCTTCATCGTCGTTATCCCCGTTTTTCGGACTTAGATCAGAACGCGAGGCTGACGGAGACTCCGCCGTAGAGGAGGCCGTCGTGCGAGCCGTGCCTGCTGTCGACCGAATAGGAGTCCCAGCCCGGGCAGTGGCGCACGCGGTGGTCGAGCTTGTAGAGGTAGTTGAGGTGCGCGCCGAGCGAGATGTTGTCGGTGAGCGCGTAGCTCAGCGCGATGCCGTTGTCCCAGCCGCCGAACACGGTGTCGGTCAGTGCGCCGCCGGAGATGTACTTCGCGTACTCCGAGGTGTAGAGCGTCGTCTTGGAGGTGAGCTTGAGCGAGAGGTCCTCGGTGATCTCAAAGCCCTTGGAGAGCGCGAAGTCGATCATGAACGCCTCGTCCGGCTTGCTGTTGTGCGCATACTCCCAGAAGAACTTGACGCTCGGGACGACGAACTCGTTGTCGTACTCGGCGCCGATCGTCCAGAACTTCTGAGACGCCCATCCGCAGCGCGGGTAGGTGTACCAGAGGTGGGACGCCGTGAGGTTCACCGGCCCGATGGAGTTGCCGTACACGATCTCGTAGTCGAACTCGCCGATGCCGCCGAGCTGCTTGCCGCCGTTGCCGCGCTTGCGCGAGCTGTGGCGCTTGTTGAGCTCCTGGCTGGCCCAGACGTCGGCAGCGATCCACCCGAACTTCTCGGGGAGGTTCAGCTGCATCCAGACGTCGTACTGCGCGACCGGCGTGTCGGAGAAGATGCGGTTGTGGGACACGTACGCCGAGTTGACGTCGAGCTGGAGCGCGACCTCGAACAGCGGGGTCTCATCCTCCGACTCGGACTCCTCCGCCTCCGCCGCCTCGGGCTTCGCGGACTCGTTCTGGACGGGCTGCTCCTCGGCCTGCACCGTGAGTGCGGCGGCGGCGGCCATCGCTCCGAGCGTGATCATCAGTTTCTTCATGTGACTTTCTCCTTTGGTGTTTTTGTCGGGGGGATCAGTTCGCTTCGCCGGTTCCCCCGCCGGCGAGCATATCCTTGAGCCGCGCGAGCTCCTCCTCGGAGACTTCGCGGTCCTTGAGAATGTCGAAGAGCTCGGACTTTACCTTGTCGCGGAACTCGGTGCCTACCCGCACCTTGCCTAGGAACTCGCCGAGGCGTCCGTCGTGTTTCGCGTCGAAGATCTCCGCCGGCGTCCCCTCCGCGGCGATCCTGCCGCCCTCGAGGAACAGCACGCGCGTCGCCACGTCGCGCGCGAAGCGCATCTCGTGCGTGACGACGACCATCGTCATGCCGTGCTTCGCGAGGTCCTTCATGACGTCCAGAACCTCGCCAACCATCTCCGGGTCGAGCGCGGACGTCGGCTCGTCGAAGAGCATCACCTTGGGCTCCATCGCGAGCGAACGCACTATGGCGACGCGCTGCTTCTGTCCGCCGGAAAGCTGCTGCGGATACGCCGTTGCCTTGTCCGCGAGGCCTACGAGCTCAAGCAACTCCATCGCCTTCTTCTCGGCGTCCGCGGCGGATACGCCGCGCACGAGCTTCGGGGCGAGGGTGATGTTGTCAAGGATCGTAAGGTGCGGGAAGAGGTTGAAGTGCTGGAAGACCATCCCCATCTCGCTGCGGACGCGGTTCTTCGTCTTGTCATCCGCCTTCACGATGTCGATCCCGTCGAATATGATGGACCCCTCGGTCGGTTGCTCCAGGAGGTTCATGCAGCGGAGGAAGGTGGACTTGCCGCCGCCGGACGGGCCGATCATGACTACGACCTCACCCTTGCATATCTCGGTAGAAAGCCCTTTCAACACCTCGAGCTTTCCGAAGTTCTTCTTCAGATTCTCGATTTTAAGCAATATTTCTTTCATAATCTGGACAATATTATCCTAAAATCCGCCACGAATGTCAAGCGGACGGACCATGCCAGATCATTCCGTCATTCCGTGCGCGGCTCCACTATGGCGGCGAAACCGCCGTTCGCGGCGCAATTTACGGACAGAGAATCCACTTCGAGTGTCTCATCGGCGACAGGTGCGCATCCTCGGACTGCGGCGGGATCGGCATCTCGGCAGAGCCAGACCTTGCAAGTTCCGTTCCCAGCGAACCCGAGGGGAAGCACGATAGTGCGCGCCTGCCCCGCATTTATGGCGCCGACGAACCAGACGTTGCCCTTGCGCCGCGCGACGACGGCGAACTTTCCGATCTCGCCCTGAAGGAAACGCGTCTCGTCAAACGACACCGGCAGCCTGCGCCAGAAGTCAAGCGCAGGGTTCGACTCGTCAATCTGGTCCGGCCGACTGTACCAGAACAGGAACTGCCATCCGCTCGTGTAGACACACGGCAGCGCAAGCTGGTGTGCGAGGGTGTTCTTAACTCGCGCGTTCTTCCAGCACGGGGTGTAGTCGCCGGGTCCGTCGAGATAGCGGGTGAAGGGCAACGCGCAGTCGTGCGCGGCATCGGGCATCTCCTCGTTGCCGCGAATCCCCTCGACCGTCATGACGTTAGGATACGTCTTCTGTATTCCCGTGAGCCTGTATTCGTCGTGGATGTCGACGAGGAGCCTGCGTTCCGCGGCGGCCGCGATCGCGTCCGTGACCCACTTGCGCCACTCCTGGCTGCCGACGTTGACGAAACCGTACTTCACGCCCTTCACGCCCCACTCCACAAGCCTGTCCAGAATCGCGTCGCGGTTCTTCTTGAGTGGTTCGCGGTTGACATAGAGGATGACTCCAACATCCTTCTCCCTGGCATAGCGCAGTATCTCGAAGAAGTCGAACTTCTCGCCTTTCGCCACGCGTTCGGGCGCAAGCCCAGGCTTAAGGGGGTCGCCCGTATGCTCCTGTCCGTACCATCCGCAGTCAAGCTCGATGTACTGCATGCCATTGCGCCTGACGAAGTCGACGGCATCCTTGGCGCAGTCGGTGCTGAGTTTTGCGACGCGCAGGACCTTCCCGGGCCTTATCCAGCTCGTGTCGGCAATGCGCGACGGCGCGTTGAGCGCGTCCATTACGCCTGGCTGCGCGTTTGCGAGCGACGCAGCGTCCTTCGCGACGTGTATATAGCGCCACGGCGTCGTGTAAGGGGCATGCACCTTCGATGTACCCTCGAGCAGGGTCTTGACCTGCCCCTTCCCGGCCCCGCTCGCGAACCTGATGCGTGAGTAGTCGAGGCATCCGGCATCGCCGATTGCCGCAACAAAGCCAGCGCCTTCGACGACGAGCGGGCCTTCAGCCGTTCCTGGGTAGGACGTCGCATAGTTGTGCATCTCGCCTATTCCGGCGGCGACGGGCGCGAAGCCGGGACGCGGCGCCATCTCGGCGATGGTAGACAACGTCTTCGGCACATATTCGCCCTGCGCGTGGGAGACAGGCCAGCACCTCAGGTCGGCGCCAAAGTCGAACGTCCACTCCTCGTTCTCGACTACGCGTTCGCCGTCGCCCTCGAACCGAATACGCCAGGCGACGGCGCCTACGAGATTTGTCGTCTCTATGACAGCACCTTCGCCAAGGGACGGCGGGGTGACATCGCAGACCTTCTCCCCTCCCGGGCAGAACACGGCAAACGCCGCAAGTAGAGTGATTGTGTTCATGCCGCAATTATACCAAAGCTGCGCAGAGATGGGCACTCCCACTTACGGGGGATAAGATTTCCCTGGGATGCGAGGCGACAGCCAAGGCAAGCGATCAGTCTTCGTCGGAGGCGTCGGGGTCCTTTAGCTTCACGCCGAGGTCCCTGAGCCGTATCGTCACCAACTCCTCGGGCGACGGGTCGGCAAGGTCGGTGACGCGCAGGGCCTGGCGCTCCACGGACTTCTCGAACAGGTTCCTAGCCCAGCGTGCGTTGCCGAAGTTCTTGTCCCGCGTCTCGGTGAGCATCGAGATGTAAGGCAGGAGATAGTGGTCGGCCTGTTCCGAAAGCCTGTATTTCGCCTTCTTCGCCATCGAGCGATACACCTCCGCCAGTTCCTTCGCGCTGTAGTCGGGAAACTCCACCGTCCTGTTGAACCGGCTTTCAAGCCCGGAGTTGATGGACATGAATCGCTTCATCTCCTCCTTGTATCCGGCGATGATAACGACCATCGAGCCGCGCGCGTCCTCCATGCGCTTCAAGAGCGTCGCGACGGCCTCCGCGCCGTACTGGTCGTTCTCGCCCTGGTTGAGCTGGTAAGCCTCGTCTATGAAGAGGATGCCGCCCATCGCGGAGTCGATGAGCTTGTTCGTCTTCGCGGCCGTCTGGCCCTCGTACTTCGCGACGAGCCCAGAGCGGTCGGTTTCGACGAAATTCGCGCGGTCCAGCACGCCGAGGGCGCGGAACGCCTTGCCGAGTATGCGCGCGACGGTCGTCTTGCCGGTGCCGGGATTGCCGGTGAACACGAAGTTGTAGCTCATCGTGACGTTGTTGTCCAGTCCCTTCTCGGCGCGCAACTTGTTCGCGCGTACGGTCGCGACGAGACGCCGCACCTCGTCCTTCACAGGCTGAAGCCCCACGAGCGCATCGAGCTCCGCAAGCACGTCCTCGATCTTCGGCGCGCGGATGTCCTCCTTCTTCTCGCCTGCGGAAAGGTCCGCGAGAGCGAGCGTCTTCAGCGCCTCGGCGTCCATGTCACCAGACTCCGCGAGCCGCGTCGCCTGGCGCGCAGTGGCGTCTTCGAAAAGCTGGCGGACGAACCTGGCGTTGCCGAACGTGCGGTCGCGCTTCGCCGTGAGCTTCGCGATCGCCGCGTCGAGCCCGGCATCGAGATCCGGAGCGAGCACGAACTCGTTCTTCTTCGCCATCGAGCGGAATATCGCCGCGAGCTCCGGCGCAGTGTAGTCGGCAAATTCTATCGTCTTGGGGAAGCGGCTCATCAGCCCGGAATTGGCGTCGAGGAAATCGCGCATCTCGTCCGTGTAGCCCGCCGCGATGACGATAAGCTTGTCGCGATCGTCCTCCATGCGCTTCAGGAGCGTCGCGATCGCCTCCTTGCCGTAGTCGTCGTTTTCTCCGCTCACCAGCTGATACGCCTCGTCGACGAAGAGGATTCCGCCAATCGCCTCGTCTATCTTCTCGTTCGTCTTGACCGCTGTTTCGCCCGCATAGCGTCCGACGAGCCCTGAGCGGTCCGTCTCAACAAGCTGGCCCGTCTTCGCGATTCCGAGCGCGCGGAACGCGCGCGCGACGATGCGCGCGACGGTCGTCTTGCCCGTACCGGGGTTGCCGGTGAAGACCATGTGGTATGTCATCGGCGGAACCTTGAGCCCCTGCGCACGGCGCGCTTCGTTGACCTTCGCGAGATTGACGATCTTCTTGACCTCGGACTTCACTTCCTCGAGCCCGACAAGCGAGTCAAGCTCCGCGAGGACTTCCTCCACCGACTCGACCTGGTTCGTGGACTGCGTATCGCTTTTCGCGCCTTGAGGTCCGTCGTTCGCGACCGGCGGCTCGTCCGTTTCCGTCGAGTCGAGCGAAATCGGACACACTAGCGCCAACGCCAGGCAGACGAGCATGCCGATCGGTCCTATGAGGACACGCGCCCACTGCGGCGTGCGTTCGTTGAAGACGGCGATGCGGATGATCCACACCGGGATCGTCATCAGCATCATGTAGATGATCGCGGAAACGGCGCAGTCCTCCGAAAACGCGAGGACGAGCACCACGAACAGCGCGACGTCGACCAGACATCCGAATCCGATCGACGCCGCGTTCTTGCCAGATATGTTCATATGTTACGCTGGCTTGGTGGGAAGCTTGAGCCCGGGCTTAATGCCGGGCTTCGGCGGGAGCTTGAGACCCGTCGGTATGGAGCCCTTCGGCGGAAGCTTGAGCCCTGTCGGCATCGCGCCAGGCTTGGTGGGAAGCTTAAGGCCTGGCTTGAGGCCGCCCTTCATGCCGGGGAGCGTAGGACGGCGCAGCGCAGTCCCTCCCGGACGCGGCGCGCTGGCAGGAGCGGCAGGCTTCGCCTCTTCGACGGGCTTGAGCTCCTCAACCGGGGTGAGCTCCTCAAGCGGCGTAAGTTCGGCTACAGGAGTCAGTTCCGCAACCGGCTCGACCGGCTTGAGCTCCTCGACCGGCGCAAGGGGCTTGACCGGCTTGAGCTCCTCGACAGGCGCGAGGGGCTTGACGGGCTCGACCTTGGGTTCGGACTTGGCGGGCGCAATCGGAGAAAGCGGGGAAACGGGCTTTGCGACTTCCGCCGGCTTGATGGGCTCAACGGGAGCGACCGGCTTCGGGGTGACCTCGGTCTTGCGCGGAGTTATAAGCGACGGCGTGTTGGGGCGATGGGCCTCGACGAGCTTCACGACAGTCGGCGCGACCGCCGGGATGGGCTTCGGCGCCGCGGCGTCCGCATCCGTCATGGGTGCGACGGGATCGCCTGCCTGGAAATCGAAAGACGCAATCTCCATGAGACCGCAGCGAATGGAATCGCCCTTCTCTATTTTCTCCGGGGCCTCGATCTTGACGCGGTTGCGGTAGGTGCCGTTCGTGCTCCCGAGATCCTCGATATACCAGTCGCCGTCCCTAAAGAAGATGCGCGCATGGTGGCGTGAGAAGCCATCCACGTTGATGGGCGCAATCGTGTTGCCGATTTCGCGCCCGATTGTTATCACTGCGGACTGGTCAAAGGTGTACCCAAGGTAGATACCCTTGATGTTTGCGATGAATTGAATCTTCATGGTATTAGCAATTATAGCACAATTCAGGACGGGTGGCAACGGGACACACGTGGCAAATTTCGGTCAGCGGGACTGCGCGAAGAGCCAGCCAAGGACGTCGTCGTTCGCATACGTGCGCGTCCAGCAGTCGTGGTTGACGTTCGGATACTCCGTGTAGAGGTGCGGAATTCCCGCCTCCGAAAGCGCCTTGTCCATGCGGCGCGAGTAGTCGACCGGCACTGCGCCGTCCACCGAGCCGTGGAAGAACCTCAGCGGCAGCCCGCGGTATAGCTCCACGGTGGACTCGTCGACTCCGCCGCAGATTGGCATCGCCGCGGCGAAGAAACCGGGCATGCGCGAGGAGATGTCCCACGTGCCGAAGCCGCCCATCGAGATGCCGGTGACGTACACCCTCGACGGATCGACCGGAAGCGTCGCGACGAGCTCGCGCAGGAGAGCCATGACGGCCGTCATCTCAGCGCTCGGCGTCTCGGGGCGCTTCATCGACGGAGTGCTCCAGTCCTGGTTGACCCACTTCTTGTCGCTCGGACACTGCGGAGCGACGACGAACGCGTCGCCGTGGCGCATCGCGTACCTGCAAATCGGCAAGACACCATGCACCAGGGTGGCGGTGTTGTCGTTCCCGCGCTCGCCCGCGCCGTGGAGGAATAGGACGAGCGGATACTTCACGCCCTGCTCGCACTTCGGCGAATGGCGGCGGTAGAGAAGCGTGTAACCGTCCTTCTCGAACGTGCACTTCTCCGTAAGCTCGTCGCCCTTCATCGCCGCAATGGCGGAAATCTCGGCCACGGGACGGTCGGCGGGACGGACGACCTTCGTCCCGGAGTTGAGGACGCATCCAGCCAGCGTGAGCGCGACGAGGGCGGATACTGCGATGTTTTTCGTTTTCATGGGATGGCCTTTACATGATGTCTAAATGAGTGCTACTTCTTCGAAACGCTCTGGCCTTCCTTGGAGTCCTTGACGACCCAGCCGGCTGCGGCGATCGCATCGCGGAGGCGATCAGACTCGGCCCAGTTCTTCGCCTTCCTTGCCTCGGCGCGCTGGTCGAGCATCGCCTGGATCTCGGCAGGTATCTCCACCGCCTTCTTCTCGTTCTCGAAGAAGATCACGCCCAGAACCTCGTCCATGCGCTTGAACACGCCGAGCGTTCCCGCCGCGCCCTTGCCGTTGGCGTCGCGAACGAGCGCGAAGAGGGCCGCGAACGCGCTCGGAATGTTCAGGTCGTCGTTCACCGCAGCGGTGAAGTCCGCCAGGTGCTTCTGCGCCCAGTCCGGCGCCGCGCCCTCGGTCGCCTGCGCGACGCACGCGTCGATGCGAGCGAGCGCCTTGCGCGCGTCCTCAAGCGCGGAAAACGCGAAGTTGAGCCCGGTGCGGTAGTGCGCGTTGATCAGCACGTAGCGTATCTCGCGCCCGGTGTAGCCCTTCTCGAGAAGGTCGCGGAGAGTGAAGAAGTTGCCCGCGGACTTCGACATCTTCTCGCCGTTGACGCGAAGGTGCGCGCAGTGCATCCACGTCCTGACGAACTCCTTGCCCGTCGCGGCCTCGGCCTGGGCGATCTCATTCTCGTGGTGCGGGAAGAGGTTGTCGATCCCGCCCGTATGGAGGTCGAACGTCTCGCCGAGGTACTTCATGGACATCGCGGAGCACTCGATGTGCCAGCCGGGGCGTCCGCGTCCCCACGGGGAATCCCAGCCGACGGGGCCGTCGGACTCCTCCCACGCCTTCCAGAGCGCGAAGTCGCCGACGTTCTCCTTGTCGTATTCGTCCGCCGCGCACCTAAGGCCCGTGCGCTGGTTGTCGAAGTCGATGTGCGCGAGCTTGCCGTAGCCAGGAAACTCGCGGACCTTGAAGTAGACCGAACCGTCCTCGCTCTGGTACGCGACGCCCTTCTCCATGAGCTTTTGGACGAGCGCGATCATCTCGGGGATGTGGTCCGTCGCCGCGGGATAGACCTCGGCAGGCTGGATGTTGAGCTTCTTGAGGTCGGCGAAGAACGCGTCCTTGTACGTCTTCGTGTAGTCGGTGAGCGCGACGCCCGCGGCGTTTGCGCCGCGGATCGTCTTGTCGTCGACGTCGGTGAGGTTCATCACCTGGCGTATCTTCATTCCGTTGAACTGCACGACGCGGCGGAGGATGTCCTCGAACGCGTATGCGCGGAAGTTGCCTATGTGGGCGAAGTTGTAGACCGTAGGTCCGCACGTATAGAGGCGGATCGTGTTGCCCTCCAGGGGCTTGAGTTCCTCGACTCTTCTCGACAGGGAGTTGTAGACATTCATCATGATTGTGTATTATACCAAAACAGCGGCGCGATTGGCTACACGGCCTTGACGCGGTAGCCTATGCCGCGCACCGTCTCGATGTGGTCCGCCCACGCGCCCAGTTTCTGCCTGAGCTTAGCGACCTGCACATCGACGGTGCGCTCGTCCGGCGGACGGACGAACACTCGCCCCCTGTGTGCAACAAGGCGCACGAGGAGCGAGAACTCGCCTGGGGTAAGGTCGAGCGCGGCGCCGTGCAGCGTAGCGGCCCGCGCGGACTCGTCGATCCTTAGTCCGTCGAAGTCCACTCCCTCGGTGACCGGCAACCCCCTTCTCAGGACGGCCTTGACCCTCGCGAGCAGCACCTTGCGGTCAAACGGCTTCGTGACATAGTCGTCGGCGCCGCTTTCAAGTCCGCTGACGATGTCCTCCGGCGCAGTCCGCGCAGTGAGCATTATGATGCGCGTGGCCGCAAGCTCCTCCCTCGCGCGCACGCTGCGGGCGAGGGCGAAGCCGTCCATGCCGGGAAGCATTACGTCGAGCAGGATGAGATCCGGCCTGTCGCGCTTGACCATCTCCATTCCCTCGTCGCCGCGCGCCGAAGAGGCAATGTCGGAATACCCAGCGCCCAGCAGTGCCATCTCCAGGAGCGCGCGGATTGTCGCATCGTCCTCTATGATCCTTATCTTCGCGGATTCTCCCAAGTGAACCACCCCTGACCTTTCAACTTTTCACCCGAGCGCCTCCAAGATGCGCCTTCCCCATTCGCGGGCCTTGCCGAACTGAACAAGTGAGTAGCTTTCGTTCGGGGAATGGATGCGGTCCTCGCTCTGCCCCCACCCAACGACGAGCGGAGCCGCGCCAGACGCCTCGCGAAGGACGGACAGCACCGGGATCGACGCACCATCCCACTGGAAAAGCGCCCCTCGGCCGTCCATCTCGCCCAACACGTCGGCGGCAAGGCGGAACACCGGCGAAGCGAGCGGAAGCCTGAAAGCCGGCGTACCCTGGTTCACCTCCTCGAACTCGAGCTTCATCCCCTTCGGACACCGATCCTCCAGATGCGTGCGAACCGCGGCAAATGCGCCGCGCGGAGACTGGCCCGGGACAAGGCGCATCGACATCTTTGCCACTGCCTCGCTGGGAATCACCGTCTTCGCGCCCGGCCCGCCGTACCCGGAGTGGATTCCGTTCACCTCTATCGTCGGCTCGAACGACGTGCGCTGCGCAAGAGTCTTGCCCATCTGTCCGCCGACGGGGTCGCATCCGATGTCCGCAGCACAGTCGGACTCCGACGGCGTGCTCGCCTCGGCCGCCGAAAGCTCCTCGTGAGTCGGCGGCTCGATCCCGTCGCGAAACCCCGCGACCGCGATCGACCCGTCCGGATGGTGCAGACTCGCGAGGAGCTCCGCAAGGCCCTGTGCAGGATTTGGCGAGACGCCGCCGTACTCCCCGGAGTGGAGGTCGCGGTTCGGACCCGTCAGGCGCAGCGTGAAATGCGCAACGCCGCGAAGCCCCGCGACGATCGCAGGGCGCATCCCTGGCGCAGCGGACGTGTCACACACGAGCATGACGTCCGCCGCGAGGCGCCGTCGCATCTCAGGCGCGAGAGCGGAAAGCGCCGCGCTGCCCGATTCCTCCTGTCCGTCGAGAACTATCTTGATGTTGAGCTTCGGACCTTCCCCGGCGAGATAGTCGCGCATTCCGCACAGGAACGCGAAAGTCTGCCCCTTGTCGTCGTTCGCCCCGCGGCAGTAAACGCGGCCGTCGACGAGCGTCGGCTCGAACGGAGGCGTCTTCCATTCAGAGACAGGGTCCGCAGGCTGCACGTCGTAGTGTCCGTACACCAGCGCCGTGGGCGCGCCCTCAGCGCCATCCCTCTGCGCAAAGACCACTGGCGGCGGCGGCGCCGAGCCAGGTTCCTGCCTAGGGTAGACGAGCTCGACGGAGAAGCCGAGCTTGCCAAGCCACTTCCTTAGCCAGGACGCGCACGAAACGCAGTCGCGAAGGTGCGCAGGGTCCGCTCCGACGGATTCGTAGCGGAGCAGTTCGAAATATTCCGCAAGGGCTTTGTCTTCCATGTTTTCCTTATTGCAAGAATGCGTTCTTTACGGAACATTATACCACAATCCGCGACACTTCGGGCGACAGGAATCTGATGCGCCGCGTCAGATGCGCTCGACGTCGGACGGCGGTATCACGACCTCCACCGAGCTGCCGAGTATCTCCACGTTGAGATAGAGGAGCGCCCGGTCTCCGTCACGCTTGACGTAGCCTTCCGTTCCGCGCATCGGCCCCGTCGTGACCCGCACATGGTCGCCCTCGTGGTAGGTGCGCGACAGCACGCGCATCTCGGATGCAAGCGCGACGCCGCGCCTGAGCTGGCGGAGCTGGTGTATCGTCTCGCGCGGACGAGGGATCGGCAGCGTCCGCACTATGTAGTTCGTGCGCAGCATCTCGACGCGCTGGTCCGCGTTCATCCTGGCGAACACGTAGCCGGGGAAGAGCGGAAGCTCCCTTCTCACCTTGCGTCTCTGCACCTTGCGGACGACGGTCTTGGTCGGCAGGTGCCAGAAGCACCTGTACCTGCCGAGGTACCAGGCCACCTTCTTCTCGGCGCGCGGCTTCGTGTGGATCACATACCACCGCGGGACCGCGGGGTCAATCGTCTCCAAATCTTCCATATGCGTCACTTTGCGGCGCCGCGCTCCGGGAGATTGAACTCGCAGAGGACGGTCGTGCCCGTCGGCACGGTCGACTTGATGTCGAACACGTCTGCGACGCGCTTGGAGTTGGAAAGCCCCATTCCGGCGCCGAAGCCCATGGAGCGTATCCAGTCGTTCGCGGTGGAGGTCCCGTCCCGTAGCGCCCACTCCACGTCCTTGATTCCAGGCCCCTTGTCCTTCGCTATGACCGTCGCCTTGTGGCTGTCGAGGATGAAGGTTATGGACCCCCCGAGGGAATGGATGCAGATGTTGATCTCCAGCTCATACGCGGCGACCGCTATGCGGCGGATGATCTTCTTCTCGACCCCCGCGTCGCCCAGCATCTTCTTGATCGCGTTCGCAGCCTTGCCGGCGTTAGTGAGGTCGTTCCGCACGACTACGAACTGCCGCATCGAGTAGTACGGCAGGACGGGCTCGCTCTTGCTCGACTCCTGGCCATGCTCCGCGCCCTGCTGTTCCGTCCCCGGCGCGCCCTCGAGCCTTGCGAGCTCATTCGTGAGCTCGCGCATCAGCACTCGCGTGACGTCGCGCTGCGAGACAATGCCCACGAGATCGCGCTCCTTGTTCAGCACCGGGAAGCGCCCGAAGATGTAGTTCTCGAAGTACTTGAGCGCGAAGGCGAGCGGCATGTCCTCCTCCAGGACGACGAGGTTCGTCGCCATGTGCTTCTGGCACTGCTCGCCGATCCACCCGCCCTCGAGAGCGAGGATGATGTCGTTTATCGAGACGATTCCGAAGAGGCGCTTGCCCTCCACCACCGGGACGCCGGAGATGTGGTTGCGCTTCATCAGGTTCTGCGCGAAATGCATCGTGTCTGTCCTGACGACCGAGATGATGTCGTGGTCGCGCATGACGTCCTTCACGCGCAGGCGCTGCAGGAGCTCCATGATGACGAGCGGCTCGCCCTGCCCGCCCGAGCCCGGCAGGCCCGGACCAGACACGCGCTTGACGTGCTTGCGCTCGTGCGCGGCCATAATCTGGTCGTCGCTGAGCTTCTCGCCGCCTGTCAGGATCGTCGGACGGTACTCCATCAGCCCTCCTTGGCGAGGAAGTCGTGGATGCGCACGCAGCTTTCGTACTTCGAGAGCGGCGAACTCACGAGCGGAATGCCGAGAGTGTCCGCGACCTGGCACATCGTCTGCGGCAGCGGCTTCGCGTTGTGCACGACCACGCACATCGCGCCGACGATGTTCGCCGTGCGGATCGCCTGGTCGGACGCAAGGGACGTAAGCAGCAGGATGTCGTCGCCGTCGTTGAGCAGAACGTCGCTCATGAGGTCGTTCGCAACCACAGTGCCGACCGTCCGGTCGGACTCCCCACCCGCGACGAGCGTGCCGTCAAGGGTCTTAACAATGTCAGTGATGTTCATTTGGCGTATAGTATAGCAAAAAAAATCCGCATTTGCTATAATAGGCGGCGTGAAGTTTGATTTACACATACACAGCTGCCTGTCGCCGTGCGCCAATCTGGAGATGGCGCCGTCGGAGATAGTGCGACAGGCGGTCGCGGCCGGGATGGACGGAATCGCCCTCACGGACCACCAGTCCGCACGCAATACCCCCGCGATCGCCGAATGCGCCAGGCGCGCCGGCCTCAAGTGCCTCTTCGGCATGGAGGTCCAGACCGCCGAGGAAGTCCATACCCTCGCCCTCTTCGACACCGTCGAGCAGGCGCTGGATATGACGGACTGGGTCTATGCCGCCATGCCCAAGCGCGTGAACGACCCAGAGACCTTCGGCGACCAGCCCGTCGTGACTTGGGACGACGACATCGTCGAGATGGAGTGGCGCATCCTCGCGATGGGCTGCCGCCGCACGATACCCGAGACGGCGACGAAGGTGCACGAGCTGGGCGGACTCTTCATCGCCGCGCACGTCGACCGCAGAAACCACTCAGTGCTGGGCACCCTCGGGACGATCCCGCGTCCGCTCGTCGACACGGAGATCCAGCCAGGCGGCGGACTCTTCTTCGACGCCGTCGAGCTCTCGCGCACCGCCGACGAAACACTGTGGCTCCCGAAAGTCGAGGGCTACGCAGTGACGCGCTCATCCGATGCGCACAACATCGACGACGTAGCGCGCGTCTGGACCGAAGCCGACGGCGAATTCTCGGTCGCGGGACTCAAGGCCATCTTCGCCGCGAAGTCAACCCGCATCTCCCCCCGCCTGACAAGCTTTTAATAAATTCCAAACCTCCAAACCTCCAAACTTCCAAACTTCCAACCCTCCAACCCTCCACCAACCATGACCTTCAACGAACTCAAAGACCGCGTCGGCGGCACAGTAGTCGTAGACAATCCCGAAGCAGCAATAAGCGCCGCCTACACCTCGGACCTTCTCTCCGACGTCATGGGACACTGCGGAGACGAATCGGTTCTCATAACGATCCAGAACCACCTGAACGCAATAGCCGTCTGCACGCTCGCCGGAATCGAGGCGATCGTCCTCTGCCACGACAGGCCTGCCCCGGACGACATGATCGAGGCCGCGAAACGCGAGGGCGTCGGCATAATGACGACTCCACTTTCCCAGTTCGAGGCATCCGTGAAGCTCGCCGACCTCGCTCCGGCAAAACGTTAAACTGCAAGCAGGAGAATAGAAGGGCCTTCCGGGGACAGTCCCCGTGGTTTTCGGGGACAGTCCCCGTGGTCTTTCAGAACGAAACGGACCAGGGGCCCTTGTCGCACCAGCAGCGGCGCACCGACTCAACCGTCGGCTCGACATAGAGCGGTGTCGCCTGGTGGCGGAACCACGTGTCCTGGCGCTTTGCAAGCTGGCACGTACGCGTAAGTATCTTCGCGCGGTCGTCTCCCTCGCGGTAGCCTATGGCGAGCGAGGCCGTGCGAGACCACTCGGGATATTCAGCGTGAAGCGCACGCTTCTCCTCGTCAAGCCCTTCCATGAACATCCCGTCGAGCCTCGCGGCAATGCGCGCGCGCACGACCGCGCGGTCGATCTTGATCACAGGATACTCGGGCGGAGGCTTCTCCCACCTGCGGTCGAGTCCACGAAGAAGCGCCGAAAAATACAACCCCGTTCCTCCCACGATGACGATCGGCACGTCTTGTGGAACTTTCGCCGCCCACTCTGCTGCCGCCCTTAGCCACGCACCTGACGAAAACTCCTCTGCCGGCGTCACTATGTCGACGCCGCCCATGTGGAACTCCTCGCGCTCCTCGCGCGGAGGCTTCGCCGTGCCGATGTCCATTCCGCGGTACACGAGCATGGAGTCCGCGCTCAGTATCCACGCGCCCATCTCGCGCGCGAGCTCGGCGGCGATCGCGCTCTTGCCGCTCGCGGTGGGGCCGGCTAGGATGTACGCTTCCCGAACGAGCATAGGATCAGAATCCCCGCCGCGACTGTGATGAACGTATCGGCGAGGTTGAAGCACGGAAAGTGATATGCCGACTTCCAGTGGAAGTCGAGAAAGTCTATGACATATCCCCGGAACACTCGGTCGATCAGGTTGCCGACGATCCCCGCGTAGAGCAGCGCCTCGCAGACCGCGGCGCATTTGCCGCGCCCGAACACGGACTCGCGCTTCCACACGAGAAGCGCGAGCGCCACAATGGCGAACGCCGCGAGGGGCCAGACCTGGCCCTGGAACATCCCCCACGCGCAGCCGCGGTTCTCGACATAGGCGAGATTGAAGAAGCCCGGAATCACGGAAACCGGACCGGACTCCTTCAGATACCCGGAGGCCAGTTCCTTCGAGACCGCATCCGCGAGGACGAGGTGCACGACGGCGACGAAGCAAAGCAGAAGCCGCTTCATCAGCTGCGGGTACGCTCCATCTCGCTCTGGCACTCCATGCACGTCATCACGAACGGCTGGTTCAGGAGTCGCGGCTTGCGGATGAGCTGGCCGCACGCCGTGCAGACGCCGTAAGTGCCGTCGTCGATGCGGTGAAGCGCCTCCTCGATCTGCTGAATCGTGCGGTTGATGTTGCCCATCTGGCCGAGAGCCTGCAGACGGAGCGTCTGGTTCGTGCCGTCGCCTCCGTCGGCCTCATAGTCGTCCGATTCGTTGAAACCCGTAGCCTTCATCGCGTCGACACCGCTGAGAGCCTCCTCGCGCGCCTCGAGAAGCCGCTTGCGGAACTCCTCGAGATCGGAAGCCGGAAACTTCGCAGTCGCCTCGCCCTGAACACGGGAAGTCGGCCTGCGAGTGAGCTTGATCTCGCTCTCGACGCGCTCCTGCTCAGCAGCCGCGGCCGAACGCTTCATCTCCTCGGCGATCGACATCGCGAAGGCCACGGCCTTTGCGGTTGCCTCCTCGGAGACAATATCATCCTGCGGCTTTACGACGGGCACGGGCTTGCGGCTGACATGCGGCGGGACGCGCTTGGCCTCGGCCTTCTTCGCAACCGGCTTCGCGGGCTCGGGCTTCTTGGCCGCGGGCTTCGCGACCGGCTTCGCAGACGCCGACTTTGCGGCGGGTTTCGCCGCAGGCTTCTTGGCGGCCGGCTTGGCGGGCGCAGGCTTCTTCGCCGGCGCCTTCTTGGGCGCGGGCTTCTTTGCGGACGTTTTCGTTGAAGGTTCTGCTATCGTGAATCCCATGACTTGCCTCCTCTCTTCTTGAGAACGGTGCCTGTTCGGCGTCTGAGGTAATTATATCATATCTGCATGCCGGGCGGAAGCTTCATCCACTCGCGAATTTCATCGGAGAGCGGACGTATCTCCTTGACCGACGCGAACTTGACCTCCCCGTCCTGGCCGGGAAGCTCGAACTGGTCGCCGACTTTCTTGCCGAGCATGTTCTCGGCGAGACGCGTCTTCGAGGAAAGGATGCCGCGATTGATGTCGTTGTCCCACTCGCCGAGCACAGAGTAGGTCTTGTCGCCCTCGGCGGTCGCGATCACGACGGTGACGCCGGGCATCACCTCGTCCGTCGTCGCGTCCGCGAAGTCGCCGGGCTTGACCGACTCCAGCTCCGCCTGCATGACAGTCTGCTTCTGCATGAGCGCGCGCTGCTCGTCCTTCGCGTACTGGTACTCCGCGTTTTCGCTGAGGTCGCCGTAGCTCTTCGCGAACTCGATGCGCTTGACGTTCGCGGGCATGTCCTCGTTGATTAGCTTGAGGTACTCCTGCTTCTTCATCGCGAAGCTGCGGAACGACGTGACGCGCGCGTACTCCTTCTTCTTCTCGACGACGACGAGGTGCTTCGCCAGCGAGGGGACGATGTGCGTCATTCTCATGACGGTCGCGTGGTGCGTCGAGGGATCCCACGCGATGGACGCCTGGAAGCGCTCGAAGAAGAGCGTCTGGTCAGCCGGCGTGAGCAACTTGAAGATCTTCTCCAGCCACGTCTTGTCGCCGAAGAGCCTGCGCACTATGTTCTGCATCTTGAGCGTCTCGCCACCCCGGCGTCCCTCGCCCAGCGCGATTGCGTGCGTGATGAGGGTCGACACGGGCGGAAGCTCGCTCCAGAGCTCGTACTTCTTGAGGACGCGAATCTTCTTTCCGTCGACCGGAACGTCCTCGTACTCGAACTTGCCGAACTGCTCGATCTTGCCGATGATGAGCGTGACGAGCGTCGCCGGAGGCTGCGCGTCCTTCATGAAGTCGCCGATCGCCCTGCGGCAGGTCTCCTCCGCGCTGAAGCGCGAGACGATCTCCGCGACGGCCGCAAAGCACAGCTTCGGAATCGCCGCGTAAAGCTTGGCCTTCGCCTCGTCGTTCTCGGCGAGGAAGCCGATCATCGAGCCGACCTCGCGCGAGGGAAGCTCGGCGGCCGCCTTGACGAAGCGCGAACGCTCCCAGAGGTACTCGCGCATCTCAGACGCAGGCGGATTCGCGAAGCCGAGCTCGCGCACGAGGCACGCGAGGCGCGCATACAGCGCGTCGTCGACCTTGCGCGCCGCCGTGACGGCGAACGAAAGGCGCTCGGAAATCTTGGACTTGGTGGCCTCGTCTGCAACCTTGAACTTGCCCTGCGCGACGTACTCGCGAACGGCCGCGAGAATCGCCTTGGGGTCGGTCTCGTGCGCGAACGCCGTGAGCCAGCCGTCGCCGTAGTCCTCGGCCGCGGCCCTGACGCGGATGGGCTCCGCGCGCTTGGCGGGGATCTCGACGAGCTTGTTGTGGCGAAGCTCCGCGCGCGCGGTGTCCCAGAACTTCTTCCAGTTGACCGCCTTGACGAAGCCGTTCTGCACGCAGACGTCCTCGAGACGGACGATCGGCATGTCGCCGAAGCTCTTGAGCACCGCGACGACGAATTCGCCAGGCTTGTCCTTGAGAAGCGCCTCGAATCCCGCGGGGTCGACCTCGCGCTTGACGAGGATGTGCCCGTCGGGAGCGGGCTCGAGCATGTCGCACGCCGCGGCGTACGCGAACTGGTGCCCCCTCTTTGTGCGGAAGTCAACCGTCACGCGCTTGTAGAAGTCGTCGACGCTCTTGACCTTGCCGAGGCCCCACGCCTTGCTGAGGACGAGCGCACCGGCCTCGCCGGGCTTCTTGGAGACGAGGTAAACGAGCTTCTCGAGCCTGACGAGCGACTCGTCGAGCGGACGCGCGCCGAATTCGGCCCCGTCCAGAAAAGAAAGAAGAAGGCGATCTTTGGTCGTCTTCTTCAATGCATCGCGTATCCCCGCCGGCTGAAGCTTCTTGCCAAGCTCCTCCTTGTTCTCGCGAACGAGGCGGAAGGCACCCTCGAAGTCGCCCTTCTCCGCGCATTCGCTAAGCTGTATTACCAACGATTCCGTATCGGCCATTTGCTCTCCTTATTGAAATTGGGTAGATATTATACCATAAATTCCCGCCGCGTGCGCTCGCCGCCTGTTCATGGTCACGGACGCGTCGGCGCCGGCGGAAGAGCGGAATCAAAACCCGCAATGGCGATCTCGTTCCTGTTGGCGAAATCCACGACTTTCTCGCGGTCGAGCAGGAGGAGCCTGCGGGCCTGGAACGCAAGCGCCGTGACGCCGGCCTTCTTCATGGTCTTGAGCGTCTTGAGGCCCACGACCGGAATGTCGAAGCGCCAGTCGTGCCCTGCGCGGGCGGCCTTGCAGAGGACGGACCCCCTCCCTAGCTTCCCAGCGCGGCGTATCGCAGCGTTTGTCCCCTCGAACGCCTCCACGGCGAGCACCATCCCCGCCTTCACGAGGACCGTCTGCCCGACGTCGTGGCGTCCGACGTCCTCCGCAACCTGAAAGCCCCGCGCGGCGTCCGTCTTCTCGACTTCCGTAAAACCGCGCGCAGTGAGAACGCCTTCGCCAGGGATCGAATCCTCCATGAAGGAACTCGCGGGGATCATCCTGACGCCCGCCTTCTCGAACTCCGAGACGAGCTTGCCGAATATGGTGTGCGCGTTCTTGACGGGCATCTCGGCAAGCCACTGCCTGACGACGGGGCCGAACTTGCCGCGGAAAAGCGAGAGCGGGCTGACCTGTCCGGCCAGCACCGCGCCGTCGTAGCCCTGCGATGCCGTCCAGCGTATCGCCACTTCGCTCTCACCAACCGCAAACGGGAACACGTGGTCGGCCGCGCGCGCGGTCGCGCGCTCGCAGGAGCCCTTCACTGCCATGACGTCTACAGTCTCGACCCCGGCGCGCCTCGCGCCCTCGACAAGGAGCCGCGGGTACTCGCCCGCCCCTGCGATGACGATGAGCTTCTTCATTTCGCCGCGCGGCGCATCTGCCGCGTCAGTCCTGGAACTGGGCCTTGACGGAGTCGAACTCGTCCGTGATCTCCTTCGACGGCTTTGGCGTGAGGAGCGAGACGACGACAGTGACGACGAACGCGAAGAGGAACCCGGGCGCGAGCTCGTAGAGGTGGAAGATCGAATCCGGCGAGGCCTCGCGCGCAGCATCGGCGAACGGAGCGAACTTCCACACGAAGCACGTCGTCGCGCCGACGAGCATTCCGCTCACCGCGCCGACGAGGTTCACCCTGCGCCAGAAGAGGGAGAGGAGGATGAGCGGACCGAACGATGCGCCGAATCCGCCCCAGGCGAACGACACCATCTTCATGACGACCTTGAAGAACTCGCTCTGCGTGTTCATCGCGAGTCCGATCGAGATGAGCGCGACCGCCCCGACGGCGAAGCGCGAGACGAATAGGAGTTCGCGGTTCGAGGCGTCCTTCTTGATGACGATCTTGTAGAAGTCGTTGGAGAAGCTCGACGCGGAGACGAGGAGCTGCGAGTCGGCGGTGGACATGATGGCGGCCATGATGGCGGAGAGCAGGATGCCCGCGAAGACGCGCGCGACGAAGCCCGAGGAGAAGATGCCGTTGATCATGATCATGAAGCACTTCTCGGGATCGCCTCCGACGTCCGCGAGGGTGAGTCCGTGCTGCTTGAGGTAGATGTGGAAGACGAGTCCGATGACGACCGCCGCGCCGAGCGAGATCGTGACCCAGCTCATCGCGATGCGGCGCGAGCCCTTGACCTCGGCGGGGTTGTCGATGGACATGAAGCGCACGAGGATGTGGGGCATGCCGAAGTAGCCGAGGCCCCACGCCATGCACGAGGCGAGGCCGATGAAGCCTGCGGCCTTGCCGGTGGACGCGTTCGTGAAGAGCGACTGGAGGTAGGGGTTGATCTCGTTGAGCGCATCGACCGTGGAGGCGAAGCCGCCCGCGTTGCAGACGACGATCGCCGGAACGAGCACGATCGCGACGAACATCAGCGCGCCCTGGATGAAGTCCGTCCAGCACACGGCCATGTATCCGCCCATCAGAGTGTAGCTTACGACGACGATCGCGCCGATCCAGAGGCAGAGGGTGTAGCCCGACATCCCGCCGAGCGCGGCGATGTGGTCCGGTATGCCGAACGTCGTCGTGAAGAGCTTCGCGCACGACACGAACCCGGAGGCCGTGTAGAACGTGAAGAAGACTAGGATGATGAGCGCGGCCAGGATCCTGGATATCCCCGTCCTGTCCCTGAACCGGTTGCAGATGAAGTCGGGGATCGTTATCGAGTCGCCGCACGCCTGGGAGTACCGCCGGAGCCTGTGCGCGACTATCTTCCAGTTGAGGTACGTGCCGATGAGAAGCCCGATGCCGATCCACGCCTCGGAGAACCCGCCGACGTATATCGCGCCGGGGAGTCCCATCAGGAGCCAGCCGGACATGTCGGACGCCTGCGCGGAGAGCGCGACGACCCACTTGTTCATCTTGCGGCCACCAAGGTAGTAGTCGCCGAGGCTCTCCTGCCTGCTAGAGAAGAAAAAGCCTATTCCAAGCATGAGCGCGAGATATCCCGCGAACGCACCAAGCACGATGTAGTCCAGCATGTTTGCTCCTATTTGTCCTATGTTTGTGGAATTATACTATTTTCTGCCGAAAACCGCAATGCGCGACGGACAGCCAACAACACTCGCGGCGACAAGTCATACTATCTGGTACGGCTTGAACCTTTCTCTGTCCGCAGCCGTGGTGCCGCGCACATAGGCGTTCACCAGCTCCTGCGCGAGCGCAAGGTCGGATTCCGCAGCGAGGACCGGTATCGCCGCCGTCGGACCGACAATGCCGTTCGTCGGCTTCAGAACCGCCGCGAAGCTCCCCTTCCCCAGGAGCGCGTTTTCCCCCGCGTCGCGCCCGAGGATGACGGAGCTTCCGCCCGGCAGGCGGAACCGGCGCCCAACTGTGAGAAGATCGAGAAGCGCGCGCGACCCAAGCCCCTCGTGCTCCTTGAGGTCCTTCAGCTTGCGCCCGAAAGCCTCCTCGGTGAGCTTGCACCCTCCGGCCGGAGACGGATAGTCCGTTATCCCGAACTCCGCCGCAAGAGCGATCTGCCTCTCGCGCGAGCGCCCGGAGATGTCAAGCAGCTTCTCGCGGTCGAGAATGCCCTCGAGCTCGGGAATCGTCGGCTCCAACAGCTTCGCGGACATCGGACGCACGAGACGTCCCTTCATTCCGGACGCCTTTTCGACCGTGAGCAGCGACTGCGCGTTCTGCGACATCGGGCGCTGCCCGCGCACCTCGCCGGTCGCGACGAAGTCGTATCCGAGCTCGCGCATCATCTCTCCTGCCCGGCGGATCATCGCCGCGTGGCAGTCGATGCACGGATTCATCGCGCCGCCGAATCCGTGCGGCGGATTCTCAATAAGCGCAACCTCCTCGTCAGTGAAGTCCACGACATGCAGCTTCACCCCCAGCGCCTGCGCGGCCCTCTTAGCCGCGTCCGCCTTGAAGAACGGCGTCTCGAACGCGACCGCCTCCACGTCCGCACCGGCCCGTTGCAAGACCCGCACCGCAAGCTGGCTGTCGAGCCCTCCGCTCATCAGGGACAGTCCCCTCGCCCTGCGCTTCTCCGTCATCTTCCCTTACTGCCTTTCCTGTTGCATTTCCCGCGCGCACGCCGCGCGTCACGCCCCCAAAACCCTCTCCGCGATTCGCACGGACTGCATCGCGTCCTTCGCGTAGAAGTCCGCGCCTATCGAGTCCGCGTAGTCCTGCGTCACCACCGCTCCGCCGACGAACGTCTTCGCGTCGACGCCTGCGGCCTTGAGCTGGCGGATCGTCTCCGCCATCGCGCCGACCGTCGTCGTCATAAGCGCCGAAAGTCCGACCATGCCGGCGCCGCACGCCTTCGCGCGTTCGACAATCGCCTCGGGCGCCACGTCCCTGCCGAGGTCTATCACGTCGAAGCCGTAGTTTTCGAGCAGCGCCCTCACGATGTTCTTGCCGATGTCGTGGATGTCGCCTTTCACCGTGGCTATGACGATCGGACGCCGACCGGAGACGCGCGACGCCCCGTCCGCCGCCTTCATGCCATCCCTGCGAACGACCGCGAAAGCGTCGCCCGCGGCGTCCGCAGCCATGAGGAGCTGCGGAAGAAACGCCGTTCCCTTCTCGAACGCGTCGCCGACGAGTTCGAGTGCCGGGACGATCCCCTTCTCGATCACCTCCATCGCACCAGCGCCAGCGGCGAGCATGGCCTTCGCCGCTGCGGCCGCGTCGTCCCTGAGTCCGCGCCGTATCGCCGCGCCGAGCGCCTGCGCGCCGCCTTCGGCGCCTTTCGCGGACGCCACGGGCGCTGCTGGCTGTGCAGCGGCGTTAAGCGCGATCCACTTCTCGCAGTTCCTGTCGCGCGCAAGGAGAACGTCCTCCGCGGCCTGGTCGATTACGTCGCGTATGAGCGTCGGATTCGCGATTGCCGAGGAAAGTCCGTTCCTCTTCGCGAGCGCGTACATCGCGTTGTTGAGCACAGGGCGGTTCGGGAGCCCGAACGAAACGTTGGAGACTCCGAGCACAGTGTTGACGCCGAGTTCCTCCGTAAGGCGGCGTACAGTCTCGAGCGTGACGACGGCGGCCTGCGGATCGGCGCTCACGGCAAGCGTAAGCGCGTCGAAGACGAAGTCCGACTTCGCGAAGCCGTACTTCGCGCCCTCGTCAAGTATCCGCCGCGCGATCGCGATGCGCCCGTCGGCTGTTGCAGGAATCCCCGACTCGTCGAGGCAGAGCCCTACGATCGCGCCGCCGTACTTCTTCACGATTGGGAAGACCGCGTCCATCGACTCGCGCTTTCCGTTCACCGAGTTGACGAGCGGCTTTCCGTTCACGCGCCTCAGCGCGCGCTCTAGCGCGACGGGATCGGCCGTGTCCACCTGTATCGGACACGCGGCGACGCTCTGCACCGTCTCGACGGTCCGCTCCAGCGTCGCGGCCTCGTCGATTCCAGGAACGCCGCAGTTGACGTCAAGAACCTCAGCCCCCGCGTCGATCTGCTTCACCGCCTCGCGAAGCACGTACGCCGTGTCGCCTCGCAGATACGCCTCCTTGAGCAGCTTCTTCCCCGTCGGGTTTATGCGCTCGCCGATGACAAGCCCCGCGTGCGGTCTCAGCTCCACTACGCCCGTTCCGGACGAGACGACGGTCCGCGGTACGGGGGCGGGGAGCCGGGCGGCCGAAGCGCCGGAGAGGGAATCGCGGACGGCGGCGATGTGGGCGGGGGTGGTTCCGCAGCAGCCTCCTACGATCGACGCGCCGGCGTCGACAAGCTTCGCAACGGTCTTGGCGAACTCCTCCGGTCCCACGGTGAACACCGTCTTCCCGTCCACGATCTTCGGCATCCCCGCGTTGGGCTTCACGATGATCGGCCTCGTCGAGACCTTCGCGAGCCGTTCCACGAACGGAAGCATCCTGTCCGGACCGAGCCCGCAGTTGAATCCGTACGCGTCGACGCCGAGCGACTCGAGGAGCGTCGCGACGCATTCGACCGACGCGCCGGTCAGGAGCTTGCCCGACTCGTCGAGTGCAACCGTCGCGTACACGGGAAGGTTCGAGTTCAGCTTCGCGGCGAGGACGGCGGCCTTCAGCTCGCGCGTATCGCCCATCGTCTCGACAAACACAAGGTCCGCGCCCGCCTCCGCTCCGAAGCGGACCATCTCCGCGAACGCCTCGTACGCGTCGTCGAAGTCAAGGTCTCCTGCGGGCTTGAGAAGCCTGCCCGTCGGACCGATGTCGAGTGCGACCTTGGCGGACGCCGCGCCGCGGCGCGCGATGGAGATCGCGGAAGCGACGAGCTCTTTCAGGTCGTAGGGTCCGTGGTACTTGAGCCGGTTAGCGCCGAACGTGTTCGCAAGCACGATGCGCGAGCCGGACTCTGCATACGCGCGATGGACGGACGCCACTGCGTCCGGATTCTCCACGTTCCAGTCCGTCGGATCCTTCCCGGGCGGCAGTCCCGCCGCCTGCACCATCGTGCCGAAGCCTCCGTCGAGAAAATCAATCCCTTCCATCGCATCCTCCGATCTCGCATATGGCCGTCACGCTCTTTGACGGAACAAGCAGACAGGAATCCGTCACGGCGACTCCGATGCGGCGCGTCGCCTCGAGCCGGTCGACTATCTCGCGGCTGAGCGAGAGCGGCATCTCGCCGTAGCCCGGCGAGCGGCGCGGCATGAGCTTCTCGCCCGGAGCGAGCGACGCGCGCGCCTCCGCCTCTAGTCGGTCCATCTCGCGCTCGACGGCGTCGAGCCCTATCTGCTGCGAAAAGTACGCGTCTGCGCCGCTCAGCGCGGCGAGCCTGCGCTGCCAGGCGTCGAAAGCAGCACCGAGCGTGCCGCACATGTACACGCGCCCGCCGAAGCGCGCCCACACGCCCTTGGCCTCTACCGGCGCCTCGCGCTCGAGCTCGGCCCTTCTGATGTCGCACGCGCCGCTCATCGGACGAGTATTCCCGCGAGGTTGTCCATTATGCGGCGGGCGAGCTCTGGCTTGTTCATCGTGTAGACATGGACATGTCCGACGCCGTTCGCGAAAAGGTCGATAATCTGCTCCGTCGCATAGGCTACGCCCGCGTCGAGCATCGCCGCCGGATCGTCCCCGAAGCGGTCCACGATCGCGCGAAAACGCGGCGGCAGGCTCGTCCCCGAAAGCTCGCAGATGCGCGCGATCTGGCGTCCGTTGGTGACGGGCATTATGCCCGCCACGACCGGAACCGTCACGCCGGCGTCCCGCAGCCTCGCGAGGTAGTGGAAGTAGACGTTGTTGTCGAAGAACATCTGCGTAGTGAGGAAATCCAGCCCTGCGTCGACCTTCTCCTTCACGTGCGCTATGTCGTCGGTGAAGTGCGCGCTCTCGGGGTGCACCTCGGGATAGCACGCCCCGCCGAGGCAGAATCCCTTCCCGGAAAGCTCCCTTACGAGATCCGACGCGTGCATGAACGCCGCGTTGCCGGGGAACTCGATTCCGGGGGGACAGTCCCCGCGCAAGCAGAGGATGTTCTCGATTCCCGCCTCGCGGAAGGACTCCACCTCGCGCCCTATCGACTCGCGCGTCGCCCCGACGCAGGTGAGATGCGCGAGGACGGGAACTCCGCACGACTTCTGGACGTGCTCGGCGATCGCGCGCGTGTTCGCGCCGGTCGAACCGCCCGCCGCGCCGTACGTCACGGACATGAACGAAGGCGCCGCCGCGGCGATCTGCGCGACAATCTCCTTCGTGCCCTCGAGCGGACGGTCCTTCTTCGGCGGGAAGACCTCGAACGAGACCGACGGACCTCCCTTTGCAAGTATCTCTGATATCTTCATGTGCGTATTATACCATTTCCCGACAATCGATTGCCGCGTTTGCGGTCAGATAAGGCAGAGGAGCGCTACGCCGGCGAGGATTGCCGCAAGCGCGAACGCCTTGCGGCGCAGGTTTGACTCACGGAACACGGCCCCTCCAAGGAAGAATGTTAGGACTACGCTCGAGCGGCGTATCATGCTGAGAACTGATATCCGCGCCCCCTCCGAGCCCACGGCATTGAAATAGCATGCGTCCGACAGCGCCAGCAGGATTCCCACGAGCGGAATCGTCCAGCGGAAGGCGAACGGATGCGTTGCAAGCGCCGCACCGTCCGGAACGCGTCCGCGGAGCCTCCGCCCCAGCGTCGCCGCCGCGTATATTGCGCACATCCCGCCCATGAACCACCAGAGGACGGTTCCGGTCGGAATCGCCAGGTCCTTGAGAAGATGCTTGTCGTAAAGCGCCGAGCAGCTGCCGAGGACGGTCCCGAGGAACGCAAGCCACACCGCCCTGTCGCGCCTGAAGTCAATCCCCTCGTGGGCCGCGGAGCGCGAAAAGAGCACACAGCCCGCGACAACCAGCGCCATGCCAAGCGCCTGGACGGGGGTGGGGACTTCCGCGAAGAGCACGACGGCACCGATAAGAGTCCACAGCGGACCAGTTGCGCGGATTGGCGCGGCGCAGGTTATCGGAAGCGTTCTGAGCGCCATGTAGGTAGCCGTCCAGCTCGCGCCGACTATGCAGCTCTTCACGAGAAGCAGGGCGACATGGGCGGGCGGCAGCGACACGGCCGCGGCAAATGTGCCGCGCCAGACGAGACACGCCGTCACGGCGAGCCACCCCGACGCCGTACTCCCGAGCAGCGTCGGGAACACGGCGTTGCCGCTCACCGACGCCTTCTTGCTTAGGTCGTAGAGGCTTAGGACGACGCACGAGGCGAGTATCCAGCCGAGCCAGTGCTGCTGCATGGAATCGCCGCAGAGTCCGTCAGAGGACTTTCCTGATGCGCTCGACCGCCTCGAGGACGTTGGCGCGGGAGTTGAATGAGGAGATGCGGATGTATCCCTCTCCTGCCTTTCCGAATCCGGCGCCAGGAGTCGTGACGACGTTGGCCTCCTTGAGGAGCTTGTCGAAGAACTCCCAGCTGTCGCCCTTCACGTTCACCCAGAGATACGGCGAGTTGCCTCCGCCCGTCACCTCGTACCCGAGCGCGGAGAGAGCCTCCTTCATGAGTCGTCCGTTCTCGAGATAGAAGTCGATCGTCGCCTTCGTCTGCGCCTGGCCCTCGGGCGAATAGATAGCCTCCGCGCCGCGCTGGGTGATGTAGCTCGCACCGTTGAACTTCGTCGTCTGGCGGCGCGTCCACATGGGACGGAGCTCGACCGGCGAACCGTCCGACGCGAAAGCGACAAGCCCCTTCGGGACAACGGTGTATCCGCAGCGCACTCCGGTGAAACCGGCGGTCTTCGAATAGCTGCGGAACTCTATCGCGCACTTGCGCGCACCCTCGCACTCGTAGATGGAGTGGGGAATCCCGGGCGTCCTGATGAACGCCTCGTACGCCGCGTCGAAGAGGATGAGCGACTTCCTGTCGTTCGCCCAGTCGACCCACTTCTGAAGCTGCGCCTTAGTCGCGACAGCGCCGGTCGGGTTGTTCGGATAGCAAAGGTACACGATGTCCGCATCGCCTGCCGCCTCCGGGCCGGGGACGAATCCGTTGGACGCGTCGCACGTGAGGTACGTAAGCCCGCCGTAGCGTCCGCCCTCGTTCGCGCCCGTGCGGCCCGCCATCACGTTCGTGTCGACGTACACCGGATAGACGGGATCGCCGACCGCAATCTTGACGTCGTTTCCGAAGAGTTCCTGTATGTTGCCGCAGTCGCACTTCGCGCCGTCGGAGATGAATATCTCGTCAGCGGCGATGTCGATGCCGCGGTCCTGGAAGTCGACCTTCGACGCCTTCTCGCGCAGGAACGCGTAGCCCTGCTCGGGGCCGTAGCCGTGGAAGTTCTCGCGCGCCGCCTCGTCGTCGACTGCCTTGTGCATGGCCTTCACGACTGCGTCGCAGAGAGGCTCGGTGACGTCGCCTATTCCGAGGCGGATGATCTTCGCGTCCGGGTTCGCCGCCTGGTGCGCGGAGACGCGGTGCGCTATTTCGGTAAACAGGTAGCTGGCCTGGATCTTGGAGTAGTTTTCGTTAACGTGGAGCATAGGGTTAAATCATGAATTATGGATGATGAACTGTGGGTTGTGGATTACGAATGGTGGCGATTGTCGTCGCGCTTCTTAAGGCGTGGAAGGAATCCGTCTATGCACGCGAGCGAGACGAAGAACAGCGAAAGCACTGCCGGCGAACGCAGGGGACAGTCCCCGAAGCCGTGGATGAAAGTGGCGACCGCAGTCGCGAGGATGCAGAACACCGGCGCGGGGATGACGAACAGCTGCACAGGCTGCGGCGGCTGCTCCTTCGTCGGGATAAACCGGACGGAATCGACCATAGCCCTCCACACCCTGCCGATGGGCATGAGCAGAAGCACCACGATTGCCACCATGAGTCCGAATCCGACGAGTCCGTGCTCGGCCAGGAACTGGAGGTAGTCGTTATGGACGTTCACGCCGCCGACCATCTGGATCTGCCGCAGCTCCTTGTCCGTCATGTACTGGAGGCAGAAGTGCTTGTAGCCCCAGCCGCCTATGCCGAACGCAAAGTTGTCCTTCCATATCTCGGTGGCGACGCGGACGTGGTACTGCCCCTTGCCCGTGACGCGGTCCAGGACCTCCGTCGTGTTCAGCGTGTTGACCTCGCGCTGGAGGTCCTCCGGCATGAACATCACCGCACACATCGCAATCAGCGCGAGGACGAGCACGCTAAGCGCGCCGGCCCTCACGCGCTGCGCCTTCTTCATCTTCGCAAAGGAGCAGACGAACGTGTGGAGGAAGAAAACAATCGCGAGGCCCGTCACGAGCATCACCGCCGCACGGGAGAGCGTGTCGAGCGCGCAGAAGAAGAATATGACGGCGGGGATGAGGTAGTAGTGCCGCTTCCAGAACTGACCTTCCTTCTTCGGCGCGGACGAACCGTGGTGGTGGTGGTGGTGATGCGACTGCACCGCCTCGCCGCCCGGCGCTACCTCGGCGCCAGGCGCCGGTGCGGGCGAAGGCGCCTTGATCGTCGATGGGGTGCGGGCGGACTCGTCAAGCTGCCAGCGCCAGAGCCCCACTGACAGTCCGAACAGCGTCGTAAAGTAGTCGCCGGCCATGTTCGGATACCCGAACGTCGAGAAGAAATAGGCGCTCTGGTAGCATTCCTCCACCCACAGCGGCCCCTTTGCCTCAGTCATCTGCTGTATCGCGCCTATCACTCCGAGGGCAAGTCCGTTCCACACAATCATCGCAAGGAACGTCCGCTTGCCCTTCTTCAGGAGCGCATGCTTTGCCGCGACGGTGGCGGTGAGAGTCGGGACGAACCACATGACGACGTTCAGATGCTCCATGCGGTTCACGCAGAACGGAATGAACGGAATCAGCGGCTTGGGATCCGCCCCCGCCTGTATCGCGGGATAGTCGCACACCGGACACAGCCCGACGTTGAAGAACGGCACAAGGAGCAGCAGGACGAGCCCAAGCGACACCCACACGAGCGGATCACCGCGCATCGCCTCCCAGACGCGCGAGCGCGCCTCGTATGTGGTCTCCCCCTCGTGCCTCTGCGGAAAGCACAGCATGACCTCCAGCAGAAAGGCCGTAAGCCACGGCATGACAGGAAGGATGTAGTCCGCCTTGGCGCCGCCGAACAGCCAAGCGAACGCCGCGCAAACCGCGAACACATGGAACACCGCTATGTTATTGTAGAGAAACTGCATACTCGACCACCTTTCCGACGGCATCCTCCTCGGACACCCTGCAAACCTGCTTACCACGAACGTACAAGACAAATTCACCGTCCGCGCCGCAAAGCGCTATGTCCGCGCCCTTCGCCTCGCCCGGACCGTTCACGACGCACCCCATGACAGCCACATGCGGAAGCTTCACGCCGTCCTTCGCCAGCGTCTCCAGCGCTATCTCGACCTGCGACGCGACATGCATAAGGTCGACCTTGGTGCGTCCGCACGTCGGACAAGACGTGATCGCCGGACCAGGCGCGCGCAGTCCGAGCGCGCGCAAGATCTCCATGCCGACGCGCACTTCCTTCTCCGGCTTCGCCGTGAGCGAGACGCGTATCGTGTCGCCGATCCCCTCGCTCAGAAGGATCCCCAGCGCAACGGAATTCCTCACGGCGCCGGGGATGAGCGTGCCGGCCTCCGTCACGCCTACGTGCAGCGGACAGTCCGTCCGCTCCGCAAGAAGCCTGTACGTCGCGATCGTGTCCGGAACGTTCGACGCCTTTGCGGATATCACGACATCGCGGAAATCTTCGTCCTCAAGTATCTTCAGATGCCCCATTGCGGACCTGACGAGCGCCTCGGGCACGCCAATCGCCCCCGCGTCAAGTTCGCCGCGAAGCCCCTTCTCGAGCGAGCCCAGGTTGACGCCGATCCTTATCGGGACTTTCTTCGCCTTAGCCGCCCTCACTACGGCCTCGACCCTGTCGCGCGAGCCGATGTTGCCGGGGTTTATGCGCAGCGCGTCCGCCCCCGCCTCTATCGCCGCTAACGCGCAGCGGTAGTCGAAGTGTATGTCGGCGACGATCGGAATCGGCGAAGTGCGCCTCACCTCGCCCAGGACCTTCGCCGCGTCGACATCGGGAACCGTCAGCCTGAAGATGTCGCAGCCGAGCGCCGCGCATTCGGAAATCTGCGCGGAAAGCGCCGACGCGTCGTGCGGATCGGCGTTCGCCATCGACTGGACGCTCACCGGGGCACCCCCGCCCACGGCAACTCCGCCGACGTCAATTGCTCGCGTTGTCCGTCGCATTGGTCCCCGTGTTCTCCCCGGCCGCGGCTCCAGCCGTCTCCGCGGCGTCCGGCTTGTAGGTGTGAATCCTCCAGCTCCTGTGCGCGTCACGGAAGATAAGCAGACCCATCGCGCCGAGGAGAAGGAACATGAAACCCGTGGAAAGCACGGCGACGATCCTCTCGGGAACGCGCCTGCGGAAGATTAGCGCGTAGAGCGCGAAGAGGATGAGCCCTCCGTCCAGCACGGGAATCGGCAGGAGGTTCAGCACCGCGAGGTTGACGTTGAGGAATCGCAGGAAACCCACGCCGTCCCAGAAATCGTGGCGGACCGACCTATAGATGCCCTCGACGATCATCTGCGGCCCGCCGAGCGCCTTCGCCGTGTTCTTCGCCTCCTTCGGCGTGACGAGCCCCTTGAGGACGCGGAATATCGAGCCCGCGTCCCACGCGAGCTGCCTGAACGGATTGCGGTGCGGCATCCAGCTCGACGCGCCGTTCTCCTTCGGCACGCTCACCGCGTTGATCATGTAGATTCCCGTCACCTCGTCCGCCTCCGGCGTTACGAGCGCCGTGCGCTCCACTCCCGCCTCGTCGCGGAGAACAAGCTCCGTCTCCTGCGCGCCGACGATCTGGAACTCGACCTGCATCTCCGACCAGTTGGCGACAGGCTTGCCTCCGACGGAAACCACCGTGTCGCCCTTCTTGATGCCGGCCTTCTCGGCGGGGCCGCCCTTGAGCGTGTAGGCGATCTTGGCGGGAAGCTCGCCGAACTTGACGGACGGAATCGCGGCGAGGGTGAACGCGAGCACCACGGCGAGGACCAGATTCATGCCAGGTCCAGCGACCGCGACGGCGATCTCCTTCCACGCAGGCACCTCCTTGCGCCCCCTTCCAGGTCCCTTCTTGCCATCCCCACCTCCCTCGAGCTTCTTCGTGCCCTCGGGATCGACGTCGGGAATCATGACGTATCCGCCAAGCGGAATCCAGCTTAGACGGTACTCGACGCCGCGCCATGTCTTCTTGACTATGGCAGGGCCGAACCCGATCGAGAAGCGCTCGACCTTGAGCCCAAGCTTGAGCGCGACGATGAAGTGCCCGAACTCGTGAATCGCAATCGCGAGCGAGAAAAAGAGCACACACAGGGCAATGTAGCCGATTGTTATTAAAATCTCCATTTATCTGATGCTGTTCTGCTTTCTTCTTGAAACGACACTCCAACACAACGCACTGCCGGTCCTTTTCCACCGACAGCGGATGCATTGACTGAATATTATATCAAACTTTTGCAGAGGTTGACGGGTGAAGGTTTACAAAAGTTCACGCAACTACATCATGGGGTCGGGGGAGAACTCGCCTTGCATGGGCTCAGGCTCGGACGACTGGAACGCCTCGACGCCGGCATGCTCTATGGGCCTGTCACCGAAGCGCGTGAACTCGCGGTAGAAGTTCACCTTCACCTCTCCGATTTCGCCGTTGCGGTTCTTCGCGACGTCTATGATGGCGAGCTGCTCGTCCGCAGCGTCCTTCGACGTGGCGGTACGCGACGGGCGGCGCAGCAGGAACACGACGTCCGCGTCCTGCTCGATGGCGCCCGAGTCGCGGAGGTCCGAGAGCTTCGGCTTCTCCTCCTTGTCGCCGCGCTGCTCGTTGGCGCGGGAGAGCTGGGAGAGGACTATCACCGGTATCTTCAGCTCCTTCGCCATGGCCTTGATCTGCTGGGAGATCATCGAGACCTCTATCTGGCGGCTTCCCATGCGGGCAGCCTCGCGACAGGTGCACAGCTGCAGGTAGTCGATCACAATGAGCTCGATGCCGTGCTGCTTCTTCGCGCGGCGCGCACGGGCGCGGAGATCCATGACGTCAAGCCCGGCAGTGTCGTCGACGATGAGGTTCGCGCCCCTGAGCTCCTCGGCCGCGATGGAAAGGTTCTGGAGAAGCCTGCGCTTCTCGTCCTTCGTGCACAGTCCGCGGTTGAGTCGCCACGTGTTCACCTGCGCCCTTCCGGCGATCATGCGCTTCGCGAGAGCCTCGACGGGCATTTCCAGCGAGAATATCATCACCGGATGCCGCTTGCCGTCGTCGGTCTTCACCGGCACGTTGTTCATGTCGAGCCCCAGCGCACAGCTCTCCGCGATGTTCATCGCAAGCGAGGTCTTGCCGACCGACGGACGCGCGGCGATGACGATCATTTCGGAATTCTTGAGCCCCTGCAGCTTCTCGTCTAGGTGCGTAAGGCCGGTGGAGAGGCCTTCGAGCGTCTTTCCGTTCGAGTCGAACATCGCGTCGATGCGCTGGAAGCTGAGGTCGATCGCCGACGCCCACGGCATCGTCGTGTCGCCGCGCACGCCGATTTCGAGAAACGACTTCTCGGCGTCGCCGAGAACTGCCTGCGCGTCAGGATACTCCCTTTCGTCGAAGCACTTCTCGATCGTCTTCGTGGCGCTCTCGATCATCGTGCGCCTAAGGTGCTTGCCGAGGATGATGTTCATGTAGTACTCGGCGTGCGCCGTGGTCGGCGTCTGGTCGATCAGCGTCTGGATGTACGCCGCGCCGCCGACGGCCTCGAGCGTCCCCGCCTTCATCAGCTCCTCGGTGAGCGTAAGCGCGTCCAGCGGCTTCGACTCGCGGGCCATGCGCTGCATGGCGGCGTAGATGGTGCGGTTGCGTGGATCGAAAAACGACTCCGGCACGACCCCTGCGGACTGGCACAGGTCCATGACGCGCTCGTCGCGTCCGGTGGTGTCCAAAAGAATGGAGCCAATGACGGCTCTCTCTGCCTCAATGCTGTTAGGCGGCGTCTTCATGTCGTTCATGCCCCCCATTATACCAAACGCCCCCAAGTCGACGCGCCGCAAAATGTCTACAGATGTCTAAAGGTTGTCGACATGTTGTCTACAGCCCCTGCGCCAAATTGCGCCGCCGCAAAGCCACTATTTTGGCAGCGCGTCGATTATCGAGGCGCTGACGGGGAACGCGGTCCCGTGACGGATGCCCCTGGGGAACGAAACTTCCCTGGATACGTCGCGCCACGTCCTGCCGAGGTCGTCGGAACGCACCGCGCCGTAGCGTCCCCTCCTGTAGCAGTCGAAGTACACGAAGATCGAGCCGCCAACCATGAGCGCACTCGGACCCTCCACCCAGTTGCCAGTTATCGGCGCGAGCGCCGCATCGCCGGGAATATCGGCGGACAGGTCGTCGATCCACACCGGACGGATGTTCTTCTCCACTGGAGTGTGGTTCTCGTTCTTTACGACCATGAGCCATTTCTTCTCCCCTCCCGGAACGCGCAGAAGGGCCGCGTCAATCGCGCTGAACTTCGGATTGAACCAAAGCCGCGTCGGAGTGAACTCCTTCCAGTCGCGCGTGGTCGTGAGGTAGATGCGGTGGTTCAACCCAGCCTCCTTCTCGCCCATACCCGAAATCTCGGAATGCCTCCCCGGGATAGTCGTCGCCCAGTAGATGTAGAAAAGACCGTCGTCCGGATTGTACGTCACTTCGGGCGCCCAGGTGTTTCGTGCCGTCGGTTCGTGCCCCATAACGGGGAGTGCGCGCTGCTCGGACCAGTGGACGAGATCCTTCGACGACGCGTAGCCGATGATCCTGTCGTGCCAGCTCGAAGTCCACACCATATGGAACGTCCCGTCCGGCCCCTGGCAGATGGACGGATCGCGCATAAGCTTGTCATTCCCCACTTCCGGCACAAGGAACGGCCTGTCGCCGTTAAGCGCCGTCCATGAAAGGCCGTCGCGGGAATAGGCAAGGTGCAGTCCGGCCGCCTCGCCCTTCCTGTCTCCGTAGCCGTTGTTGCTGAAGTAGGCGAAAAGGTAGGCGCCGCCGTCCGCAGCGCGGACGGCGGATATGCCGGCAGACAGCATGGCAGCTGCAACGATGTATTTGATTATAGGGCTCATTGTGCCGACATTATAGCACAGAGCCGCAGCCCTGCACCATACCCCTTTTGGGGCATTGGGCTAGTCGAGGCGCAGATAGTCGAAGTCGGCGTGTCCGCCGGGGGCCTTCGTGGAGTACATGAAGAGCGCGAAGCGGTAGCCCGTGAAGTGCGGAATGGTGTAGACGAGGCCGATGCTGCGTCCGATCGGAAGCCACGTCTGCCCGTCGGCGGAGTAGAAGAAGCGTCCGAGATCGGAGCCCGCAGGATTCCCCCTGAAGTCCGCACCAGGCAGACGAGTGAAGTCTCCCGTCGCCTTGAGGTGCACCTCGCGGACGCCCTTCGGCAGCTTCGCGCGCGCAATCTCCCTCACCTTGCCCTGCGGCGCATGCCGCAGCACGACAAAGAAGTCTTCACCCTCCTTCACCACCGCAGCCTCGGCGTACTCGCGCTGGAAGAGCGCAAGGCCGGCGCAGTCGCCGTCGTTGAGCGCCGAAACATCCACCTTCGTGGTCGCTCGGCAGGTCGGACCCCAGCAGCGCTGCGTGAGCGAGTTGCGCGCCATGTCGAGCGAGGCGTCGGTCCTGTCCGTGCGCAGGCGCATCCACCCCTCGCGCTCGACAAGGGACCAGAGCGCGTCTGCCGGATTGTGGTTCCACTGCCAGACGGGGCCGAGCGCCTTCTCGCCGAACTCGTCGGACGCAACGACGCCGGGGATTCCGCCCTTCGACGGATGCAGGCATTCTTCGGCCTTCACGACGGGCCAGCCGTCGCGCCACTCGACCGGAAGCATGTACGGACAGCGTCCGACCGCGCCTCTGTCGCCGAAGAGGTACGCGTACCACTTTCCGTCAGGCGAGTCGATGAACGAGCCCTGCGCGATGCCCTCGTGCTGAAAGACAATCCTCCCCTCCCAGGGACCCTTCATGGTCCGCGAACGGTGAACGATCACGGTGCGGCACTTTCCGCGCGGCCAGCCGATGTTGACGAGATAGTACATCCCGTCATGCTTGAAGACCTGCGAACCCTCGCCGAGCCCGGAACCTCCCGCGCAGTCCGTGACGTTGTCAAGCACGATCTCGCCTCCGTCGACAAAGCCGGAGAAGTCGCTCTTCATCTCCGTGAGGCGCACCTTGTACGGACGCCCCGGGACTGTCGCATAGACCCAGAAGCGCCCGTCCTCGATCCAAAGCGACTCGTCGTACTGCTTAGGGTGCAGGCGGAAGAACTCCCATCCGCCCTTCTCCGGGTCCCTGCAGCGGAAGAAGTAGGTCGCATCAACCTTGTTGTTGAAGCTTGTCACGTAGAAGCAGTCCGTCTTCTCGTCGTACCTTATCGAACTCGCCCACGTCCCGAGCATGTAGTCGCTCTCGCCGTTCTCGAGCCTGTCCTTCGGACGGTTCTCGACCGTCGCGTAGCAGTAGCTCGCGATCTTCCAGTCCGCGAGATTCTCCGAGACCATCACGGGGATTCCCGGATTGAAGTGCATCGTCGTGGAGACCATGTAGTACTTGTCACCCTTGCGGCACATCGCGATGTCAGGAACATCCGCCCAGAGCGTCGGCTCGATAGAACCATGGACGGAGATGCCGGCCTTCGTCTGGGGAATGTACGGAATCGACCCGTCCGCTCCACGCTCGTAGCGCTCTACGCAGAAGCTCCTGCGGCAGTCCGCGCCGTTCGGAAGGTTCGCGTTGTGGTAGAACATGTACCACTGCCCCTTGAAGAAGACGCTCCCGCCGTGGATCGTCCCGGTGTTCTCAGGCTCGTCCATGATGCGGCCGCGGTAGGTCCACGGACCGTGCACCGACTTCGCGGTCGAATACGCCCAATGCTCCGGCACCCCGCCCGCCGCGTACTCAAGGTAGTACGTGTCGCCGAGCTTGTAGATCCACGGCGCCTCCTCGAAGTTCGTGTCGATCGGCTTGCGCGCGCCCGCTCCGCGCGCCTTCTTTAGCGGCTTGCCGAACGCGGACTCGTCCATGAGTCCGGGCACCGGCCTTATCTCGCCCGCGCACTCGACCATGTTGTCCTTGAGCTCGACATACCAGCACCCAGGATCTCCTCCGCAGTTGCCCCAGAAGAGATACGCCTTCCCGTCGTCGTCGATGAAGACGCTCGGATCTATGAAGCCCCAGCCGTTGCCCACGACAGACCTGCCGATCGGATCGGTCCACGGCCCCTCCACCGAGTCAGCCGTCGCTACGCCTATCGCGTCGCGTCCGGTCTTCCCGTCCTGCACGGCGACGTACCAGTACCATTTGCCGTCGCGCTTTATCGCCTGCGACGCCCACGCCTTGTCGCCCTGGCGCGCCCACTTGAAGGTCGATGTGTCCATCACGATGCCGAAGTCGACCCAGTCGGTCATGTTCGTCGTGCCGAACACCTGCCAGTCCTTCATGTGGTATCCGCGGGCGTCCGGCTCATCGTGGCCCGTGAAGACGTAGAGCCAGTCCCCGTCCACTACGGGGGCCGGATCTGGAGTGAATCTGCTCTTGACGACGGGATTTGTTCCGTCGTAGCCGGCAAGGGCGGCGGCAGCCGCAAGCATTGTTACGATGTTCATGCCGCCATTATACCAAACCCCGCCGCCAAACGCACTAACCCAAATGGGGGGCGGCAACCGAGGAAAGTTGCGCAATAAGGCGTCAAAGTTCCCGCACAAGCGCGAGCGACCAGGGCGAGAGCGTACGGCGGAGGACAAGCCTGCCGTCGCCGTCCGCCCTGACGATCTCGCGCAGCGTCGCGTCGCCGGCCGCCCTGAGCGCTGCCGTCTCTTCACGCGTGGGCGAGCGCGGCGAACCCATCGCGCGCCACGCCTTGATTGCGTTGCCGTGATCGTCGTCGAGCGTCTCTATCTCGAACGCCGCGCCTTTCGCAAGGCCGGTCAGCGTCAGGTCGAGCTCCATCGGCGAGGCTTCCATGTACCTGCCGCAGTCGGACGTCGCGGGCACGTGGCTTTCGTATTCATTCGGGTAGGCGTATGCGAGCGCGGCACATTTGCCGCGCTTTGCGTCGCGCGTCACCGTCACGTTGCCGGCGTTCCAGAGAAGTTCGTCGCCGAGCGAGTTCATCATGCGGTATGCGTGGTAGGACGGCTTCGCGACGCCCTGGAAGTTAAGCATGCCGAATCCCCCGTGGAAGATGTCCTTGCCGCCGCCCTTCTCCTCGAAAATGTCCGTAAAGGTCCAGTACATGAGCGAATCGACCTTGCCCACGTTCTCGAGCGAGACCTTTGCGATGTAGGCGGCGGGCGGAAGCGTGTCGTGCAGCGCGTCGCGGCTGTTCGGCGACGTGCTCCACTCGGTGATGTGGATTTCCGCGTTCGGATAGGCGCTCGCGGAGAGCGTCTTTTTGAGATACGCGAAGTCGTCACGCACGGAATGGACGTAGCGGATCGCGTTCTTGCCGCGCCCCGACACGGGATCGAGCGCGTAGTCCGTCGGATACGTATGGCACGAAATGAAATCGACCGGAAGCTTCTCCTTCTCGCAGAACGCGAGGAACTCTTCTATCCAGACGCCCTTCCATTCCTGGTCGTTGATCGTCTCCTGCGGATAGAACACGCTCTTCTTGTTGTCCTGTATCTCGCCCTCGTGCCGCGCGTCGGCGATGAAGTTCGAGGTGGCGGGTCCGCCGACCTTGAGCGACGGATGCACCGCCTTGACCGCCCGCGCGCTTTCCGCGTAGAGCCGGAAGTAGTCGCTCTTCGTCCCCTCGAGGAATCCGCGGTAGAGATTCGGTTCGTTCCAGACCTCGAAGTACCACTTCTGGATCTCCTCAAGGCCATAGCGGTCGACGAGGTGCCGGACAAACGCCTTGCAGAGGTCGTGCCACGCGCCGAACTTCTCCCTGTCGACCGTGATGCAGTTGCGGTACCACATCTGCTTTATCGTGTTTGTCGCCGCGAGGCACGACGGAAAGAACGAGAACTCCACGAACGGCCTTACGCCCTCCGCGATCATCCTGTCGTATACCTCGTCGATGTACTGCCAGTTGTAGACGATCGAGCCGTTCTTCTGCGGGAAGCAGACGAACATGTCGTCGTTGAACGTGTCGTGCATGCGCACGTAGCGGAAGCCGCATTCCGCCTTCGCGCGCACGAGGTGTTCGTGCCACGCCGCGCGCAGCCCCTCGTTGACGCGTCCCGCGCCGACGCCGAAGCTCCAGTAGTGCTCAAGCGGCGAACCCTTTGCGCCGACATCGACGACAATCGGCGCGGCGTTCAGCGAAATCGCGGCGACCGCCGCGGCGAGAAGAGACAGAGTACGTGTTTTCATGCCTCCATTATAAGGCATAAGCCACCGCCCCGCCATCCCCCCATGAAGGGATTACGCCCGCAGGAGGCCGAGCTCGAAGGCGCGGGTGATTGCGCCGGCGGTGTTCTGCACCTCGAGCTTCTGCAGAATGGATTTCGCGTGGGTCTTGACGGTCTCGAGTCCGATGCCGAGGATTATGGACGTCTCCTCGCGGCTCTTCCCCTGCGCGAGCCACTTGAGCACATCCATCTCGCGCTGCGTCAGCAGGGAGTCCTGCGGCTGCTCCGGCGCAGAATCCTCGATGAAAACGTTCCGCTCCGAAAGTATGCGCCTGATCGCGGTGACGAGTCCGTGGCGCTTCGTGGACTTGGAGATGTATCCGCTCGCACCCTCGGCCTTCGCGCGCTCAAGCTCCATGCGGAGAGGCATTCCGGCGAGGAAGAGCACCTTGATGTCCGGATACCACACCTTCATCTCCTTGAAGACGTCGAAACCGCTGCCGCCGGGCATGCGAATGTCCATCAAGACGATGTCGGGATGCACCTTCGCCTTGAAGAACGAAATGGCCTCCGTGCCGTCCGATGCGAGCGCGCAGACCTCGAAGCCCGCGGCGTCCAGCATCGCCTCAAGCCCTTCCCTGACCATCGGGTGGTCGTCGACAACCATTACCTTGCTCATTTCGCCTCCTCCGACGGACCTTCCATCTCCGCCAGCTTTTCGTTCATTCCCCAAAGCCTCTTGCGCAGGAGATCCTGCGTGTACACAAGCCAGTGCTGCACCTTGCCGATCTGCTCCTTAGCCTTATCGTCGTCGCGTCCGAGCCATTCGGCCGCAGCCTCGAGGCGGAACTGGCAACTCCCCAGGAGCTGCTGGAAATCGTCGTGCAGCTCATAGCTGAGGCGAAGCCGCTCGCGCCTGATCGCCTCGAACTCCAGCTTCTCCAGCTGCTTCTCCCGCTGCGTGAGCTTCAGCTTCATCGAAACCAGCGCGAGGACAACGGCGATAGCCGCGAGCAGCAGCCAGACGCGCCCCGCAGTCCAGAACGGCGCCTTGGAAAGAACCTCGACGCCGTTTATGTCCATTGGCATCACGCTGACGTCGGTGAAGTCGGTCATAACGTGCCGCACCGGATCGTCCACCGGCGAATATAGCATGACGCCCCCGACCAGAACCTTCGCGCCGAGCTTGAGGTCGTCTGGCAGCGGAGTGTCGATGTTGATCCGCACTGCGGACTGAAAGCTCCTGTTCCCCTCTCCGAGCTGAATCTGCGTGAACGTCTGGCGTCTGTTGATGTCGCGCACCGTACCTGCGCATCGCACCATCCGCCCCCACAGATCGTCCGCGCCGGGAACCGTGAGCGGATGCGAATAAAGGTCCGCAATCGTCACGTCCTTCGGGCGCGGCAGATCCGCCGCTACGTCCTTCAGCTCTGCGACATAAGCGTGGTTGACGCGCCGCGTTGTGTACGTCGCGCGTGACTCCCCGTTCGTCACCGAGACAACCGTGCCGACCTTGTAGGCGAAGGCGTCCTTCTCGCGCTCGATGCGCCATGTTCCCGAGCCGTCCGTCGCGGACATGAAGAAATACCTGTCCCCCGGACGCGAAAAGGTGACTACGCCGTCGAGCGGCAGCTCATGCGCCGAGTTCTGCCTGTAGCCATTCACTTCCCCTGAAAAAACACTCACCGCAAGCAGAACAAAAAACAAAGACACGACAAAATGACTGGGGGAAGCGGCGTCCCGCCGCTTAGCATCACCACCCTGACTGGGGGAAGCGGCGTCCCGCCGCTTAGCATGCAAACACGAAACACCACCCTGACTGGGGGAAGCGGCGTCCCGCCGCTTCATGCCAAAAGAAAAAAAGACTCTTTCCCGAAGCGGCGAGACGCCGCTTCCCCCAGTCATATTCATGCAACTTTGCTGTGCTGTTTTTTTCACAAGATCAATTATATCATTTCGGACGGTATTCATCCACCACCCTCCCATTGCGATATGCAACCACCGAAAACCCTGTTTTCGTCGAATGGATGATTTCATCGCTGCGATTATTGTTCCTGTAGCGCACCGTCACCTTCACGCCTTCAGGATCGCCCTTGAGCGGTTCGCTCGCAACGCTTTCTATCATCGCGTCGACACCCTCTCCGCTCGGCTCGTACACGGCGACGAACGGACGCCGCCATGCTTCGCCTTTTTGCCGCACAAGAAACGCAGGGCACGGCTTTTCGGAGACTCTGCGGTCGTAGTGGCGGAAAGCCTTCGGCCCTTCCAGCGCATACGCCTCGCGTCCCTCGCCGCCGTTCGCGACAAACGCACGCATCACGATGCCGCCGCCATAGTCGAAGTCCGCGGTGAAATCGCCGCGCATAGTCCCAAGCGTCTTGAAATATCCGTACCCCTTCCCGCTCTGCGGATCCAGGCTGCCCGTTCCCCATTTCCCGTCCCCGGCCCCCCAATCTCCCAGGCAATGGAATATGTAGTCGTGATACTTCTCGTCTCCCTCGATCACCTTCGAGCGGAAGATGTCGACATAGTAGCCCGTCTTCGATCCGCTGCGCACGATCGCGACCGTGCGGCGCTGGCGAGCCTTCACGTTCCCTGTGTCACATAGGCTTTCGACGTCGACAAACTGGCGATGCGGCGAGAGCGAGGCGCACACGTCTTCGCCTGCTTTTACGGACGGCTCTGCGGCCTTTATGTCGAAGACCATCTCGCGGCGATCGTCGAGTCCGAGTCCGTTTACCGCGACCGTGTTGTGCGCCGCTACCTGGCGATAGTATTCGTGCGTGTCGGCGGACCAGTAGTTCGCACCCGCGCCGGTATCGGGCGCAAGTATTTCGCCTCGTCCGTAAAGCTCGACGGAAAGTCCGTTCGGATGCCTGTGCCCCATCTTATCCGAAAAGCCTGCGAGCGAGAACGCGAGCGCATCCGCCGCGTCGCCGCTCTTCGACGGATTGCGCGCCAGAATCACCGGATAGCACGGCGCGTAAGAGACGCGGGACAGCTTCGGCGGGGCGACCTGCGGGAGTTCCGAAAGATAGAAAAAGAACGCGATGTCGTCCTTCGCGCTACGACCGCCGGCGAGGCTGACGAGTCCGGCGCAGCGTTCGAGCAATTCGCGATCTCCCTTCGCGTGCGCATAGGCGGCCATCAGCTCCAGCTGATCCGTGAAGATGCGGTGGTAGGACGAGTCGCCGATGTTCGTGACGTATCCGTTCGGGAAGATCATCTGCGGCATTGCGCGAGATGCCTTGAAGAGAAGCGGATCGCGCGAGAGAACGTCGAGTCCGTTCTTCCAGTACAGAAAGCCGAACTTGACGAGCTGCGCTATCGAGCCCTGGCCGTATCCGCCCGGCGCCTCGGGCCACATTCCGGTCGACTCCTCGATGTTCGCACGAAGGACGTCGATGTACGCGCCGTGGCGCTCTGTCGTCGGACCTTTCACGAGCCTGCGGACGTAATACTTGCGCCCCTTGCCGTCCGCATATGTCCTGTCGTCGTCGAGCGCCAGCGCATAGAGCATTGCGCTTTGCTGTTCGTTGAGGTTCCAGTTGCCGACAAGTCCGCCGCCGCGCGTCAATTTGTTGTCGATGAACTTCTTGAAGAAAACCTCGAACTGGCGCGAAGCCCACGCCGCGCCTTCGGGGTGGCCCGGACACCACGTCTCGCCCGGAATGCCCCCCGTGAATTCCTTGCTTGTGAAATACGTATTCTGGAAATAATCGTACAGCATATCCCAGACGAGCGGAATCGTCCAGTAGCGACGCGTGTCGCCCAGAGTCTCCCACGAAAGGAATCCGCAGTTGTCGACAGCACCGGGATTGATCTCCTCCTGTTGCGCACCGCCGCGCACGAGCGTCCAGACGATGTCGGCGGCGAACTTCGCATAGCGCGCATCGCTTTCCAGCGCATAGAGAATCGCCGATTTGTAGGCGAGGTCGAGAAGCTTTTCGTTTATCAGTTCGGCGGCCATTCCGGAATGCTCGAGCGGCACTAGGTTGCCGGGGAACTCCGTCGGCTTGTCATTGAGAAACACACCGTCGTCTGTCGTATATGGCGGATTCTTCTCCCATGCGACGCTGCGATAGGGACAGTCCCCCCATGTACGCGCGTAGGCGACGCGGATCGTCGGATACTTCGCGTTCCCTTCGCGACGCGGGATGAAGTTGCCCTGCGTCCACGCCTTTGTGTAGCGTCGCCCTTCCATCCAGTTCATCTGAAGACGGCTCGGCGCGAAACTCGGATCGTCCGCATGGCGCAAGACCGCAGAATCTACGTCTCGATGCCAGCGCTTGACGATATCACGCGCCCACGCAACATCCTGCGCCTTCTCGCGCAGTGACGGCAGCTCGCCCGCGCGAAAATATACGCACGGATGGCGGCTTTCTGCGAACGCGCCCCAAATCGCCACGCAGGCGAACATAGCGGTGACAAACTTCATGCCTAAAGTATATCACTGAACTCCACCATCTCCCATCCCCCCGTGGGGGGAGCGCCACCCCATACACTACGGAAACTCGCTTATACATTCGCCAGAGTTTTACCAATGCTAGGGGGTCCGTCGCTCCGCGACGGACAACAAATCCCGATTCAACAGCACCTCCATTGTCCCCGCATTGCTCCGTCGCGGAGCGACGGAGCCCCCTGAGGCGACCTCAACCCATAGTGGGGGTCGCCCCGTGTGGCAAAAGTCCTGTATGCCGCGAGCGCCGAGCCTTCCGTCGGTTGGAACTTCTACGGGTGCTCAAGTCGGCGGAATTCGTATGTCGTCTCGCAGGACGCTTTGCGATCATAGGCGCAGAGCGTGACGAATGCCGGACGCTTCGCGCGGGGCGGAAGCGGCAGGAACGTGATTTCACCGCGATCGTTTACACGCGCTGCACCCTCGCGGATGTAGAATCCGTTGGGATTCTCCACCTTGCCTTCGCGCGCCCTCAAGGGAAAGCGCACGATCGCCTGCTGCACCGAGCGCCTGAACTCGCCGTCTCCGGGATAAACCGCGGCAAGAACGATTTCCCGCGCCCTGTAGCCCTCGAAGCCGTGGCGGTTGAAGCGAACCTCCAACCCCTCGCGTCCCGTCTTCACGCCCGGTCCCTGCACCACGAACCAGTCGATCAACGTTTCCGGCGGTTTCATCGAAACCGCCCTACCATCGGATTCACCAGGTAGGGCGGCATCGATGATGCCGCCGCCCTGGGAAAGCCCGATCAGCGGATGATTACGGTCAATCCCGGCTTGACAAAATACGCCGTGAGAACCTTTACGCCGCCATCACCCGCAACCAACTTCGTCCGCCATGCACCACTTGCAGAAGGTTTGTCTACAACGACCTTCGCCCTGCCGGACGAACCGCTCCCGGCCGTAAGGATCGTGTATTCCTGAGCTGTGTCCAGTTCGCCCGTCAGCTTCACCGTCAAGTTGGCGACATCGACATCTGTCTCGAATGTCGGCGTGTTTTCCGCTTCGGCCGCGATTTCGACGCACGATCCCGCCTCGAACGTCGCGCCTTGCGTCGCCGTGAAGCTGCCTGCGAGCGCGCCATGCTCCTTGACGGTGATAGGAACCTTGATAGTGCCGGCCCCCCCAAGGACGGCGTTCGTGACGATGATTGCCGTTCCCGCAGTGAACTCGGCGGAATCGATGTTGAGCCGTCCGCCCTGCACCGTCGTCGTGCCGCCGTAGACGTGGTTCGTACCCGTGAGCGTCCACGTACCGTCGCCGACCTTGACGAGCGAAGTCTTCGTGCCACTCGTCTTTGTCTCATACTGGCGGATGTTGGCCGCAAACGTGCCATCCTTTCCGAGCGCGCCGACCTCCAACGTGAGGCCGTCCTTGTAGGTACGCAATTCTGAGTTGGTGTAGGCAAGGGCATCTTCCGTCCCCGTGACAAGGTGGCCGATCCTGAAGACGGTGCCAGCCGTATTCTCCTTGGCGGCAATGTAAAGGAAATTGCGTGCACTCTCTTCCTTGTTCGTCATCACGACAGTTGCATTTACGAGAGAGGCCTTTCCGTCCGTAAAGTTGTTGGCGCGCTCCATGTAAACGCCCTTCCAATCCTGCGAACCATCATGCGCATACTCCACATAGAGCGTCCCCGTGAAATCCGACGTATCTCCGTTCAGGTAGATGGAGGGATGATGTCCGTTGCCGATACATAGTTCACCGTCGCCGAGAATCTTGCCCGTCAACGTAACCTTTATGTTATCACCCGCATTAGGATCGAAGTTAAGCTTGTTGCCTTTTCCGTATACGTAGATGTCCTGACTCCACGTCCCGTAATCATAGGAAGTGGGGTTGGTTGTTGCGAACTCGACCCTCGCCCCTTCCGTGAGCGTCACATCACCTGAGCCGAACTGCTTGGGGCTGCGTACGCGCAGCGACACATTTGAGAATACCGTCCCGCCTGTATGATAGTTATCGCCCCCCCAAAACTGAACGTTGTCTTTTCCGGTCGTTATGTATTTCAGATTTCCGCCCAACCGACCGAGATAGTTGCACTTCGCATCACCCCCGAAAACGCCCGCCGTCATTGTCGAAAGCATTGCGTCCACGGAATTGGTTATCATCACGATGTTATCGCCGGAACTCGGAACTCGCGTCATGGAGCCGATTGTCAGATCATGGCCGTTGAGATCTATCGTCGTGTTTGCGTTGACTTTGATATTCAGATAATGCGTGTCCTTCTCCAGCGTCAACTTACCGCCTTCCTCCAGCGTTAGTTCACCCGTCCACACAGGGAAACTCGCCGCGATCCTCGAAATCTGCTCTGCCGTCAACGTCTGGCCGTAGAAACGGACATCGTCGAAATAGTTGCTCTTGTTTTCCGTCAAACCTGTCTGTCGGACTCCTCCATTTACGCTGCCGAATTGCCAATGCCCTTCGGCAAGGTCGCTCGTTATTTCCGAGGCAAGAGGTGTGCCGCCATCGTTCACCAACACACCATCCACATACAGTTTCACATTCTTGTCCTTGTCCATGGTTACGGCGTAGAAATGATAGGCGCTTTCGGCATTGGCGACATCTGCTGTGACAAGATCGGCATGTGCGGCATTCGTCCAGAACGGCGATACCGTCACTTTGCCCGCACCGCCGGATGCAAGCGCGATGCCACGCGTCTTGGAACCATCGCTGTTGGCGTTGCCGAGTGTAAAGATGGCTCCATTGTCCGTCGAGTTGACCTTGGCCACGACACACAGCGTCCACTCGAATGCAACGGCAGACTTGACTCCGTTGCCGTAATCGGTATGGCTCGTTATCGCACAGCCTCCCTGCGTCAACGCCCATGTATCGCTGCATCTGTTTGTCTCTGGCGAAGCAGAGCCGTAGTTCACCGCATCACAATCGAATTTCCACCATACAACAGGAACGATTCCGTTCTCGTCTTCCTGGTTCTGACCTATTGCCAGAGCTCCGCCGAGTGCGGTGCCTCCCGAAAAAAGCGTCAGTGCAGCCAGTATTGGAAAGATTGATCCGGTTTTCATCTTCGATAGTCCTTTCATAAGTTCACGAAGCTATTTTACACCCGGCTGTGCGTCTGCGCCATCCCTTGATGGGGGGATGGTGCATCCCCCGCAAGACAGATTCAGGGTTCTTCTTCATGCAGAATCAGCGAAAGCCTGTACTTGCGTCCGGAATGGACGCGAAACTGCGGCAGCGCTCTGGCATGCGCACTCCATGAATCGTCACCGCCCACGCCCATCTGTGCCGCGTCGATATTTACGGTAAGCGTTCCGTCAGGCTCCGGCAGTTCCTCGACATGACGCGCATGCTCAAGGTCCTGCTGCGTCCACGGCCAGACATTGAAGCCAAAGGACGAGCCATCCGCCGCTTCAACAACCAGCGTGCCGATTTCAAGTCGTGTCGTCTCCGTCCTGTATCCCTGCTCGCCGGGAATGACATAGTTGTTGGGATTGAGCTCCGCTACGCTCATCTGCCATTCGCCGACATTCGTCGCCGCCCTGCGGTCGCAGTAGTTCTCCCACGGCCCGCGCCCCCTCCAGCGCACCAAGGTGTTCGTGCCGCCGCAAACGCGGAAAGTCAGCCCCGCGCGGGGTATGTCCGGCAATCCCTCCGCCGCGACGAACAGCCATTCGACCTTCAAGGATCCATCTGGCAGCTCCTGCGTCGCGATATCGCTTGTGCAACCATCGGGGACTTTCCCCGTTTCGGTCGCATTCTTCCATATCCTGCAGACGCTCGGCATCTTCCAGCCCCTGTCGTTGTCCGTGGGCGCGCGATAGAAGTTCGGCTTGAACACGATGTCCCCGATCTGCCGGTCTGCGTGCGTGCCGCGGAGAGATGCGGACTGCCTCAGCGTCGCACCAGGCGCATTCGGCAGGGAAAGCGAACAGGCTCCGAGATTCAGCGCCCGTGCTTCCAGCGCAGAACCGTGCGGACGGCGGAAGGCGTCGAAAATCCCGTTGCAGCAGAAGCCGCCGTCATTGGGACTGTCGCCGAAATCGCCGCCGTACTTCAGGTTCCCGTCTGCTCCGAGAAGCGCCTGATCTGCAAAATCCCAGATGAATCCGCCTTGATAATGCCGGTTTCTCGCGACAAGCTCCCAGTGCGATTCCTGCGAACCGCCCGCATTGCCCATCGCATGGAGATATTCACACTGGACAAGCGGCTTCGGCGGCGCGTTCGTCACATATCCCTCGCACCTCGCCGCCGGCCAGTACATCGGAGCCAGAATGTCCGAATAGGGCACCGGCCTGTCTGTTGAATACTGAACCGGACGGGATTCGTCTATAGACTTGATCGCGTCATATTCAGCCTGAAGATTCTCGCCCTCCCAGCATTCGTTTCCGAGACTCCAGAAATAAATCGACGGATGATGACGGTAGGTCTTCACCATATTGACGCCTCGCTCCACGAAAGAACCGCGCCATTCCTTTCGGCAGGCGAGCGACCGACGCGCGTTCCCCTGCCCGGAGCCGTGACACTCCACATTGGCCTCGCAGACAAGCAACAGCCCGTATTTGTCGCACAGGCGATACCAGTACGAGTCGTTCGGATAGTGACAAGTCCTTACCGCATTGAACCCATATTCTTTTATGAGTCTGACATCGCGCTCCATCTCCTCATGCGTGACCGCATAGCCGCCGCGGGGGGACATCTCGTGCCGGTTGACCCCCCTGACAACGAGCCTCTCGCCATTCACGTAAACAACAGAATTTGAAATGGCGATGTCGCGGTATCCGTCCGCCCATGCATACCAGTCGCCGTTTGCGGACTGCCAGGTGCGGACATAGAGCTTCGGGTTCTCCGGAGACCATTTCTCCGGATCCGCAACCGGCGGCAGATGTGCAGCGTCTCTGACATCGTGCGGCGTGTCGAGACCTTCCGCCTGAAGCCACACGTCGCGATAGATGCCGGAGAGCCTCCAGAAATCCTGATCCTCCAGATACGAGCCGTCGCACCATCGATAGACAGAGACCTCGACAAGGTTTCCGCTCTTGTCCAGGTAAGGCGTGACGTCGAACTCCGCAGGCATGCGCGAATCCTCCGCATAGCCGACCTCTCGCCCGTTCATACGCAGAAAGAACGCCGAGGCGACGCCATTGAATCTCATGACGATGCGACGGCCTTTCCATCGGTCCGGCAACTTGAACGTGCGGCGATACACGCCAAGCGGATTTCGGTAGACGTACTGCGTGAAATTCGTCGGGGGATCCTCCATGATGTGCGGCGGATTGTTGACATGCGGGTATGTGTAGTTTGTGTAGATCGGGGGATCGTAATCGCCCTGTAGCTGCCAACATCCGGGCACGGCGATCCTGCCTCGCCTGACCGCGGCGGAGTCCGGTCTCGCCCGCCACTCGAATTCCCAATCGCCGTTCAACGACATGACATAAGGCGAATCTTCACGGGGTCTCTCGAGATTTGCCCACGCTCTGGCCGCAGTCTCGTTCGCGAACGGCACAAGCTCATCACGCGGAGCAAGAGTGTTGACGCGACTGACCGCCGGATCCTCCCAACAAGGAATTGCCGCTGTCTGTGCGCTGTTCGCCGCATCTCCAGCAGCAACCAGAACGCTTGCGAGGCCGATGAACGCTGTCTTTTTTAACAATCCTTTCATAAGTTTACGCCACTATTTTACACCCGGCTTTGCAGTTGTGCCATCCCTTGATGGGGGGAGACGGCGGTTTCATCGAAACCGCCCTACCATTATTCTTTCAAACCCAGCGCCGCCTTCACCTCTCGTATCACGCGCGGCGCGGTGCCGAGCGCGAAGCGGTCGGCGACCTGCAAGAGGTCGTCGTCGGTTATCTTCGACTGCTTGCCGTTGACGGAGAGCTGGTGTCGCCCGCCATGCGCTGACCACGGGTCGTCAGACGGGAATCGCGAGCCTGTCAGGTCGTATGCCGGCGCAAGCCGCCAGACACCATCCTCTTTCATCATGAACGAAAAGTTCTTCGTGTGGTCGTCGCATTCGTCTATCGCGACATTGAACACAATCCTCCGAAACGCCTGTTCAAGCGCCTCGTAGCCAAGATGCAGCGCGTCAACCGTCGCCAGATACTGCTCGTATGTCCTGAATTCCAGCGGCACGGACATCGGAAAGTGAGCCATGGCCGAAAGCGTCTGGACATGAAAGTGCCGCGAGCCGTCCCTGTCAAAGCGCTTTGTCATGAAATGGCCGAGTCCGTCCAGTTCGTACAGCGTCGACTCGCACATGTCGACCCCGGCATCCCGCGCCTTTTGATACATCGCGTATTCAGTCGGGCCGCGCCACGGATATTCCCGCGGCGTAAACTTGATTATCCAGTGCTCAAACCCTTCCGGAAGATCACGGTCGCCGAAAAGAAACTGACCTGTCTCGCGATTCCAGCCGACGAGGGCCTTCGCCTGCGCACCTCCGACCGAAGAGCCTATCCTTATGATCGCCCTGAGAGCCTCGTCGCCGTCCAGATCTGCAAGCTCGCCGTTGGCAGCTTTCCTGGCCGCTTCCACAAGGTTGCGCATCTCAAATGCCGCCGGCCGCCCGCCAGGGCCTCGGTCAGGCTCGTACGTCAACGCGCCAACGGCCCGCCGGCCTATGTAGGCAAGCCTGTCCAGCGCCGTGATCTCGGAGCGGACATATCCCTTCTCCGTCAACCAACGATCGACGAGACCTCTGCCGAACGCATCCGGCAGCGAATCGGCAAATGCCGGCGGAAGTCCCTCGTACTCGCTGCGCGGCAGATCGGCAAACGCATACGGCTCTCTGCGAAGCGGCATCATCAGCGGCGCAATCTCAAGACCGGACTTGAGAAACTTGCGGTCGTACTGAAAAGCATACGTCTCGCCGCGCGAGTCTACGGGAACGATGATGCCGACACGCTGTCCCCATAGCGACACCATCACGCGACCGACATGCTTGAATTCAGACATGGACAACTCCTTTCCCCTTGCGACCGGCGCGCTGGCGTCTGGATGCGCCGGACGCCCTTCGCTCGAAAAGCGAATCGTCTATCTCGGGCGGCGCCAATTCCATAAGCCAATCGGTCTTGCGCAATGTACGACAACAGGATAGAAGAGAAAGCGTAGACGAATTCTCGCCGGCCTCAAGATTGCGTACCGCTTTCAGAGAGATTCCGCTTCTCTCCGCCAATGTCTGCTGCGATAGATTATCCGCCAATCTTAACGCCCTCAGATTGCTGCCAAGCGTCTTCAGCATTTCATCTCGAGTCTTATATATCATAACATGCCTTATAAGGGTGAAAATCGGCTATATTGTAGCACAACATTCCCTATAAGGTCAATACTACCTCTGCCACATTCGCGGAAAAAGCGGGTATGATGAGGCTGGAAGCCGTGAACTCAAGTTCGCGTATCGCAACGGTGTCTGGCGATTCCATTGTGTTCTTCGCATCAAGCGCGATTTCGACGCTCTCCCCTTTTTCAAGACGCCTGTTGACGTCGATAGTTTCATCGGCGGTAGCGAGAGGATAGCGCGCAATCTCGCGATAGAAGTTGAACTTTGCGTCACGGCCGCAACCGGCATCATGACTGGGGGAAGCGGCGTCTCGCCGCTTTTCACAACAAGGGAGACTTCCTTTTTGACGAAGCGGCGGGACGCCGCTTCCCCCAGTCAAAGCTCCTCCGTCAATCAAATCCACCCGACTTGAGACTTCCACTCTCCACACGAGCTGCTTCATTGACTCCTCGGGTTTGATCCAGGGTCCGCCGCAGGCGGAATATCCAGGCGAGTTGTGGAGCGAAAGCTCCATCCCGAGTCGCTTCGCCTCGCGGCTCGCCCATGCGACGCAGTCCTTCCACTCCGCGCTCGCGTAGTCCGCCTTGCCGCGCTTCGCTCCGATGCCGACGTCGAAGATCATCGCCGCCTGGATCCCGCCCGCTTTCATGTACTCCAGGTCGGCGGTGATGCCATCTTTGGAGATATTGCCGTTCATCCAGTGCCAGTAGCAGTCGGTCATGACTTCCGAAAACGAAGTCATGGAGAGCGCCACACCGCAGACAACCGCATATAATTTCTTCATGCGACCATTATACATCAGGGGCAGGACGCCGCAAATCCCCCTATGAAGGGATTATCCGCACCGACAGGCGATTAGATGCCTACGGCACTTGACGATGAACTATCCTTAAAGCTCCACAAGCCCGTCACCGGCTTTGCCTTCGACGCGCTTCATGGTTCCGTCCGGAAGCTTCAGAGCAGCGGAGAAGTCGTCGCCCTGCCATTCAAGGTTTTCGAGAACGATTCCGCCGCGCAGCAGCAGTCCCTTTATCGAGCCCGACTTCCACTCCGTCGGCTTCGCCGGGAGAAAGCGCACATAGCCTTCCTCGGAATGGACGAGCATTTCGGAGATGAGATACGGATATCCGCCGGAGATGTCGGTGTTGAAGCAGTTCTTCCAGTCGTGGCACGAGCCGCCGCCCCTGAGCCAGTTCTTTTCCGTGAGTAGCTTGAGGCACCGCGCCGCGCGCGCGGCATCGCCGATCTTGCACGCGGCGAGTCCGTTCTGCACGTACCCAAACGCCATCGTGCGCGAACGGTTCTCATTGAAGTCCATGCGCGCGTCGATCGTCTTTCCGACGGCCGCGACGAGCGCGGCGTTCGTGAGGATCTCCGCCGGCGCGTCGTCGTAGAGTGCGTAGAGATGAGAGGCGTGGCGATGCTCGTTGTTGTCCGGCTGCCCCGGCGCGAGCCACTCGGCGAAGAATCCGTTTTCGCTAACCCGGTACGGCGTGAGGCGTGCGCGCAGCGCGGACCATTTGCCGCGATCCTCCGCGTCAACACCAAGCGCCTCCGCCGCGTGCGCGACCTCGCCGAGGAACTGCTTGGCGATGGCGACATCCATCGTCGCGTTTACCGCCGTCGGACGCTTCCCCCACGGCCAGTTCTCGGGCGAATAGGACGGATTGAACCCGAGCGTTCCGTCCGGCATTTCCTTAAGGACGTCCTCGTAGTACTGCGCGACTTCCTTCATGAGCGGATAGATGCGCTTCAGCCACGCAACATCGCGCGTGTGGCGGTATCCGTCGTAGAGACGCGAGAGAAGCCACGCCGCGCCGCCGTGCCAGTAGACGTGCGGATAGTTCGCGTTCGAATCGGTCTCCACTCCTGAAACCGTAGTCTGCGCGGCGGCGCGGAATCCACGCGCGCCGAAGTGACGCCTCGCCGCGTCGCGCATTTCGGGAAGCCGCGCCTCGATCCACTTGAGAAGGCTTTCGTTGAACTCCGGCGTGTTGCCGCGGCAGAAGAAGGAAATCGCGCACGGAAGGTTCCCGTTCACGGTGAAGCTCGCGAACCAAGGCGCGCTCCAGGTTCCGGCCCACAGTCCCTGGAGGTTCGGCACGTGGTCGCCTCCAACGGAAGAAATGATGTTGTACCTTCCGGAATTGAAGTTGCGCACGATCTCCGCCGCGTTCGCCGGGCCTTCGAGAGCGAACGACACACGGCCCATGAGCTCCTTCTGCTTTGCGGCGCTTTCTGCCAGAAGCGCATCATACCCCTTCTCCGCCGCAGCCGCAAGATGCGCCTCCATCGCCGCGCGATTGGAAGTCTGTCCCTTCAGCAGCGGTTCTATCGCCACATAAACCTCGGAAATCTTTGCGTCCTTTGCGTTCTTTGCGGCTAACAGCAAAACCTCATACCCCGCGAGCTTGTTCCACGGGTTCGCGTTCCTGAACTCGCAGCGATAGTAGTCAGGCTCCGAAACGATGCGGCAAATCCCCTTCGCGAACGCGGAAATATCCATCCTTCCTGAAGGCGCGATTCCGGCGAGCGCAAACGAGGCATCACCCTTCGTCTCGTCATTCACCTTGACGGCGATGATGTTCGCACCGCGCAGCGCGACGACGCGGCGCTCGTAGCGGCGTCCCTTGCCGTCCTTCGCAAGAACGATGCATTCGCCAGTATCGAAGTCCGTCCGACGCGAATATTCGACAGGCTTGCCGAACCGCATTGATATCTTGAGGTCGCACGCGGCCATGAATCCGTCGCGGTTGTTGTAGTCGCCTGGATTGCGGCGCGGATGATTGACGAGCGCGGGCGGCGTGTCGCCCGGTTCGGGAAGATACAGCTTGCAGTGGCTGAGATGGATCGCTTCATCTTCGATCCGCCCCTCGACCATTGCCCCGATCGTGCCGTTGCCGGTCAGCAGCGACTCCTGCCAGTTGGCGGCAGACGCGTGCTCGATCAATTCCGCGCCGCCAGACGCGCAAGCCACGACGGCCACAGCGCACAAAGCAAAGAATCTCGTTCTCATGGCATGATTCTACCACAAACCACCTGCGCACGCCATCCCTCATCTGGGGGGGGATAAGCCATGACTTTTTTCCGCCACGGCGTTCGTCAACTCGTCACGAACATTGCAGTAGTTACCGCACCGCACCGTAATCGTCACTTGCGCACCGATCGTCCGCGGCACATCAGCCGCGGATCTGCTTCGCGAGCGCCGCCGCGTCGGACGCGAGCTTTTCGATCGCCGCCCAGTCTCCGGACGCGATTGCGTCCTTCGGGGCGATCCACGTTCCGCCGCAGCAAATGATCTCCTTGACGGCGAGATAGTCCGCGACATTGGAAAGCTTCACGCCGCCCGTGGGCATGAACTTGACGCCCGTCCAGCGGAACGCACCAAGGAGGTCCTTGATGTACTTGACTCCTCCCGCGGACTCCGCAGGGAAGAACTTCACCATCTTGCATCCGAGCGCAAGCGCCTGGCTGAGTTCGCTCGCCGTCGCGATACCGGGGCAGAACGGAATCCCAAGCTCGTTCGCCGCCTTGACGATCGCAGGGTCGAAGCCGGGCGCAACGCACGCCTCCGCGCCCGCCTCCTTCGCGGCGACGAGCTGCTTCAGCGTGAGAACCGTGCCCGCAATGAGAATCGCGCCCGGAACCTCCGCCTTGATCTTCGCAATCGCCTCCGCCGCGCAGGAGGTGCGGAACGTCACCTCGAGAACGGGCAACCCGCCCTTCACGAGCGCGTTCGCAAGCGGAACGGCCTTGTCGATGTCTTCGATAACAATGACGGGGATGATTCCCGCGTCGCCAAGTGTCTTGATCATGTCCATGATTTTCTGTCGTTAAAGGTTGAAGGTTAAAGGTTGAAGGTTAGCGGTCGACTCGCGCGGAGCCGCCGCCAACGAGCTTCTCGACGTCGGCCTTCGTCGCCATCGAGGTGTCACCGGGTGTCGTCATCGCGAGCGCACCGTGCGCGGCTCCGTAGTTGACGGCCTTCTCGGCGTCGTCGAACGTCATGAAGCCGTAGATGAGTCCAGACGCGAACGAGTCGCCTCCGCCTACGCGGTCGTAGATCTCGAGTCCCGGACGCTGAATCGACTGATGGAGCTCGCCCTTGTACCAGCAGATCGCAGACCAGTCATTGACCGTTGCGGACTTCACGGAGCGGAGCGTGGTCGCGACCGCCTTGAAGTTGGGATAGATGGAGACGGCCTTCTCGATCATCTTCCTGAAGCCGTCGATCGGGAGCGTCGTGAGGTTCTTGTCCACGCCTTCGACCTCGATTCCGAGCGCGGCGGTGAAGTCCTCCTCGTTGCCGATCATCACGTCGACGTACTTCGCGATCTCCTTGTTGACCTCCTGCGCCTTGGCCTGTCCGCCGATGGACTTCCACAGCGACGCGCGGTAGTTGAGGTCGTAGCTCGTGACCGTTCCGTGCTTCTTCGCAGCCTTGAGCGCCTCAATCACGACGTCCGCCGTCGTCTCGGAAAGCGCGGCGAATATGCCGCCGGTGTGGAACCACCTCACGCCCTCCTTGCCGAAAAGCTGCTCCCAGTCGACGTCGCCGGGCCTGAGCTGGCTCACCGCCGTAAGCCCGCGGTCCGCGCAGCTGCGCGCGCCGCGGCATCCGAATCCGCGCTCGACGAAGTTGAGCCCGTTGCGCACCGTGCGTCCGATTCCGTCGTACGGAACCCACTTCACGTGGCTCGTGTCCACTCCGCCCTGGAGCATGAAGTCCTCGACGAGGCGCCCGACCGGATTGTCGGCGAACGCAGTGACCGCCGTGGTCTTGAGTCCGAAGCAGCGGCGGAGTCCGCGCACGACGTTGTATTCGCCGCCGCCCTCCCACGCCCTGAACTCGCGGGCGGTGTGGATTCGCCCGTCGCCCGGATCGAGACGGAGCATGATTTCACCAAGCGACGCCGCGTCCCACATGCAGGATCCGGCGGCTTTCACGTTCAGACTATCAGACATTGCGTTTGACCTTTCTTTTTGAAATTCTTCGCCGCCTATTCTATCACTTGCGTCGATGACACGATATAGCAAAGGTTATTCATATGATTGCACTATTCAATCAGAGGGATTTTTGGTAGAATATCAGCAATGGAAAACCACGAAGTACTTGTGCTGGTAAGCCCCGACCCGCCCCACAGGTTCCAGGGCATTGCGCGCCTCGCCGGCGAGCGTGGATGGCACATCCGCACAGAGAGCCGGCGCCTTCCGCCCTGGGACTGGGAGGGAGATGGCGTACTTGTGATGCTCGAGGACATTCCCGAACTGAAGCGCTTCGTCGCCAAGATGCGCCGGAAGCGCATTCCCGTCGTCGACCTTCTCGAAGACCAGCCGCAGGTCCCGCTCACGCGCGTCGCCGGGGACAACCCGGCCATCGGCAGGCTCGCGGCGGAGCACTTCAACGCGCGCGACTTCCGCCACGCCGCGTTCTTCTCCCTGCGCCACAACCACACGCACGACCTGCGAATCGAGGGCTTCAAGGAGGCATGGAAAGGCGAGCCGCCAAGGCTATGGCTGTGGCCGGACGAGGCGAACGGACAGATCGAGGACTGGAAGCGCATGGGCTCGTGGCTCGCGGGGAGGCTTGCGGACGCACCGAAGCCGCTCGCCGTCTTCGCCTGGAACGACTACGACGCGACGCACGTCCTGAACGCCTGCAGAAAGCTAGAGCTCAAGGTCCCAGAGGATGTTGCGATTCTCGGGGTGGACGACAACAAGGTGATCTGCGAGCACCAGAGCGTGAACCTCTCGTCGATCGCGCACGACCACGAGCGCGTCGGATACGCCGCAGCCGCGACACTCGAGCGGCTTATGTGCGGCGGAACCGTCGAGCGCCAGCTCGTGCGCGTCAGGCCGCGCGGCGTCGTGACGCGCGAATCGACGGACACCTTTGCGGTGAACGATCCGCTGCTCCAGCCCGCAATCGACTACATCTCGCACAACCTGTCGCGTCCCCTCGGCGCCGCGCAGATCGCCTCCGCCCTCGGCATGCCGCGCATCAGGCTGGACCGCCTTTTCTCGGCGCGGCTCGGACGCAGCGCAGGAGCCGAGATCGCACGCCGCAGAATCGCCCTCGCGCAAAAGCTGCTCTCCGGAACGGACCTGCCGCTTTCCGAAATCGCGGAGCGCTGCGGATACTGCCACGCCTCGTTCTTCATCCGCACCTTCCGCCGCGCCGCCGGACTCACCCCCGCCGCGTGGCGCAAGCAGCACGCCGAAAGTTTGGTATAATACCCGCCAATGACAGTCTGGATAGAAAATCCGTTTGACAACCTCCCGACCGAGGGATACCGTCCGCAGCGCTACTGGCTCATGGCCGAGGCGTTCGCGAAGGCGGGACACCGCGTCACGCTCTGGACCAGCGACTTCTCCCACGCGACGAAGTCCCCGCGCCGTCTCACTGCGCAGATCGACGCACCCTTCCGCGTCAAGTTCGTCAGGACGAAGCCATATCCGTCTAACGTCTCGCTCGCGCGCATCCGCAGCCACGCCGCGTACGCCAGGCAGTGGCTCGCCGACGCACGGGCCGACGCGAAGGAGAACGGCGCGCCGGACGTCGTCGTGTTCTCCATGCCGCCGCTTTCGACGGCGGACGCCGCGATCGTGATGAAGCGCGAGTTCGGCGCGAAAATCGTTGCGGATGTCATGGACGCCTGGCCGGAGACGTTCTACAGGCTTCTCCCGAAACCGGTCCGCTTCCTCGGCGCAATTCCGCTTTTCCCTCTCCACGCCGCGGCAAGACGTGCATACCGAGGCGCAGACCTAGTCACAGGAGTCTGCGACGCCTACGGCAAGATAGCACTTTCCCGCGGAGCGAAATCCTACCGCCGCTTCTACCACGGCGTCTCGCTCCCAACGAACGAAGAACCACACGCGACGCGCGGCAAACCACGCCTCTCCCTCGTCTACGCGGGTAACTTCGGCAGAGGCTACGACCTTACGACTGCGATACGCGCAGTGAAGGAAACCGAAGGCGCGACCCTGGACATCGCCGGGGCGGGTCCGCGCGAGGCGGAATGGCGCGCGTGCGCGGCAGATTCGCCGCGGGTGCGCTTTCACGGCTACCTCGCCGAGCGCGAGCTCGGCGCGCTGCTGGAGTCCGCGTCGATCGGGGTCATCCCCCTCTCGGACGATACGTTCGTGGGGCTCCCGTACAAGCTCGGGGACTACGCGGCGCACGGACTCAGGATGGTCACTTCCCTACGCGGCGAATGTGCCGCGCTCCTGGAGAAGCACAGCGCCGGAGCCGCATACGACAACGGGGATGTCGAGTCTTTCAAGTCGGCCGTCGCCAGGGCGACAGAGCAATCGCCGGACTTCCCGTCGCTTCTCGCAGAACTCGACGCAAAGCGCATCTACGCCGACTACGTGGACTTCGTCACTTCGCGTCTTCGGTCCTGACCACCGACACTACAACGCGGTCTACGGAGGCCATAAAGCCACCGGAAAGATACCAGTCCTCCAGGAACGTCGGCCTGTGCGAGATGAGCACAAGATCCATCTTGCCGTCCTTTATGTCGGATGCCGGAAGTTCAAGCGCGAGAACATTGTCTTTCGAACGGGTGCCGTCAACAGACCACAAAACGCCGTTCTCCCCGCTTGTCGCGTCCAGAACCCTGCCGCCGGAACGTACCCGCACCTGGTACGTTCGCACCTGCCACGGATCCTCCGCAACCCAGCTCGTGATGCGGACGACGATTTTGTCCCCAGGCCGCAGCCCGAGCGTGTCGAGTCCGCTGACCTCTGTCGTAAGGAACTGCGGATTCAGCCAGCACGCCCTTCCCGGTCCGAACGACGCGCCGCCGTCCGCGAGCTCCCTCGCGATGACAGCGTCGTTCGCGCGTCTCACAACGCGGTCGAACTTCTCGGCCCGGCTCCTCTGTCCGTACAGCTTGTTGCCGAAGCAGTCGACGTCTAGAACGACCTCCTCCCCCTCGGGGACGAGCGAGGCGTACCACGCGTCCTGCAGGGCATGCTCCTTCGCAAGTACTGCAGGTCCGTTCGCGACGGCGTTCGCGTATTCAGCGGCGGCCGCCTCAAGCGCCGCGACGGCATCGGCGTCGGGCTGCACCTCGGCCGCGCTCAGTCCGTAGAAGCGGTACCAGTTCCGCGACGGACCGAACTTGATCGGAACGCGCGCGCCCGCCGCAAACTTCCCGAGCGGCCTGTCCGGCGCGTCGATGCGGCACGGCTTCGGACATGTGAACGTCACCGTCGTGTCGTTCAGGAGCGGCGAGTCGAGCGTCACATACACGTGCGGATGCTCGGCGCCGATCGTCTGCACGCGCCAGAGCGGGGTGACGAGCCCCTTGAACTCGGCGGGATCAGGCTCGGAAAGCTGGGATAGCGCAATTTCGACAGTGCCGGACGAGCCTTTCGGCAGAACGACCACGCTATGCCGCCTGCCGTCGCCGATTTTCGCCGGACGCAGCACGCGCAGCGCGCCCACCCTGCCCTCGCGCGCATCCTCGCCACCGAACACGGCCTCGGCAGGCTCGGCGTCCCAGATCGCGACCGGGACGGGGCGCACGAGCGGCGCGCGGCAGACGATGCGCATGCGGCCGTCGGTTCTCTCGACGGAAACCGCCTCGCGGTCCTCAGACGCGAAATCGTGCGGAGCAGTTGTGTCGCGGGCGGCAAACGACCAAGGAACCGTGTAGTCGTAGTGATAGTGCGCAAGGGGATCGAGATGCGAGAACGCCGCCTTCCAGTCGCGCATCTCGCATGCAATGGTGACGCCTACGTTGACCGGCTTGTCCATCTGCCGCGATCCCGTCCAGTAGTCGCGAAGCGCGAAGCACGTCTCGGGTGCGCTTTGCTCGAAGCGCCTGTACCAGGAAGCGACGTCGCGTGCCGTGGCGAACACGACGTTGTTCTTCTTCGCGAGCTCGACGGCGATTTCGCCGCCCTTGCGGTTATGGACCATCATCATCCGCGTGCCGAGAGTGCGTCCGAACTCGAATCCCGCGATCAGGAAGAATGGACGTCCGTCGACGGTCCGCGCCTTCAGATAGTCCTCGAACATGTTGCGGAACCGCTCGGGGTAGTATCCCGTCTCCAGAGTGCGCTCCGAGCGGATGAAGTGGGACGGCGAAAGGACGAAGTCGCCCCAGTAGAGAAAGTGCGGGATGAGCGGATGGTAGGTGTCCATCGACATGCCGATGACGTCGGCGCCATCCGAGCCGCGCGAGGTCTGCTTTCGGAAGTCGTCCGACGCGATGTAGAACGGCTGGTTGGGCATTCCCCAGTGGTTGATCGCCCAGCGTCCGTCGCTCCAGTTCTGCTCCGGAACAAGCGAGTGCAGAATCGGCCAGCCCACGCGCTTCATCGCGCGGATGAGCTGGTTGTCCGGTGTGTAAGACGCGAAGCCGGCGGGCGCGCGGTATCCGAGCCGGCGCATCCACGCGTCGTATCCGCGGAGCATCTCGACGATCTTGTCCTCTTCCAGCTCGCTCCAGTTCGCCTTGTCGGTCATCCATTTCGGATCGAGCTCGCCGAATCCGTTCGGATGCAGGTGCATCATCACGTCATCGCCGTAGTCGCGCTCCCAGCCGAGGAACGTCGGATCCTTCGATGCCTGCTCTGCATTGACGTAGTATACTGCCGGCACGCGCACCGAGTGGAATACCGCGTCCATGTAGTCGCCCGTAAAGGCGCCGACTGTGCACTGAAGGACAGTCCAGTTCCTGCCCGCAACGCCTAGATAGCGCGTGCGAACGATCCCGGGCGCAGTCTCCTCGTCGATGAGATAGCTTCCGGGTGCAAGGCGCACCGATTCGCCCTTGAGCAGCGTCCGCTCAAACGGAGCGCGTCCGAGCACAGGATGTGAACGGACGACTGAATCGAACTCCGCGACTACATCCTCCGCGTCGGAGTACAGATAGCGCATCCCTCCGAGCGGATCCCCCTCGGCGCCTGCGAATGCCATGCCCGCGGCAGCGACCGCGACCATGAAAACGGACAACCTCCCCATATCATCCTCTCCTTCTAGAGAATCTTTTCCCTGATTTTCTCCGTCAGCGCGACGGCGTTCCTGTAGTTGTTCTCCATATCCGCGGCAATTGTGCCGCGGCATGAAAGCCGCACAACAATCTCCCTGTCTCCGACATCCCACCACGCCTGTGTCTTGCCGAGGACCGGCGGATCGTACTCGATGTGGCACGCGACGAGCGGCGCGCCGGAGGCAAGGGCGAGGCGCGCGGAGCCGCGGTTGAGGCGATGCTCGGCCGCATCCGGAGGAATTCGCGTGCCCTCGGGGAAGATGATGATGTTGAGCCCCTCCGCGAGGAGCCGCTTCGAATCTTCGATTGCCTTCTCCGCACCGGAATCGTTAGGTATGAACACGGTTCGCACGACAGCCCCCAGGAACGGATTGCGCTTCGCGGCGGCCTTGGCGATTCCGGCCGAATCGCCGAGATGCGCGATTAGTATCACGACGTCAATGAGCGAAACATGGTTCATCACTACAATGGAACCGTGCAGAGCCTTGAGCGCGGCAAGATCCTCCGCGGCGCATTCGACGCGGAATAGACGCGTCAGCCGCGCAAGGAAGACAAAGAGCCTGAAGCACGCGCGCAGCACGGCGCGCACGCCTTTCTTCGGCCAAATCGGAATAGGCAGGAGCAGCGCAAAAGGAAGCGCGAAAAGCCCGTAGGCGACGAAGAACAGCCCCGACAGGGCGCCGCGCGCGACTCTGACGGGGGCACGCGTCATTTCGATGAGAGCGCGAGGCGGATTAGCGTTTCGGCGTCCTTAACCGCAGGATCGGACGCAAGGACCTTCGACACCATCTTGTTCGCGACCTCCTCGCTGAAACCGAGAGAAGTGAGGGCGAGTATCGCGTCGCGTATGACGGGCGCCTTGGAGTCGCCAGCGCCGCCGCGCGAGTTCGCGGCGAGCGCCGCAAGCGCGCTCACCTTGTCCTTCAGCTCCACGCATATCTTCTCGGCGGTCTTCTTGCCAACGCCCTTGATGGACGAGATGCGCTTGGCGTTTCCGGACGCGATGGCGAGCGAGAGTTCGCCGATGGACGAGCCCGAGAGGATCGCGAGCGCGATTTTCGGTCCGACGCCGCTCACCTGCGTGAGCTTGAGGAACATCTCGCGCTCCTCCTTTGTCGCGAAGCCGAAGAGCATCTCGTCGTCCTCGCGCACGCAGTGCCACGCGAGCAGCTTCGCCTCGCCGCCTTCGCGCGGAAGGCGGTCGAATGTCGACACGGGAATGAGAAGCTCATAGCCGACGCCACCCGCCTCGATGACGACGCGGTCCGGCCCCTTCTCGGCAAGCGTTCCTCTGATATATGCAATCATTTGCGCGAAATTATACCAAATATTCCGTACGGCACGCAATCGTCCGGCGGGCACAGCATTGCCGATTCCGAGGAAATCAGTCGATCCTTTCGAGGACGAGGGATGCGGATTCGGGCGCGGCGGAGGAAATCGTGAACGCCTTGAGGAGGTCTGCGGCGGCGCGCTCCAGTCCGTCAGGCTCTCGCGAACTCTCGAGAGTCGCGAGAGGCGCACCGACGGCGACGCGGTCACCGCGGCGCACGGACAGCGTGATGCCGGCGAGCGGATCGATTCTGTCCGTCTTCTCCATGCGTCCCGCGCCGAGCGCGAGGGCAACGCGACCGACCTTCTCCGCATCGATGGCGGCGACGTATCCGGACCTCATTGCCTGGATCTTGAACTTGAACGTCGGCTTTTCCAGAAGCCGCGCGAAGGCGTTGAGGTCTCCGCCCTGCGCCGCGACCATCGACTCGAACTTCGCGAGCGCGGAGCCGTCGGCGAGCTTTCCGCGGCACATCTGCCGCGCCTCGTCGAGGTCGATTCCCTTAGTCAGCGAAACCATCAACGCGGCGAGCTCCATGCAAAGCAACACCGCCGGATCGTCCGCGTTCTCGCCACGGAGCCACCTAAGCGACTCGGCGACTTCGTTTGCGTTCCCGACGGCGAATCCGAGCGGAGCGGACATGTCGGTGACGAGCGCGGCGGCCTTTCTTCCGGCGGCCTTCGCTCCGTCGACAAGCGAGCGTGCGAGCGCCGCGGCCTCCTCGCGCGTCTTCATGAACGCGCCAGAGCCGCACTTAACGTCGAAGACGAGCGTGCCTGCGCCTTCGGCGAGCTTCTTTGAAAGGATGGACGCGGTGATGAGCGGAATCGACGCGACGGTTCCCGTTACGTCACGCAGCGCGTAGAGCTTCTTGTCGGCGGGCGTTATCTCGTCCGTCTGCACCGTCATCGACACGCCCGTCCCCTTCACGACCTTCTCGAACTCGTCGAGCGAAAGCGACGCATTGTAGCCGGGGATCGTCTCAAGCTTGTCCGCCGTCCCGCCGGTGATGCCCAGCCCCCGGCCCGTAAGCGACGGAACGAACACGCCGCACGCGGCGGCGAGGGGCTGAATGACGAGGGAGAGCTTGTCGCCCACTCCGCCGGAGGAATGCTTGTCAGCCGTCGGGACGTCCCAGGCGAGGCAGCGACCGGACTTCATCATCGCATCCGTGAGGTCGGCCGTCTCGCGCGCGGTCATTCCGCGGCAGCATATGGCCATCGCGAGCGCGCTCATCTGGTAATCCGGAATCTCCCCTCGCGTGAAGCCCTCCACGAATTCGCGAATCTCGGCGCTGCCAAGCGCATGTCCCTCGCGCTTTTTGTCAAGTATCAGCTTCGCTATCATTGCGGTTTCCTCCAGTAGCTCAAATACTCCGTGTTGCCCATCTCGCGCCCCTTGATAGGGGACTCGGCAAGTCCGAGAAGCTCAAGCCCCAGCTCCTCCGTCGCGAACTTCACGATGCCGTCGCGAGCTTCGATGCGCAGGCGCTCGTCGCGGACAAGTCCGCCCGGCGCGTTGCCCTTCCCGACCTCGAACTGCGGCTTGATGAGCGCGACGATCTCCCCGCCGGGCGCAAGCACGTCGCGTATCGGCGGAAGGATGAGCCTGAGCGAAATGAAAGAGACGTCAGTGACGGCGAGCGAAGGGACATCGGGAAGATCGGCGGACGTCATGAAGCGCGCGTTGAAGTTCTCGCGCACCCACACACGCGGATCGACGCGAAGCTTGTAGGCGAGCTGGTTCGTGCCTACGTCGACGGCCATCACCTTCGCGGCGCCGTGCTGCAGCAGGCAGTCGGTGAAGCCTCCTGTCGACGAGCCGACGTCGAGGCATATTCTGCCCTCGGCATTAAGACTCGCACCCCATATCGCGAACGCACCCTCGAGCTTTTCGCCTCCGCGCGAGACGAAGCGCGGAGGCGACTCCACTTCGAGGGGAGTGTCGTCCGAGACCTGACGCGAGGCCTTGCGCTCGGTCTGCCCCGCGACGCGCACCTTTCCCTCCATGACCAGCGCCTGAGCCCTGCTGCGGCTCTCGGCGAGGCCTCTCTCGACCAGCGCGATGTCGAGTCGGGTCTTCACGTCACTTGAGGAAGTTCAGCTTGCGGATTTCGGAATGCTGGAACGTGCGGTTGATTCCGAGCGAGACCTCAACCTCAACGCCGTTCGGGGTCTTGGAGATAAGCACGCCGCGGTAGGTTCCGCTGTCCGTGACGATCTCGACGTCCGGCGTGAAGACGCGCTTCAGGCGGATGTTCAGGGACTGGGTCTTCTGGTTCTCGACGATGGGATGCTTCGTGACGTCGGCATAGCCGTCGCACCTGACTAGGATCGTGTGCTCTCCCTCCCTCACGTTCTCGATGGCGAACACATCGCTCGCCTCGGCGTCGGAATCCTTCGACTTCGTCGTGCCAACCACGCTGCCGTCGAGAAGCACCTGCGCCCCGGCAGGGATGGTGCGCACCTCAATGCGACCCATGACGTTCTCGAGGCGGAACTCCTCGACGATCGCTCCGCCGTTCTCGAGCGAGACGGTCTTCGTCGCGGTGGCAAAGCCGTCCTTCTCGACCCTGATCGTGTACTCGCCCGGCTTGAGGTTGGTGAGCGAGATCGGCCCCTTCCCGTGCGGCTGGTCGTTGACGTAGAAGCGCGCGCCGTCCGGCACGGAAGAGAGGCTCATCGTGCCGGGAAGGCCGTTGAGCTTAACGAAGAGCGTCTGGCTGTCGCCTGCCACCATCGTGATCTCACGCGTCTCCTCGTCGAAGCCGTGCTTCTTCAGCGTCACAGTCGTGCGCCCCTTGGGCACGTCGCGCACAGTGACGGGAGTTGTGCCGCGGGGCTGTCCGTTGACAGTGACCTCTGCACCGTCGGGGTCGCTCGTGACCTCTATGACGCCGGAATCAAGAATCAGCTCCTCGTGGCGCACGAGCGGGGTGCGTCCGTTGAACTTGATCTCCACCGTGCGTGGCTGGTAGCCTGGCTTCTGCAGAACGACCCTGTAGACGTTCTTGGCGTCGAGGGACGTGATGAGGCGCGGGGTTTTGCCGAGGGAGAGTCCGTCAAGCGATATGTCGCACCCGGCGGGCTCGGACGTGAGCAGGAGCAGCCCCTTAACCGGATTCATCACGGCGTTCTTCTGGAACATGCCGCCCTCCTTGAGCGACAGGAACTCGTCGACGCTCTCGTAGTTCTGCTTCTCGAAGCGGACATGGTGCCTGCCGGGCCCGAGGTTGTACAGAGTCAGCGGGGTCTGTCCCCTCATCTCGTCGTCGACGAGAACGTTCGCGCCGTCGGGCTGGCTCGTGAATTCGCAGCGGATGGTCTTGACCTCCTGCGCGAACGCGGCAACGGCCGCGAACGCAAGGGCAAAAAGAAACTCAAACTTACGGATCATTTTCCTGACCTCGCCTTCTTCATGCGGTTTTCTACGTCGACGAGCTTCGCGTTGGCCTCGGCATGACGCGGATCGTCCTTCTCGGGAACCAGACTGCACAGAACCTTGAGTTCGGACTGCGCAACCTCCCAGTCGCCCAGGTTTATCGCCTTGTCGGCGAGGAAGCGCTGGTCCTCGTAGCGCTTCTTGAGCTCCTCCTCGGTGCGCGCGAGCTTGTCCTTTAGCTCCGCATACCCGTCGGGCTTCGGATTAATCGTCTCAAGGTAGAACACCGCCTCGCGGTAAGCCTTCACGGCCGCGCTGAGGTTGCCGTACTCCACCTCGCGCTCCTCCCACTTTGCGTCCGCGACGTGCATGCTCTGCTCGCTGAGCTCGAGCAGCTTCTCGCGCGAGTACTGGATCGCCCATATGCCGAGCTCGTTGCGCGAGAACGCCTCGAGCGCCTCCCTCACCAGCCTGAACGAATCGGGCTCCGGCGCGTTCTCGACGAGGACGTCCCGCACGTTGTTCCAGCGCACGACCCTGATGCGGTAGCTGTTGAGCGCATTCTCGTCAGACACGCTCGCCCCGGTGTACTCCTCGTCGAGCGAGGAGAAGCCGGGCGTCTCGAGAATCTCGAAGATGCGCTTCATCGCGGCGTCGGAAAGCTTCGCCTTCTTGTCGACGTGCCTGTTCTCGCCGGGAACGTCGTCAAATGAGACGCGCAGCGTGCCGGACTCGTCGATCGTCATCTGGTAGCGGAATATCCTCGACGCGTCCGCCTCGACCTTCTCGTAGTAGAGCGCCGTGAGCTTTGGCTCGACTTTCTCCTCCGTGACCTTGACCACCGTCTTCTCGCTCTCGCGCGGAGTGTACAAGACGACGGCTATCGCGCCGGCGACAAGCAGTGCGGCGAATATCCAGAGGATGTTGGCAAGCGGCGCGCGCTTCTGCTGCGAGGAAGACTTTGCGTCCCCAGACCGGAGCGCGGGGGCGCCGCTCTGCTGCGCGGCGGAGCCGAGTCCGAGATCCACAGGGCCTCCGACGGGGGCGGAGCGCACCGGCGCGGCCGGAGGCGTCGGGGGCGGTGGAGGCGGAGTAGGCGCGCTCTCGCCCTCCTTGACGACGACTATCCTGGTCGAGCCGACCTCGATGGTGTCGCCGACGGACAGCTCGCGGGAGTCGGACCCGAGCTGCGTTCCGTTGACGTATGTTCCGTTCGCGCTCGCGAGGTCGGTCAGGCGAAGGCCCTCCTCGCCCGACTGCTCGAAGAGGCAGTGGTTGCGGGACAGCTCCTCGTCCGGCAGATGGACGTCGTTGGAAGACGACCGGCCGAGCCTAACCCCGCCGGCGCCGACCTGGAAGCGCGTGCCCTGCATGGGGCCGGACGCGATCAGCAGTTCTGGACGTTTTGACATGTATTTTCCGTTTCCTTAGAGCATTCCCTTCATGGCCTGGGACAGCACCGGACCAAGAAGAATGATGAACACAGCCGGGAAGATGCAGAGCATCAGCGGGCCAAGCATCTTCGTCGGAGCCTCGTGCGCAAGCTTCTCCGCGCGGTCGAAGCGGCGGCTCCGCAGCTGCTCCGACTGGATGCGCAGTATCGCGCCGATCGACACTCCGAGTTCGTCGGCCTGGATGAGCGCGAACGCGACGGACTTGAGATCGCTCTGCCTCACGCGGTCCGCCATGTTGCGAAGCGCCTCGCGGCGCGACGAGCCGACCTGTATCTCCTTCGTCATCCGAAGCAGCTCCTCGTTGAGCGGGTCGAGCTTTCTCGACTGGCAGTTGCGCTGCAGCGCGCTTATGAAGTCCATGCCGGCCTCGACCGAGAGCGTCAGAATGTCGAGCACGAACGGAAGCGCCTTCATGATCGCGAGGTGCCGCTTCTTGAGAGAGCTCCTGAGCCACATCATCGGCTGGACGTAGAAAAGGAAGAAGCCGAATATGCTGAGCGGAACAAGCCCGTCCGCAAAAGGCGAACCCGGCAGCGCCGCGCCGAGAAGCGCGACGAGAACCGTCCACGCCGTGCCGAGGACTATCGGACAGAGAATCTTGAGCGCGACGAACTCACGGCCTGAAAGAAGCCCCTCGAACCCGGCCGCGACGAGCATCCAGTCCGCCGTCTCTATCTGCTTCGCGAACATCGGCCTTGACACAAGCCTGTCGAGGTTGCCGACGAACGGCAGGAGCATCTTGAAGACGATCGGAATCGACCGCTCCTGACGACGACCGTCCGCAAGCGTCACGTATGTGACGTCCTTTGCGACCTCCGCCGCGTACCACGCTATCCCTGCCGCGCAAAGCGTCCAGAAGACGATTGCGGCCATGCTGAACAACGACTGCATCCACTCTCCCCGGAGACACCGGCGCGGCCACCATGGACGCGCCTAACTCCGCTTTGCCGTAAATTATACCAAAACGATGCGAATCGCGCCACCCTCACGGCGGGGAATGCCAGGGTTTACGCATTTGAACTTACGCGCATCAGGCGGCATGGTCTCTGGCTGTGCGAGCCGAAACTTCCCTTAGTGTGCAAATG